>NZ_JBDPMH010000035.1:0-78557 GCF_039871735.1 Plantactinospora sp. B24E8
GCGCTGATCCGCTCCTACCTCGCCACCGCCACCGCACACGGCCGCAACATCATCAACGCCCTCACCGAACTCGCCGCCGGCCGTCCCTGGCTACCCACCGCCGTAACCACCACCTGATCAGTCACGCGGAGACGGGAGTCATCGCCTAGTCTCTGAGCATGGACGTTCGGTTATAGGGCACCTTCCCGTGGATAGAGGTCTTCGACGTCATGGCGAGTGTGGACCACGATAGGAGTGACATTTCCCTCGACCCCATTCCGGCGACGCGGGGGCTGCTGAACTCCTGGACAGATTCGGGCGAAGTCCTGGGTGCGTACGTCTTCGTCTCCCATCACGGACGGTTGGTCGCCGATGTCGCGATTGGCAGATGCTCGCCTGAGCGATCCTCCAGGACTTCCGACGTCGGTCGCCTGTACTGTGGAGTCAAACCGTTCGTTGCCGTATGCCTGGCGAAGGCGGTGCAGGACGGCATGATGGAATTCGGTGCACCCGTACGTGAGTTCGTCGACGTACCGGATACCGGGCAGTGGAAGTCTGTCGACATCCTGAGCTTGCTCGCGCACTCCAGTGGGCTCAGGCCGTCCCATGACAATCCATACCTGCGGTCGTTCGACTCCTACGTCGCGACGATCGGGCGCGACGACGAACGGCCCGCCCGGTGGGTCGGACAGCCTGTATACAACACGACTGATGCCTGGCACCTCCTTGCCGCAAGTGTCGAGCGGGTGTTCCGGAGACCGATCGACGCGGTGGTTGAGGAGGTTGTCGCGCAGCCCGTCGGCGCGGACAGCCTGTGTCTGCTGCATCCCGTTGTGGAGGACTACGCACCCCTCCACGCACGTGGGCCCTCCGCGACATTCCGGGAAGTCTCCGACGCACCCCGCAGGGAGCTTTTCTCCCGGGTCAATCCCGCCCACGGGGGGTTCTCGCGCAATGGTGACGTGGGCCGCTTCTACAGTGAGCTTCTCGACTGTCATGCCGGCCGTGGGGTTCTGCTGGAGGCTCGGGTGGTCAGGGAGATGACGCGGCCACACGCCATCCTGAACGAGGGCTCGCGACAGCAACATGTGTGGGGCCTCGGCTTTGAGATGGCCGTTGCCCCGCGGTACTTCGGTGTCGGCTGGGGCAGGCGGAGCTTTGGACACAGTGGCGCGGTCGGGTACGTCACCCAAGGCCCGCCCCGGGTATTCCTGGTTTCGCTCGCCGACCCGGAGAGCGGTCTGGTTCTCTCCCTCCGGCTCGCCAGCATCGACGCTCGAAGCGGGTTCCGCTTGGCCAGCATCGGCCGGTCGTTGACCACGGATCTCGCCGACTATCTGGCGTGACGTGCGCTTGACGTCACACCGGCAGGCCAGGTACGGCGGTCCGGGTTCGAGCTCGGGAAGACGGCCAGGGGGCCATGAGGTGGAGCAGGCGGCCACGGTCGTCGAGCGGGTGGTTGATCGTCGTGCCCCGCCCAGGTCCGTTGGCCCCGCCGGAGGTGAGCTGCGGCTCACAGCACGTCGGCCGCCCCGACGCCACCGCCGACGGCTGTCGGGCGGGCAGAGCGTTGCCCGGTCTGCGGCCGCTGTGGCGTACGAGCCCCGGGCCCCTGTCTCACCGAGCGGGCCCGTCAGGGTCTCGTGGTCGCGGTGTGAACCCCGCGCAGTGCACCGGCCTCAGTTCCATGAGGTGGTCCGCGTACGGCGGGTAGGTTTGCTGGTCGAAGTCGACGTATCGATTGCCGTAGCACCAGCGACACTCGTCGAACATCGCGGATATCGCCTTGGCGCCGTGCGCGTGCTCCGACCGCAACCGCTGGTAGGCCTGTCCGTTCCAGATTTCCGCGAACGAGGTCGTCGTCAGGTCGCCGAGCAGATACCGCGCCTTCGCCTCGCCGACGAGATGGTCGCAGAAACCGACCTGGCCGCGGAAGTTGACGTAGCAGTACATCCACGGGTGGGTGCACGTCTTGTCTGTGTGGGAGAGGTCGCTCCATTCGGGGTCCAGGGCGGCATTGAGTTGGGCGTCGACACCTAGTTCCTGTGCGCGTTGCGCCGCCCGATCGAGTTCCTCTGCCAGCCTGCTCCGGTGGAGGCGCAAGTTGTCCGGATGACCCTCGGGTAGGACGACCGGGTTTATCGCGACGCGCAGTCCGAGCTCGCCGGCAAGTGAAATGATCTCGCTCAGTTCCTCCAGCGCGTTCCGCTGTACGACCACATTGAGGTGGATGTTGTCGGTACCCATGCCGGAGGCGCGGCCCTCGTCTACGAGTATCCGCAGGTTGTCGAGGACGACGTCGAGTCTCGCGCCACCGCGGAGGAGGGCGAAGGTCTCCGGGCGGGCCGCGTCGAAGGAGACCACGATCGAGGCTCCCGACCGTACGAGCTTGCGCCACAGCGCTTCGTTCGGCACAGTCAGGTTGGTCACCAGCCGGATCCGGCACCCGTATTCGAGCGTCTCGTCGACGTAGCGGGGGAAGTCGCGAAGGATCGTGCTCTCCCCCCATCCTCGAAGGTCGACGATTTCGGCGGTGGGGAAGAGTTGCTCCGCGACGTTGCTGAACAGTTCGGGCGACATCACCCGCGACCGGTCGAACTTGCCGGCCGACCGACACATCGGGCAGGAGAGGTTGCAATTGTCGGTCAGCTCGACAAAAATAACTCGGGGCATGCTCTCCAGTGCTGCGGCCCGAGCCTCGAACTCCTCAATATTTCGTTGGCGGTTGACTGCCCGTAGCCTAGACGCTGCAGCGTTACGCGTGCTTGTGTCGGTCATCGGGCAACACCTCCGAATTGGTGATGTAGCTTATTTTCCCGCGCCAATGTCTCACACGCGCTGGTCGCTCACAACCGCAGCTCTGGTTCGTGCTGGAGCGTTTGCGCCATGTGTTTATAGCGACTTTTCGTCGTGACATGCGCGAATCTGCCTTGTCAACCATCTAGTCCTTGTCCATCTATGCGGCGTCGCTCTCCGGCGTGTTGTCGGACTACGGAGCCGACCCCCGGTTGCGGGTCACAGCGCAGCATGACCAGCGGTTTCCGGTGGTGAGTCTGGCAACCGGCGTGGCGTCGCTGTCGTGGATGCCGGCGCGCGTGAGGTCGGCACACTCCTGATTGCGTGACAGCTGTGGGCGTTGGTGATCGCGCCGGGACCGGGACGCCTACGGTGCGGTGCGACACGGCCGGTGGATGGGAACGGGGAACAGGCGCGCCGTGGCGGCGGGGCAGGTGTCGGGGCTGGCCCCTGGCGACTCCGGTGGACCGTCCGTGGATGACCCGTCAACGGCGTACTGGGCCGCACCTGTTGGGTGGCGGCCAGGACGCCCCCCGGGTCGACGGCCGGGACGCCGCTCTGATGGGTCCTGCCGGGCCGCGGCCGCACTCCGGGACGAAGACGATGCCGGACGTACGGCCCTCGACCGTCGCAGCCCGACCCCTACCCGTGAATGTGCACACCGCGTACTGTCGGCGCTAGTGACCGGGATGGCGCATTGGCATCACTACCCGGGCATCCACCGTGGAGGAAGTCTATGGCCGAGCTCGACGTCATGCTGTTCCCCGCAACGGACTGGGAAACGACCTCGACTCGGGCAAACGTCGCTTGGATTCTGGAAGACTGGGCGTCCGTCGTCCCATCGGGCGACGATTCTCTCATCGTGCGGCACCAGCAGGACGCCCTGATGCTGAGGTGGGTCCTGAGAGGATTGGATGCCGAGGCGTACCAGGTCCTCAAGACGCTCGGTGAACGACGAAGTGTCGGAAGCGTGGTCCGTGCCGCCGAGACGGCTGGGACAGGACCAGGCGAACGACTCGTCCGGGAACTGAACAGGCTGTTGTCGGGGCGAATCCTCAGGCTGAGTGTCGGTAGTCCCGGGAGCGATGCCCGGTTGACAGTGCGACCCGCGAGCCGGACGGCCCGGATGTCCCTGCCGCTCAGGATGCCTCGACGGCTGGTGCGACTCTCCAGGTACGTCACGGTGGGGCGTGCGTCCGACGCTCTGGAGGTTCGCAGCCCGATCCGCGGATTTGTGCTGCAGTCCCACGGACTCCCGATCGGGAACCTTCTCGATAAGACCGCGCATCGGGCGTGTGACCCGGAGGAACTGGTCGACGGTCTGCGGAGCGTGTCGCGGGAAGACGCCGTGAGCCTGCTTGCGGTGATGACCGCGACCGGGGTCCTGGGCGAAGTTGACGACCGTGGACTGCTCGCGGAGGACCAGGACGAGATATTGATCCAGCGGCAGCCGGCCGACGTCGCTTTTCACCACGCCAGTCGTCTGGGGCTCCATGTCGGGCCGTCGGGAGCGACCTTTCGGTTCGCCGGCTCGCTTCCGCCCACCCCGGCGTTGAGGGACGGTACCGCCCAGGCCCAGGAGTTGGTGAAACTCGACGGCCCGGGATCGTGGCTCGAGGCGGGCGAGGTCAGCTTCACCGAGGTGGTGGCCCGAAGGAAATCGGTTCGGGACCACGGGAGCGAACCCCTCACCGCACGGCAGTTGGGAGAGTTTCTCTTCCGCGTCGCACGCGTGGGCCGCGTCATACCGGTCGAGGACGGCAACCCCAGAAGCTACGAGTGCAGTGAGCGTCCGTATCCGAGCGGCGGAGGGGCGTACGAAATTGAGTTGTATCTGGTGACAAGCCGGTGTGGAGGGCTCCGGAGGGGACTGTATCGCTACCGTCCGCTGGAACACGCGCTGGAACCTGTCGCGGCGTCGGCAGCACAGTGCAACATGCTCCTGGAAAACGCGCGAATGGCAACCGGTGCCAAAGAGTCGCCGCAGGTGCTGATCCTCATGGGAGCACGGTTCGCCCGGCTGAGCTGGAAATACGAGAACATGGCCTATGCGACCACATTGAAGAACGTCGGAGTCCTCTACGAGAGCATGTATCTGACAGCTGCGGCGATGGGCCTGGCGTGCTGCGCGGTCGGTAACAGTGACTCCGGCCTGTTTGCGCAGGCGACCGGTCTGCGGGTGGAAGAGGAGTCGTCGGTGGGGGAGTTGACTCTCGGAAGCCTGCCCGATCGAGACCGGGAAGGTGGAGAGGGGTGACCCTTGCCGCCGTCGATTTCGATCTTCGCCTGAAGGACCTGGGCGTCACCGGACGGGATCGGCAGGCCCTCGTCTTCGTGGAAGAGGGCCGCGCGATGTCGTATGACGAGCTGAACAGCGTGACCGAAGGGCTCAAGCACGAGCTGATGTCGGGGCTGTCCGAGCTCGGGCCCGCGTGCCTCCTGGTGGACAGCCCCGATGGGATCGGATCCTATCTGTTGCTGGTGGCGGCCCTCCGGTGCCCCGTGCCGGTCGCTCTCCGGTCACGGCTCGACGGGGACAGGACTGCCGAAAGCCTGCTGAGGGCTGGCATCGCCGTCCTGGACGCCTCGCAGATGGGCACGCTCCACGCGTTGTCGCCCGGACCTGGATGCGCCAGGGAGCAGGTGCCACCGCACGCCCTGGTACTTCCGACCGGAGGGACCAGCGGGGAGGGCAGACGGGTCATCGACGTAAGAACGCGGATGGTGCCGTCTCAGCCCCGCCCGTTGCGATTGACGTCCGTTCTTGGTTGGCGCCCTCACCAGGTGCAGATGATGGCCAGCATTCCACCCCACGCGTCGTCGATGTCCTTCCTGGTGGAAGGTCTGGCGGATGGGAACACGATAGTTGTTCCAGCCGGTTTCCGGGCATCGGCGTTCCTGGAGCTGATAGACGAGCACCAGGTACGGTGGATACAGAGCACTCCGTTCCACCTGCGTATGATGCAGAAAGCCGACAACGGCAACGTAAGCCTGGGTTCCGTTCGCGCGCTGGTACACATGAGCGCGCGGTGTGCCGATGATCTCAAGCGATACTGGATTCAGCGACTCGGGCCCGAGAAGGTGTATGAGACCTACGGCAGCACCGAGGGCGTCGGCGTGACGGTGGTCGACGGGAACGAGTGGCTGGAGCGGCCGGGAACAGTCGGTAAGGGCTTTTTCACCAAAGTGAGGATCGTCGGTCCGAACGGGGAGACCGTTCCACCGGGCGTCCAGGGAACCGTGTATACGAGTGCTGGCAGGAGAGGTGCCCAGGTCTATCTCAACTCTCGTGGAGATGTGCGCCGGAGCGCGGACGGTTCGGTCAGTGTCGGGGATGAGGGATGGCTGGATCCGGAGGGCTACCTCTACCTGGCTCCACGCTCTCTGAGTCGGATCACGGTGGCGGGTGAGACCTTCGATGCCGAAGATCTCGAGAGTGTTCTCTGCGATCACCCGGATGTTGCCGACGCAGGCGTGTGCTCGGTGGAGAGAGGTGAGGACTGGGCCAGGGTGATCGCTCTTGTCGTGCCCGAGGGGGAAAGCCTGTCCGAGGCTGAGCTGCGGCTGTGGCTACGTTCGAGGGTAACCACGGCAATTGTGCCGCGACGGATTTTCCGCGTGGCCGCCCTCCCTCGGGACGGAGCGGGGAAGATGTCGCGGCGGAGGTTGCAGGATCTGGGAGAACGGCTGGCGAGCACCGGGAGGAGCGAATAAATGTCGGTGGAGGGTGGCCACACGGTCCGGTGGATAGCGGACCTCCGTCAACATCCTCGGATAGTGGAAGCGGAAATGCTGCCATCCTCGGAGCCCCAGGTGGTAGTGATCGTCGTGCCGGAGGGATTTCGCGTGGGACCAGAGATTCGGCAGGACGTCCTCGACGTGGCCGAAGACCTTGAAACACCACTCGTGGTCGTCCCCACCTCCAACATCCCAAGGCGGTCCGATGGTTCCCTCGACCACGAGGCCGCCAGAAACCTGTACGTGAACTCCGGGTACAAGTTCACGTACCGGCGTCCGGGATCCCCCGAGGAGGAGGAGGTGCTGCGCATCGTGTCTGAACTGCTGGAAGAGTCACTCCCCGGGGTCGCCGTCAGTGTCACCGACGATCTGGCCTCGCTGGGCGGAGATTCGCTCACGGCGTTGGAGCTCTCCGACCGCATCCACAACACCTTCGGCGTGGTGTTGTCGGCCGCCGACCTGTACGGTGCGCAGTCACTGGCCGAGATCGCGGCAACGGTCCGGGACGCGAAAGGCCTGATGGGGGCCGGATAGTAGGCACTACGTCGGATGCCCGCGGGCGGGTTGGGTTGCCAGAGCTGATAGGCGGTGAGCCCGGGCAGCACGAAGAGGTGAACGTGGAAGAAGATCTCGATCTGCTGTCGACGCGGGACGACGGCGAGACCGCGGTTGTTGATGGCCGGGTGGGGAACCTGAGCGTCGCCGAGCTTCGCGCCCTCCGGGAGGAGTGGCGTCAGCGATTGCGGGCGGACAGGAAGGTCCTGGTGGAGATCGCCCGTCCCCGATCGCTCGACGGTCTCGGGGCCTATCTGGCGGCGCTGTCTCTGGGGCATGCCGTCCTGCTCGTCGACGGTGCGCCGCCAGGACTGGCATCCTCGTCCAGAGAGGCGTTCCGTCCCGACGTGTCCGTGAACAACGGGGCCGTCACCTGGTTGCCCTGGGCGAAAGCACGGACAAGTGATCTCCTCCTGCACCCGGCGCTGGCGATGGTGGTCTCTACTTCTGGTTCGGTGGGTGCCGCCAAGGCCGTTCGGCTCTCCTATGACAATCTCTCCGCCAACGCTCGGTCAATCGCCGAGGCAACCGGCATACGACCCGAAGAGCGAGCGGCAACGTCGCTTCCTGCGGATTATGCCTTCGGGCTCTCGATCATCAACTCGTATCTGATCTCGAACGGCGTTCTGGCGCTGACCGAATCGCCCCCCACGTCCAGGGGTTTCTGGTGGCAACTGGATCAGCTTGGCGCGTCCGCGGTCGGGCTACTTCCCACCACCTGCCGTCTGCTCCTGGCTCGGGGATGGAGTCCTCGAAGTCATCCCTCGTTGGAAAGGGTGCTCATAGCGGGCGGTCGGCTCGATCCGCCGGAGGCGAGGGTGATTGCCGACCTGATGAGGTCGGTCAACGGGCTGGTGAACATCATGTACGGGCAGGCGGAGGCAACGGCCCGGATTTCGGTGCTCGACACGACTTCGGCGTTGACGCATCCGGGGTCGGTGGGGCGCGTGGTGCCAGGCGGCAGAGTGGAGATCCTGGCTGAAGAGGAGACACCCGTACGGGACGGAGAGCGGGGAGAGATTGTCTACCGCGGACCTAACGTAATGCTCGGCTACGCGACCGCCCGAACGGATCTGGGTTTGGGTGACGTCCATCGGGGACGACTCCGGACCGGCGACCTCGGGTACCTGTCGAACGGGTTTCTGTACCTGACAGGCCGAGTCGACAGGCAGGTGAAGATCTTGGGCCGTCGGATCCAGCTCGACCAGATGGAAGGGCAGTTGAGAAGTGCACTGGACACCGAGGTGATGGTGATACCTCTCTCGGAGGAGATGATTGCCGTGTGTCATGAGGGCGGGGTTTCGGTCAGCGTCACGCCTGTGGTGGAACGGGTCGCGGGCCGTTGGGGGCTGCCTCGCGCATGCTTGCGCGTGCGAGAGATGCCGTTGCCGCGTCTGCACTCAGGGAAACTCGACTACCGTGGCATCAGTCTGCAACTGGCAGGGATCGGGTGATGGAGGCGTGCCGCAGCGAGGCGGTGGCTTGCGGCGCCGTCCGGAACCTGGCTCGTCACGCGTGAGTCTTCTCGGCACCCGGTCGACGGTTTGCGCGGGGTGACTATGTCCTGAGCGCCAGGCTGACGAGCCAGCCCTCGATGCGGCGAAAGATCTGCTCGACCTCGGTCGGTGAACACAACTGGGTGTCAACCAGAAAGTTCAACCGGACCGAACGGGGATCCAGGGTTACGTGCATGATGAACAGCCCACTGCTGTCCCGGGAATGGCTGGCTGCGCTCTCGAAGACGGCGGCCGCCTGCAGCTCACGCAGACGATCGGGGTCGAAACTCGGCGCAGCGGCAGGGGCTGGCAGATCGACGACGTTGAGGAAGAACTGGGGGAGTGTTTCTCCCATGCCCTTTCGTCTCAGGCGGTCAGCGACATCCAGCAGGTCGTAGATGTCGTATCGCGCCGTGGAGTAGGCCCTGAACGCTTCGGTGGCAGCTTCCTTGGCGAGGGCGGCCTGACTGCCACCCACGCCGGTCAGGAAGCACAGCCCCCACCCCATCAAGGTTTCGACAGCCACCTTGTCCTCGGCGGTGATCCTGTTGTTGAACGCGATCCGGACCGGGACGGAGGTCAGGTCGAACTCTTCGGCCACGACCTTCGCCATGCCTGCCAGGAGCAGCGCAGAGGGGGAAACCCTCAGCCGCGCGGCAAGCGTCGGTAGGGCCTCGCGCAGCACGAGGGAATCCAGGGCTCCCTTCCAGAAACGTGGCGACAACCCCGCCCGACGCGCGGCCGGCACGAGGGTCGCGCCTGTTTCCATCAATGCTCGCCACCGATCCACGTTGTGTGCCGACATTGCCTGACCGGCAGGCGAACCCTCCCATGCGGCCCTGTCCACCGGCTGTCTCCGCGGCGCCGGTGACGGCGCATCGCCCGCCAGCGACCTGGCCAGCTCCGTCGCCAGCAGGTCTGCGCCGGCGGCGTCGGTAGCCAGGTGAGACACGGCGAGTTCCACGGAGCGCACCCGGCCGCGGTGACATATGGCGCCGAATCGTACCGGCAGTCGTGTTTCGTGGTCGAAGGTGTGCCCTGCCACGTGGGTTTTGGCGGCGACCACCTCCTTTCCGTCCGATACGTCGAACATCAGTAGCGGAATCTTCACGGATCCAGCGACCCGCTGCCAGAGGTGGGCTGCGGGAGAACCGCCGAAGTAGGTGCGCAGCGCCTCGTGGCGACCGAGTAGCCCCTTGAGTGCTTCGGAGATTCGTCCTGAGTCGACACCCGGAGGTACCGGCACCGACCGCACCAGATTCTGTCGGTACGCCTCTTCGCCGGCGGCCTCGATGGCGACATACTGATTCCGCTGTCCCCACGTCATCCGTCCGTATCGCGGCGACAGGCCATCCAGCCGTACAACCGGCGCCGGTGCCATCTTCCGTCCCTTCCGCCCGATCCGACCATGATCGACCCGGGCCAGGCGCCGGGCAAGCGACACCGACTCCCGGACGCGCTGGTGAGGGCGCGGCGCTCTCGGGCAAACATGATCAGAACGGAGATTTCCCACATCGCCGGGGTCGTGCGCGAACACCGGTTCCGACCAGCCTTTCTCAAACGTTCGCCAACCGGTGCCAGTCTTCCGGTTGATCGATTCAGGACGTTCCGTTAGTCTACTTCCGGGCCATCCCACGAAGATCATGGATCATAGATCAACTTCAAGATTGGGGGCACCACGGATGAGCACCGAACTGCTCGAAATCGACAAGATCTCTGCCGACGATCGTCTCGACTCCCTCTTCGAGGAGAGCGTGGAGGGCGTCATCCCGGAGATCGAGATGGGCGCCTGCGCCTCCTCGGCCTGTCATTACTTCGACTCGCCGGAGGAGTAGTCCCAGGAGTTCCGGGTTCGACTGTCTGCGCCTTCCCGAGCCGTAGCTCGTTCGTCTGAGACGACGGAACCCAAGGGGACGCGGCTGTGAAGGTGAGTTGGGCGCGAAGCTGAGATCGTGGTCGGCGCGGGCTTCCTGCGCCGACCACGATTTAACTTTTTTCAACCCCCTCCGGTCCGTCGGGGCTGCAGGTGGAAGTCGGGGCGCATGCGCCGCGCGGTTCAGGTTGAAAAGGGTTCGTTGTGAACGTTTCCAAGAACAGGCTCGGGATGTCAAGGAACCTGGTTTCGGCGCGTGAGCATTCGGGGATTCCCGGGCAGAGACGAAGCATACTGTCCGAAACAAATCCGGTGATTAGGCTGCCTGGTACGCACCGGGCGAGGCTCCCCGAGGAGAGCTGGGCGATCATTCGGCCACTTCTCGACAGGTACGGCGTCACGAGAGTCGCCGATGTCACGCGGTTCGATGTCCTGGGTATCCCCGTGGTGTTGGCGATCCGCCCTCTCGCCAGGACATTCACGATCTCCCACGGTAAGGGGCATACTCCCCTGCTCGCGCGGCTCTCGGCGGTCATGGAGTCGGTGGAACTGTGGCATGCCGAGAACGCGTGCCCTCCGCCTGTCATCCGCAATACCAGCGCGGAGGATCTGCGGCTGCCCTATGAGCTGGGCGAGCTGCAACAGTACCGCGGCAGTCTGTTGAGCGACAGAACTCCCTTGGACTGGGTTGAGGCGTCCACCGTCGCCGGAGACATCAGGTGCCCGGTGCCACGACACTACGTGCAACTCGGCGCCGAGGTTGTCGACACCTGGTCGCCTCCGATGTTGCGACCTTCGAGCAACGGCTTGGCGAGTGGCAACAACCTCGCCGAGGCCGCGCTACACGGACTGTACGAGATGATCGAGCGCGACAGTGTCGCGAGTCTGCGGTCGGTACCGGCCGAAGGTCGCGACTATCTGGATCTCGGCACCGTCGATAACAACGGCGTCGGCGATCTTCTCGGCATGATCCGGAAAGCGGACATGCACGTGGAGGTGCTCGTGGTCCGGGGCAGGTGGCCATTCAGTACGTTCGTCGCATACCTCTGGGATGGAAGTCGCAGAGTGTCGGCGGGGTCTGGCGTCCACAGTGATCCCGCGATCGGCCTGTCCCGTGCCCTCACGGAGGCCGCGCAGAGCCGTCTGGTGGCAATCACCGGCGCTCATGATGACTTGAGCCTCGCCTGGCGGGGCGCGGTTGAGGTCCGACCGTCAGATGTCCGGGTCTTCCGGCCCACGATGGACTGGACGACGGCGAGGGAGTCAGGCCCGTCGTTCCGCGACCTGACCGCCGAGCTGGTCTGGCTGGATGATCTGGTCCGGTCGACGACCGGGTTCGCGCCCCTGTATGTTGATCTCAGCACCCATGACGCCATCTCCGTCGTGAAAGTGGTTGCCGCCGGCCTGTCGTTCGAGGCGCGCCATTCCATTCCGCGGAATGCCTCCGTGGGAGTCGGTCGATGAGCGTACATGTCTACGTGGGCCCGACGATTCCGCAAGCGGAGGTCCGGCAGAGGCTGCCCGTCGCGGAGTTGCATCCACCGGTGGCCCACGGAGATCTGCTCCGGATACGACCGTGCCGTGGCGACGTCGTACTCATCATTGACGGCGACTTCCACGATCGGCTGCCCGTCCGGAACCAGGAGATATTGATGCTTCTCCAGGAGGGGATCCAGGTCGTCGGTGCGGCGGGGATGGGTGCCTTGAGGGCAGCCGAACTCCGCACCTACGGCATGATCGGGATCGGCACCGTTTTCGAGATGTACCGGGACGGGACCGTCGACGGCGATGACGAGGTCGCTGTCCGGTACGGGGGCGGAAACGTGGGATACGAACCCCGTGCGGAATCATTGATCAACATGCGGTGCCTTCTGCGGGCTGCGGTTGACGAGGGCGCCATGAGCGCGGCGGAGAGCGCCCGCGTCAGTCAGGTTGCGGAGTCCGTCCGTCTCTTCGACAGGTCATGGACCCTGGTCGAGGCTCGCTTGGCGAGCGCGTCGACCGACGGGACCGAAGATCTGTTGCGGCGGTTGCGGGATCTGGTCCGTGCCGACGGAAAGGGCACCCAGTTCCGGGACGCCCTGCAGGCGCTCGATTTCGTCGCTGGTCCTGAGCTTGCCGCGCCCACGCCCACCGAAGACCCGGATCTGGTGGAGCGCGTTCCGGTGACGCCGTATGTCCGGACATGGGTCGACCAGAATCGGATCCGCGTGGTTGACGGCGAGTCGGTCGACGACGTCAGCGTGCTCAGGTTTCTCCAACTCTACGACCCTGCTTTTCCCGCGCGGTGGGCGTTGTACGCCATGGGGGTGATCGCTGACGGTTCGCCCAGGACACACCCCGTGGCGGACGACGTCAGGAGGCAGCTCGAGGACTCTTGTTCCGCGCGAGCCGTCGAGCGTCTCGGCGGAACACTCCTGGAGAAATCGGTGCAGCAGTACTGGCTGGCCGGGTCGGAGTTGTCCCTCCCCGAGCGGGACAAGCTGCTACGGGTTCTGGTGCGCTCCTACCGCGCTCCCGGCGGGGCACCGATACACGGGTGCCCGCGGCTGTTCACCCGACCCGCCGCCCTCTGGTCCAAGGCATCCGACCGTGTCGCGCAGTGCCGGAAAGAAAACCGGCGGGTAGCCGAGTTGTCCCCTCGCTACTCCGTGCAGAGGCTCAAGCGAGAGCGGGTGCTGGGCCATTTCGCCCGGACCTGGGGAGTCGAGAACGCGCGAGACGCGCTGCTTGCCGCAGCGCGAGATCGTGCGATCACGTCACTGGATCAACTCCACACGTACGGCCGGGAGATGATGCTCCCCTTCCTGGACTGGGATGCCGAGGACGTAGCGCGCGCACTGTCGCCCACCTAGGTCCTCTGTCGGAGATCGTCGGCATCCCCGACCGGTCCGGCCAGCCAGGGTCCCAGGGTCTGCCCGGAGTTCAGAACTGGTGGTACATGACATGTAGCCCGACCCGGCCCAGGGTGGGATGGGCGAACGCGCCGGGTACCGTGCCGACGACCTGGAAGCCGAGCCGCCGGTAGACGGCGACCGCCGCCTGGTTCGACTCGGCGACGGCGTTGAACTGCATGCCCGCGTACCCGCGCTCCCGGGCCCAGTCGAGCGCGAACCGGCAGAGTGCCGTCCCGACCCCACGGCCCCGGGCCCCGGCGGCGACCATGAAGCTGGCGGTCGAGACGTGCGCCCCGGGCCCGGGCCGGTTCGTTCCCATCCTGGCGGTGCCGACGATCCGGCCGTCCTCGACGGCGACCACGGTCAGCTCCGGCGGCTCCGCCACCCAGATCCGGTACGCCTGCTCGGCGGTCATCGCGGGGTCGTAGGCGAAGGTGTCGGCCGCCCGTACGACGTCACGGACGATCGGCCACACCTGGGACCAGTCGTCCTCGGCGAGCTCGTGGATCTGCACGGCGCGACGATAGACCCGGCGAGGTGCCACCGCGAGCTGATTTGTGGCCCGTCGAGGTGCCGCAGTGAGCTGTGGTCAGGGCCGGCGGGCCGGCCCGACGACCGTGACGAGGGTGGTCGGAGCGGGACGCGGCGCCCCCGGATCCGTCCGGTCCAGGCCGGCCCGGGCCCGGTCCTGCTCGTCGCGGTCCCCGGTCTCGGCTGCGATGCGCAGCGCCGCGCTGTGCGACCGGAGTGCCTCGGCGGGATGCCCCGCACCCCGGTACGCCTCGCCGAGGCTGTTCAGCACACTCGCCTCGCCGTACCGGTGACCGGTCTGCCGGAACAGTCGCAGGGCCTGGTCGAGTTCCTCGAGCGCCAGGTCGTGGCGGCCCGTCCCGCTGTGCAGCCGGCCCAGGTTGGACAGCGCGGTCGCCTCGCCGTCCTGGTGCCCGGCCTCCCGGAACAGCGTCGCCGCCCGGGTCAGCCCGGCCGCCGCCTCCCGGTGACGGCCGAGTACCCGCTGCACGTCACCGAGGTTGCACAGTCCGATCGCCTCGCCGATCCGGTCGCCGAGGGCGCGGAACAGCTCCAGGGACCGGCCGAGGTGCTCGGCCGCCTCGGGGTACCGGTCGAGTTCGGTGCAGACGTTGCCGAGGTTGGTCAGGGCGCCGGCCTCCCCGTACCGGTCGCCGAGTTGGCGGTAGAGGTCGAGGGCGGCGAGCTGGTGGGTGACCGCCGGACCGGGCTGACCCAGTCGCTCGTGGACGATGCCGAGGTTGGACCGGGTACGCGCCTGGCCGTACCGGTCCCCGCCACGCTCGTGCATCAGCAGGGCACGCTCGAGGTGTTCGAAGGCCTCGGGGTAGCGGCCCCGGAGGCGGTGCACCGCGCCGAGGTTGGTCAGCGCGTGCGCCTCGCCGCCCTCGTCGCCGGTGAGCCGGGCGGCGTGCAGGGCCTGCGTGTGGATGTCGAGGGCGTCCAGGTGGTGCCCGCTCTCCAGATAGCGGTAGAGCGTGCTGGAGAGGAGTACCGGGTACGCCGGCCAGCCGTGCGTCGCCGCGTACCGGCAGAGGGCCACCAGGGTGCCCCGCTCCGCGTCCAGCCAGACGGTGGCCGCCGTACGGTCGTCGAATGCCGCGACCGGCACCGGCTCGGCCGGCCGGGGCGGCGGCGGACGGTGGTGCCGTTCCGCCGGATGGCACACGTCCATCGCGGCGGCGACGCTGGCCAGGTGGTGGTCGAGCAGCCGGGTGACGGCGGCCTGCCGGTCCGGTGCCGGGTCCTCGGCCTGACAGACCTGCCCCGCGTACGCCCGCAGCAGGTCGTGCATGCCCCAGTGGCACCGCCCGACGGGCTGGACCAGGTGCACCCGGGCCAGTACCGCGAGCGCCTCCCCGGTCCGGTCGACGTCGAGCCCGGCGAGCGCGGCGGCGGCCGGCAGCCCGACGTCGGTGCCGGGATGCAGACCGAGCCGCCGGAACACCAGCGCCTCGGCGGGTGGCAGCTGCTGGTACGACCAGGAGAAGACGGTCTGGACGGCGGCCCGGGGGTCACCGCCGACGTCCAGCAGCCGTACCCGTCGACGCAGGTCGGCCAGTTCCTCCACCAGGTCGGCGAGCCGGTCGTCGGGTCGGGAACCGGCGAGTTCGGCGGCGACCCGCAGCGCCAGCGGCAGTCGGGCACACTGCCCGGCGAGGGTGGTCAGCGCCGCCGGTTCGGCGTCCGCACGGGCACCGATCAGCAGCCGCAGGAGTCGGCCGGTGTCGGCGGGCGGGAGCGGCGCCAGGGTCACCCGGCGGGCACCGTGCAGCGCGACCAGGCCGGCCAGACTGTCCCGGCTGGTGACCAGGGCCATGGCTGACGCGGTACCGGGCAGCAGCGGGCGGATCTGGTCGACCGAGGCGGCGTTGTCGAGCAGGACGAGGACCGACCGGTCGGTGAGTTCGGTCCGGTACCGGGCGGCCCGTTCGTCGACCTCGAGCGGAATGTCGTGGTTGGCCACCCCGAGCCCGCTGAGCAGTCTGGCCAGGGCGTCACCGGCGGACATCGGGGGCCCGTCGTCGTGACCACGCAGGTTGACGTAGAGCTGCCCGTCCGGGAACCGGGCCCGCAGTCGGTGCGCCCAGTGCACGGCCAGCGCCGTCTTGCCGACTCCGGCGGTGCCGCAGACCGCCGCGACGAGAACGGGTCGGGGTTGGCGGGCCGACGGGTCGGTGTCGTGGGCCAGGTGCGGATCGCCGCCACCGCCCGGGTTGTCGTCCGGTCCGGCGGACCGGGGTGGGGAGAGCAGTTCGTCGAGCAGCCGGAGTTCGGCCTGGCGGCCGGTGAAGCCGTACACGTCGGCGGGAAGCTGGGCCGGCACCACGGGCGGCGCCGCTGCCGTCGTACCGTCCGGGCGGGCTGCCGGGGTCGCGGCCGGCGGCTCCGGGGCCGCGCCGACCGGCACCTGCCGCGCCGCCGCCGGCGGCGGTTTCGTGGCAGCCGGGTCGGTCAGCAGGGCCGCGTGGGCAGCTGCCAGGACCGGCCCCGGATCGACCCCGAGTTCGTCGGCGAGCCGGGCCCGGACCGCCTGGTAGGCGGCGAACGCCTGGGCCCGCTGCCCGACCGCCTGGTACGCCCGGATCAGTCGTGCCTGGGTCGCCTCGTCGAAGGGCTGGCCGGTCGCGGCCTCCTCGACCATCGGCAGCACCTCGGCCCCGGCTCCGATCTCGAGCATCGCGTCGCAGTACCGGGCCTGCGCCGCCTGCCGCTCCGCGAGCAGTGCCAGCACCTTCGGATGGCCGGCCAGCACGGGTACGTCGGCCAGCGGTCCGCCCTGCCAGAGCCGCAGTGCCTGCTCCGACAGGCTGGCCACCCGGCCCGGGTCGGGCTTCCGCGCGGCGGCAAGGGCCGCGCCGGCCAGGGCCCGGAACCGGGCCAGGTCCACCTCGTCGTCGGCGACCCGCAGGGCGTAGCCGTCACCGACCGACGGCAGCAGCCGACTCGGCGCGTGCGGGCGGCGGTCCGGCTCCAACCGCTGACGCAGGTGCTTGACGTGGGTCTGTAGGACGTTCGTCGCGCTCGCCGGTGGCTGGTCGCCCCAGAGGGCGTCGACCAGTTCGGCCCGGGCGAGCGGGTGCCCCCGGGCCAGGACCAGCAACCCGAGTACGGCCCGACGACCGGCCGGACCCAGGTCCAACTCGTGGTCGTGGCGCCAGACGCGGACCGGACCGAGTACCTGGATCCGCACACCCCGCACGGCCACCTCCCGTCGCGCGGGTCCATGCTGACATGCCGATCCATGGTCGTCTACGTTCAGTCCCTCCGGTCGGACCGCGACCCGTCTATGTCCAGTCCCCGTCCCGGCTAGCCGTCGGCGCGGCGGATCATGTTCATGACCGTCTCGAGCTGCGGCCCGCCCTTGATCGGGTAGCTGGTGGCGCCGAGGTAGCCCCACCAGTCCCAGCAGCCGTTCGGGTTGACGGCGGAGGCGCTCGCCTGCGGGTAGAGCACCACCATGTTGTTGGTGTCCGCGTACTGGTTGAGGTTCGCCCGGTCGACGAAGGCGGTACCGACCGAGGAATATCCCTGCAGGCACCCGTGCAGCGCCACCAGCAGGCGGCAGGACTGCCCCGAGGCACAGGCGGACGGCACGTAGACGAACCCCGTACCACCCATGCTGAGCGTGGCGGCGCTGCCGGTGGTGGCGAAGGTGCTCTGGTTGAAGCTGACCAGCGAGCCGCCGAGCGGGCCGGTGTTCGGTGCGCTGACCGAGCCGAGGAGCTTGCGCAGCAGGGCGTTCTGCGGATCGGTTCCGCAGTTGTTCAGGTACGGCGACGCGGTGACCGAGCAGCCGCCGGTGCCGTACGGGCTCACCCAGGCGTGTCCGGCCGACGAGCCGCTGTCGTACTGCACACTGGCGCCGAAGTCCTGGAAGTAGCGGACCAGGTCGTCGGTGACGGACTTCCGGATGGTGGTGTCGCTGTTGCCGTGGAAGACGTACACCGGTCGGCCGGAGAGGTTACGGACCGGGTCGATCCAGCCGTACGAGGCCCAGGTCCGGGTGTAGGTCTCCAGGGTGGGCAGGTACGTCGGCCAGATGTTGTCCATGCAGCCGTAGAGCGACTGGGCGACGTTGTTCTGCGCGCAGTAGTACGGTCCGGCGGTGAAGAGGGCGGCGCCCCGGATCTGGCCGGAGTAGGCGACCTGCAACTGGGTCGCGAGGTAGGCGCCGGCGGAGACGCCGGCGACGTACACGGCGGAGATGTTGTACCTGCCGAGCGATCCGGCGACCGGGGCCTTCGGGTAGGGCGCCGCGGCTGCGGCCGCGGTCGTCGCCGTGTTCGGGGTCCCGGCTGGACCGGCCTCGGACGCCGCCGCGACCGGGCTGGCGACGGACGGGGTCGCGGCGGCGAGCAGCAGTACCGCCGTCGCGGCGACGGCGGTGCGGGTCAGGAACCTCATGACGGCCTCCCTCACACGCCGGCACGGACGGTGGTGGGGCGCGGCGTGCGCCGAGGTTAGTGGGGTGGGTCCGGCGGGTGGTATCCCCGCGCGGGACATGGATCGACGCGCGGACATGTCGGTCGTCGCCAGCAACCGGCGGTCCGGCCCGCCGGCCCCCTCCGACACGGCCGTCGGCGCGGCTCGTCGATCATCCCGCCACCATCATCCCCTCGACGGTATTTCTGTACGCCGGGGAATCGATGCGGTGGAATGGGTGGGCCACGGCCGACACCTCGGGAAGGGCTGCCCATGCGGATCACCCCACCGTCCAGATCGGTCCCGGCCCGAATGGTCGGCGTTGCCGTGCTGGCGGCCACCGTACTCACGGTGACCGCGGTCGCGCCGGCTCCCGCCGCCGCACACGGCGCCCGGCCGGTCCCGCATGTCGTCGGCACCGGCACCGTTCCGGTCTACTCCTACGCCGAGGCGATCCGGGAGAGCGTCTGGGTGGAGGCGCCGATGGACTCCGACGGCGACGGCGTCCGCGACCGGATCGCCGTCGACCTGGTACGTCCCCGGGAGGCGGCGGCGGCCGGCGTCAGGGTACCGGTGATCATGGATGCCTCGCCGTACTACCAGTGCTGCGGTCGGGGCAACGAGAGCGAGGTCAAGCGGTACGACGCCAACGGGCTGATCACCTCGTTCCCGCTCTTCTACGACAACTACTTCGTGCCCCGTGGCTACGCCTTCGCCGCGGTTGACCTCAGCGGTACCAGCCGCTCGACCGGTTGCGAGGACGTCGGCGGCCGGGCCGAGGTCACCGGCGCCAAAGCGGTGATCGACTGGCTGAACGGCCGGGCCCGGGGCTTCACCGCCGACGGCACCCCGGTCCAGGCCACCGGCTGGACGACCGGCAGGGTCGGCATGATCGGCAAGTCCTGGGACGGCTCGGTCGCCAACGGGGTCGCCGCGACCGGCGTGCCGGGGCTGGCCACCATCGTGCCGATCTCGGCCATCTCCAGCTGGTACGGCTACCAACGCTTCAACGGCGTGCTCCGGGCCAGCGACTACCCCGCCTACCTGCACTCGTACGTGAACGGACGCCCGGCCGAGGCGTGCGCGGCGACCCTGGCCCGGCTGCGCGCGGACAGTGCCGAGGAGACCGGCGACTACAACGCCTACTGGGCCGAGCGGGACTACCGGACGGCGGCGGGCCGGGTACGGGCCAGCGTTTTTGTGGTACACGGAATCAACGACCTGAACGTGCCGACCTCCCAGTTCGCGCTCTGGTGGGAGGCGCTGGCCGAGCGGGGCGTACCGCGCCGGATCTGGATCCACCAGACCGGTCACGAGGACCCGTTCGACGTACGCCGGGCGGAGTGGGTGCGGACCCTGCACCGCTGGTTCGACCACTGGCTCCAGGGGCTGCCCAACGGTGTCCAGTGGGAGGACAGGGCGAGCATCGAAACCAGTCCCGGTGTCTGGCGCGACGAGCCGGACTGGCCGGCCAGGGGAGCACGGCCGGTACGGGTCGCCCTCGGCGTCGGTGACGGCACCACCGGCACCCTCGGCGGTCGGGGTGCCCGCCCCGGCACCGTCTTCTCCTACACCGACGAGTCGTTGGGCGAGGATGAGCTGGTCACCGATCCGAACACCGCCCGGGCCGGACGGCTCGCCTTCCTGTCCGGCCCGCTGACCGGCCCGCTACGGATCTCCGGCAGCCCGTCGGTCCGGCTGCGGATCCGGGTCGACCGGCCCACCACGGAACTCACCGCCCGCCTGGTTGACTACGGCACCGCCACCCGGATCAACCACTTCGCCTCGGAGGGCGTACGGACGCTGGGCACCGAGTCATGCTGGGGTGAGGCCAGCCCCACCGACGACGGCTGTTACCGGGACACCGCCGAGATCACCGCGACCGGCGACCACGCGGTGCTGACCAGGGGATGGCTGGACGCGGCGCACCACACCTCGCTGCGGTTCACCACACCCCTGCGTCCGGACCGCTGGTACACCGTCGACATCCCGCTCGACGCGTACGAGGCGGTGGTGCCGGCCGGGCACTCGCTCGGGCTGGTGCTCGGGCAGTCCGACCCGGAGTTCACCAACGTCGACGACCGGGACGCCACGGTCGACGTCGACCTGGCCGCCAGCCGGCTGACCCTGCCGGTCGCGGGTCGGGTGAGCCTGCCCGCCGTGACGGTCGCGCCGCAGGTCCGTACGGAGTCGACCGCGACGGTCCGGTCGAATCCGGTGGATCCGCGTCGGGTCCCGGACCGGGGCCGGTCGACCCGCGACTGACCGTGCGGCCGGCGCCGGTCGCGTCCCGCGCCACCCAGCGGGTACGCGTGTTCGCGTCCGCGTCCCGGATGCTGCCAGCTCGGGCCGACGGAGCCCTGGGGTGGCGGATCCGGTGTGCCACCATGCTCCGGTGACGCTCACTGATCAGCTGGCGCAGTGGCGGGACTGGCTTGTCCGCCTCGGTGCCCCGGTCGCTCCGGTCCTGAAACCGGGCAGGAGTCGGGCCGAGATCGAGGCAGTGCTCGGTGCGGCGACTCCGCGTACGGTGCTTGAATGGTTCCAATGGTGCGACGGCGTCGACTACGCGCCGGGACAGACGATCGGTGACTGCTGGACGATCCCCGGCTTCTGGCCTGTCGAGCTGCGGGACGTCGCCGGAATCAAGGCAGCCCACCATGACGAGGACAGCTCACTTCTCGCCGGGAACTGGGTACCACTGCTGCAGAACGGCAGCTCGGACCTGTACGCGGCGGCCTGGTCCGACAGCAGCGAGCCGGTCGTGGTCACGATCATGCCGGAGTTCGCGCCGCCGAGCGTGGAGTTCCACAGCGTCGAGCAGATGGTCGCCGTCGTCAACGAGTGTTTCACCCGGTCGGCCTACCATCTCGACGCGGAGCGGCAACTGGATGTCGACGACGAGCTGTACGACGAGGTCTACGCCGCCATCGTCGGCTCCCGCCCGGTCGAGGAGATCTAGCGCGACGCCGATCATGCGACCCTGGCTCCGGCCACGCCCGGGCCGTCGCCGCCCCGGGTGACTGGGATCAGCCGGCCGGGCGGCGAAGGACGCTGACCGCGAAGGGCGCGTCGTCACGCCATGGGCGCAGGTCCCAGGTGGCGAAGCGGTGTTCCAGGCGCAGCCCGGCGGCGGCCGCGTCGGCGTCGAACGCGGGCAGCGGGTAGCCGCGTTCGGTGCCGAAGCCCACGGCCAGGACGCCGTCGGGGCGCAGGTGTCCGGCGATCCGGCGCAGCACCTCCGGCTCGGTGCCGACCGCGACGAACGCGAGAACGTTGCCGGCGAGCACGGCGGCGTCGAACGGCTCGGCCTCACCCATCGCCGGCAGGTCCAACTCGGCCAGGTCGGCGACCAGCGAACGCAGGCCGGGGTGATCGGCGCGGGCGGCCTCCACCAGCACGGGGTCGGCGTCCACCCCGATCACGGTGTGCCCGCGCTCGACCAGTGCGGCGCCGACCCGGCCGGTGCCGCTGCCAGCGTCGAGGATCCGCGACCCGGGTGGGACCAGGGTGTCCACCAGGCGGGCCTCGCCGGCCAGATCCGCGCCCTCGGCGGCGAGCCTGCGGAACCGGTCGACGTACCACTGCGAGTGCTCCGGGCCGGTGTCGGTCGCCCAGCGGGTCGGGTTGGCCATACGGCCACCGTAGCCGGGCCGGCGGCGCGGTAAGGGAGTCGGGGCCCGGCGGCCTGGACCGGCCCTGAGGTGCGCCGCGGTGCTTGCGCGCCCGCCCGCTCCGCCGGAAAACCGGTTGCGCGTGGCCGGCACCGGGGGTCTGGTTGATCAGCCGCCAGGCACCGGAGGGAACGTGTCGCCCATGTCGCTGCCCACCCCCACGCTGCACACCGTTCGCCTTACCCTGCGTCCCTTCGACGACACGGATGCAGACGATCTCTTCGCGTTGCACAGCAACGCCTACGTGCTGCGCTACTGGGACTCGCCACCGTGGAACGAACGCGTGCGCGCCGAGCGGTTCGTCGCGGCGTGCCGGCAGATGGCGGAGGCGGGCACCGGGGCGAGGCTGGCCGTGGATCGCGACTCCGACGGGGCGTTCATCGGCTGGTGCAGCCTGAACCGGTGGAATCCGGACTACCGCAGTGCATCGCTGGGCTGCTGCTTCGACGATGGGGTGTGGGGCCACGGCTACGCGACGGAGGCCGCGCGTGCGGTGCTGCGGTGGGGATTCGACACGCTGGACCTGAATCGCGTCCAGGCTGAGGCCGATACCCGAAACGTGGCGTCTGCCCGCGTGCTGGAGAAGCTCGGGTTCGTGCGTGAAGGGACGCTGCGAGAAGACTGCATCGTGAACGGCGAGGTCTCTGACTCGTGGGTCTACGGGCTGATCAGGCGGGAATGGCGGCCGACGTCCGAGCCGCTGCCCGCCCGCTGACTCCTCGCTCCCTCGCGACGCCGCCCGGCATCGGGGTGTTTTCGCATCGTGGCGCCGAGAGAGCCGGCACCCGGCCTTCTCGCGGCCGCCGACCGCGCGTCTCGATCAGAATCGGGGACCGTCTGTTTCAGCGATAGGCGACACACAAGTTACTTAGCGTGATTGTTCGGCTCGGATAGCGAGCCGACCAACTGTCACTCTTCACGGAGAACGACGTGTAACGGATCTGCGCCGTCGTGCTGGCGCGCCCGGCAGGATTCGAACCTGCGACCAACTGCTTAGAAGACGTGTTGCTCGTCGCGCTACGTAACCGCCCTCCGGGTGTGACGTCGCTGAGGGTGACGCTCAGCCATGACGGACTGTCCATCGACGGCCGCTGTCGACCCTTGGATCGGGCACGCGACGGGCACGTTGGGAAGCGTTGCTGCCACGCTCTTGACGTCTCGCTTACAAGCTCTGTGCATCGCGTCCGCCCTCGTCCGGGAACGGCCGGACGCTCGGAGCCTCGTCCATGCCCGCCCACATCAGCGTGCCGCCGTCCGGCCCGGTTGCTGTCAGCGTTGCTGTCGACAGCCATCCCGCCGACGATCCAAGCCGACTCCCGCTGGGGGGACGCGGTCTCAAGTTGTCGGCTGGTGCCGGCTGGGGAGCTTCCCGCGCCCCAACGAGCGACGCCGGTCCCCGGTCACTCGAGACCGAGGGCGGGACACCGGTCTCGCTAGTGCGAGTACTTCCGCTGGTGGCCGTTTACGCTTTGTTCAGTGCCCTTGTACCAGCACCCAGAAGCAGGGCAAGAGACCCAGTTGCCCGTGCGCACCGCTTCGTGGATGACTGGCCGGCCTGGGCCGTAGCCGTGCTTGTGCAGGAGCTGGGCCACCTGACTGCCGTATTCCGCAGCCACGAGCGCCGCTTCGGCGATCTTGTCATGCCCCTGTACGAAGAAGGAGCCAATGCCGGTCTCCTTGCCGCAGCCGCACCAACACGTGCCCGTGGGGATCAATCGCGGCAGATCAGTCTTCGTCATGCGACCATGGTAGACCTTCTAGGCTAGAGGTCAAGGATCGCGGCCAAGGGGCCGCCTCATGGACGCCCGTGGGTCAGGAGTGACAGCGGTGCGCGAGCCGGGCAGCGGTCCGCGGGGAGCGACAGCCAGGGAAGTGCTGTGGCGCACAGTCGAACGCAAGGCACGGCGTCGGCCGCCCACGCGAACTGTTGCACGAATCGCCGCCCTGGCCTGCGGTTAGGCCCTCGCCGTACGGGTGTCTAGACTTGGCACGCGCAGCAGAGGAGGAGCGAGTGACACCATCGGATACCGCTACCAGGAGCCAGGTCTCTGCCGGGATTGAATCAACGGAAGACTTCGCCGACCTGCTGCGACGGCTAAATGGCATCGATATGCCTCCTTCGCGCATCGTACTGGAGTCGGTCCGCTCACTAATCGCCTCAGTTGGTCGTCCGCAGGTCGACGAGCAGTCAGCGATCCGCCGCTTCTACGGGCTTTTGAACCAGAAGCTGCGGAGCAACAAGAAGGTAATCAACGACATTTATGCGCGGGCCGCCGGGCATGGTTACACCTTCAATTACCCTCAGAAGAGGGCCATCGAGTGGGCGGTAGATACTTCCAATCATTCAGCTCTAGCGGAGCTGCTGGGCTCGATAGTTGGCAGCGATGAGGTCGTCTCGCAACTACTAGACCTTTTCGATCCGGTTACGGTCGAACAGACACGGGAATTGCTCCAAGGGGAGACAGCAGACCCGACCAAGCTTCGTAAAGCCCTAGACAGGTCGGTTCAACAAGACGTCGTAGATGCCACGGCCGGTCCGCTTGTTTGGTCCCTGTGGCGGCATGAGGAGTTGTACGCCTACTTTGGCCAACCAGCCGCAGCACCCCTAGCTGACCGCCCCTACCTTGAGATGCTTGCTCGCTTGAATAGCAAGCTCTTCGAGAGGAACCGCTCACTTGTCATCCGATTCGTAAGTCCAGAGGTGGAGAGTGGGCTCCGGGAAAGCCAACTACAAGGATTATACGATTGGGTGGCGGGCGAGTGGGACGTGATAGACAATCACGGGTATCTGGCGCTGGTGATAGACGCATCACGCAATTCTTGGGCTGGCGCCTGGTCTATCTGCAGCGACGTCATTCTGATGGCGGAGAGGTTTCTTGAGAGGCCTATCGAGAGAGGCTACTTTCGGTGGAAAGACATTCGAAAGCAGTCGCTGGAGCATATGCCGCACTTGGATGACCAGGCAGCCCAGTTCGATAAGGGAAATGAAGGTTTCTCTTACCGAGACACATTCGTCTTGACGGACCCTAATGGTAGAGTCGCAAAGCTAATCGCGCTGTTTCAGAAGAATGAGCGGGATGAAACGCTTCTCCCTTGCCCTTCATGTCGTTCAACGGACGTCGAAGGGAACTCGTACCCTGTTCTCGGGGTAAAAAGTTGGGCCTGTAACAACCTGTTGTGCCCTGAGCGAAGCATCTACAACCGCGGGCGACGTTACGACTTCAGGTCGCTCGTACGACAGTCTGCCATCGAGGATCCCGCGAACGAGATCCCAGTCGACAATGTGCGGAGGTGGATGCGCGATGTCCTCGAGGATGAGGGCTCCGAAGAGATAATGTCCACCCTCATTCGGCATTACTCTAAGCAAGGCGATGTCGTGGCCCTGATCGACGCTCCGGTAGAAGTTCGCAATTCGCTGGGGCGCGCTGTTCGAGTGGACCTGTCGATCCCAAAGGGCGAGGGCGGCGTTTTTTCAAAGGCAGCGTTCTTCAATCGGTACTTGACGACAAGCGCGAAGGTCGAGGGGCAGGCCGAATCCGGCGCCAACTCTGTGCTCGACGAGCGATGGTCCGTTATCGAGGGAAGTTCCGAGCAAGTTCTTCGGAAGTTTCCCTCTGATGTCTTCGATAGGGCCATCACGTCTCCGCCGTATTACAATGCGAAGGAATATGCACAGTGGCCCAATCTCTACTGCCACCTACATGACATGCGCCTTGTGGCTGAGCAGGTCTTCCGCGTTCTCAAGCCCGGCAGTCTTTACGTTTACAACGTCTTCGACTACTTCGACAACGATAAGACCATCGTCTTCTCTGCCATGGGACAACGCCGGGTTCCGCTCTCTGCCCTTACCGTCGATCTATTTCGGCGAGTCGGATTCGATTTCGAAGGCTCTTCCGTGTGGGACAAGGGCGACATTGAAGGCAAGCGAGGATTCAACCGGGGCAACTTCTCGCCTTTTTACCAGGCCCCCTTCAACTGCTGGGAGCACGTACTACTATTCCGGAAGCCTGCGACTGCATCCCTTGACGTTCCGGATAAGTGGCGACGTGTCGCTGAAATCCGGCCAGTTTTCAAGATGGTGCGAGGAGAGAACCGCTACGGCCACACCGCGCCATTTCCGGTAGAGCTTCCAAGAATGTTCCTCGAAGACCTCCACGCCGACGCCCTGATCCTCGACCCATTTGGAGGATCAGGGACGACGGCAAGAGCGGCACTGGACAAGGATATGCGTTGTGTCCTTATTGAACGTGATCCGCAGTATGCAGAACTTGCTCGCGAGCTAACAGCGGCACACCAGGCTGGCGCAAGTGAACGGTTGTTCTAGAAGGAAGAGGATTCATCGATCTCGTAAAGGCCCTCGCGCGCCAGCCAATGCGCCATTGCCCAGGCCTCCTTGAATCGAATATTGGCCATGGTCAAGCCATAGGCTCGGCACAGCCGCTCGTACTCCTGGTAGGTGCGGGGCCCCTTGACGAATAGAATCCACATCAGGGCCGATTCTGTGGTGAGGAATGTAAGGCCTCCATTGCGATGCGATGGGCGGCGGATGACGTTGCAGCGCCTGCAGCGGAGCGTCATGTTGTCAAGCCGGTCTGCCGCATCGCCGTACTCCTCGCGAGTCTCGATGTGGTCAGCTTGGAGCTCCAGCCGGGTGCCACAGCCGATGCACTTCCCTGCCTGCTCCTTGTGCCAGTCAAGGACTGCTTTCATGGTTTGACGCGGTGGATAGTGCGCCTGGAAGGTTTTCTTGGAGGCGATGGAGGTACCGACTTGTGAAGGGTTCAAATGCCCCAGGACGAGCGAGCCGATCTCCTTGTACGTAACTAGACCGACCGAGATCATCCAGGTTATCAACCCCTGCCAATCTGTTTCCTGCCACTCCCGGTCAATCTTGGGCGAGTCGACGAAATCGGTGTGATTGGCGTCTGACGATCCGAACAAGTCAATCTCCCCATATGCTGGCAACGGCGCGGCTCCGTTGCGGCCATGTGCGACGCGACCCTTCTCCACGAGACCCCGTCCGGGGCCTTATGTGCAGTCACAGGCGTCGAGCGGCAATCAATGCCAGGGCGTAGAGTACCTTGATCGGCAGGAAGCCCTTGTCCCCTCGAACCGGGACGATGGGGCCGCTCGGTGGTGTCAGAACCTGCCGGGCGACACGGCGAGGCCGTGGTGGGGTTGCGGCGCGTGTCCCCTGGGCAGGCCCCTGGCCTGCCGGCAACGCCGGCCCGAGGGGCCGTAGAGGCTCCGGGGTCAAGGGCGGCCCGCAGGGCCGTCGCGCAGCGACGCGAAGCGCCCTTGACCTTGGAGGGGCGGCCCCGCACACTCCGCGCCGCAACCCCACCACGGCCGGCGGTGACTCGCCCTTTGGTGCGGCGGTGCGACGGCTGCAGCGCTCCGGCTGGCTGCCGGCTACCAGCTCGCCACCAAAACGGCCTGTCGTTCCGCGGCGGCCCTCCGGGTTCCCGTAACCCGCGCCCGCCGCCGGGCACAGGCGAGCCGGAGCGTAGCGACCGCGGAGCGCAGGCCACGCGCCCAGGCGGCGGCGCGCGCGGCCCGTCAAGGGCCGCCTTGAAGACGTACAGAAAGTTTGCACAGGATCGCCGGCAGCCGGCCGGCCCGTCGCCCTTCTGTACCCGTCGCTAGCCGGGACGTCTGGGGGCGTCGTACGCTCCGATGGTGGAGTTGGTCCCTAGGGCTGAGCGCACAGCCCAACAGGTGCTCGCCGATGCGCTCCCCCGCCGGTGGACGCACGTACAGGCGGTGGCGGCCAAGGCTCAGCAGATCGCTCACACGGTTCGTTCTGACGACACCGACACGCTGGTTGCTGCAGCTTGGCTCCATGACGTCGGCTACGCGCCTGGCCTCGTCGAGACTGGCTTTCACTCGCTTGACGGTGCCCGATGGCTCAAGCGGGAAGGTTGGAGCGATCGTGTTTGCAACCTTGTCGCCTATCACTCGTGTGCCGCGTTCGAAGCGGAGGAACGCGGCCTAGCCGACCAGCTGCGCGCAGAGTTCAGCTCCGAAGACTCAGCTGTCACCGACGCGCTGTGGTATGCCGACATGACCACAGGCCCTGATGGACAAGACTTCGACGTACGCGACAGGCTTGCCGAGGTCCGGAAGCGCTACGGGCCGGACCATCTGGTTACCCGATTCTGGGCCAGAGCGGAGCCGACGCTCCTCGCGGCGGTTCATCGTACCGACGGCCGTCTAGCTGCTCACCCGATATAGGGACGTTGCCTGTTCTCGTAACCGTGGTTGATTCTCAACCTCATCGACGGGTGAATCTTCAGATCGTCCAACTCCTCGCGGGGGACCCAGCGGACCTCTGACGACTCGTCGCTCGGCGTCAGCTCACCGCCGAGGTACCGGCCTCGGAAGCAGATTGAGAACTGCTGCCGGACCTCACCATCGGTGTATGCGACGACATGGTTTGGGTTGGTGTAGATGCCAACCACGTCCAAGACCTCGATGTCAACCCCAGCTTCCTCGCGGGTCTCACGTACGGCAGTCTCTGCGATGTACTCGCCGAAGTCCTGGGCTCCACCGGGCAGCGCCCATAGGTCGTTGTCCGTCCGCCGGATCAGCAGCACCCGGCCATGCTCGTCGAGGACGAAGGCTGTCACCGCTACGACGATGCTGTTGGCCTTGGGGGCATCCGGGTCGTTGTAGTGCTCGGTACGCGCCATCGGTCTAGCTTGCCACGGGTCCCTGCCACTCAGGCGTTCCGCTCGACCAGACCCGGTCAAAGCTGTCCGCGTAGGTGTCGAACAGGTCGCTACCGAACAGCCTTCGAAGATGCAGCACCGGGGCGTGTGCGGCAGGGAAGCCGTAGGCGTGAGTGTTGACAAGCATCTCATCATCGAACCGGTATATCGAGTTGTAGAGCGTGGTCTCGTGGTAGCGCAGCGCTACGTTTGGGGTTTTTTGGAGCTTGTCGTAAAAGGCCCGCACATTGTGTACCTTGCCCGCCATGGCGTTACCGATTCCCTCTTCCGCGCCTCGGCGGGCCACGGCCTCCGATGACGGATCGCCGAGCAGGATCTGAACAACAGCGCCCGCCTCGGCTTTAGCCTTGAGATCGCGAATCAGGGTGGGAACCTGTTCAGGCAGGAAGAGCCCAGCGTAGGCAAGGATGCCGACCTTATTGGTGGCCTGCTCGATGAGTCGGCGCCACAGGTCGATTGGCACCGCAGCTCGACGTGGGTAGATATGCACAACCTCCGATTCGGCCACCTGGGCGGCGCGCTGGGGCGACAGGGCCTTTGGCCAGAGGTAGGTCTCCCTCTCGCCGAGCAGTGTTGCAATGGCGTGTCGGTGTCGCGGATACGGCGCGCGATCCAACGTCACCCATCGCTCGGCGGTCTTCGGGTTGACCCCTAGTTTTTCCGCCAGACCAAAGGTTGTCAGCCCGGCCTTCAAAAGTGCATCGCGTAGGCGCTCGTTCGACATGCGTGCCTCACCTCGCCAGACGTCAGGGACGACTTTAGCCTAGAATAGACGTCCCTAGAAGTCCAGGTTGAGTCATGACGCCGTGACGACCTGCAACGAGACAGTGGACACAGACAAGAGCAGTCGTCCACTGGGGGCGCGCTCTAGACAGGAGGTCTGTTGTGAAGCTGTACGTGGACACCAAGGGCAAGCAGGTGACGGTGTCGAGGGACCCGGAGCCGAAGAACGACCAGAACGGCAACCAGCGGAGCGAGAAGGGAACGGGCCGACTCATGTGGTCCACCCAGGTCTTCGTTCTCGACGAGACGGGTGGCGAGGTCATCTCCATCACCACGGCGGGTGAGAAGCCGAGCGTGACGGTGGGACAGATCGTCATTGTCGAGCAGTTGGAGGCCATCCCGTGGGCGACCAACGGGCGTAACGGCGTGGCGTTCCGTGCGCTCTCGCTGAAGGTGCAGTCTGGCGCGTCGGCGTCGAAGTAGGTTCCTCGCACATCGTGCTGTGTCAGCCACAGGTGTCCGTGGCTACACCTCGAAGCGGACTGATGGTCCGCTGATCTGAACCCGTTCGGGTTTCCGTTCCGGGAGTGTTTCTGGCTCCTACGCTCCCGGCCAACGACCACCCGTTTTTGGTGGTCAGTTTGGTAGCACATGGCGCGGGGTCGGTACTGGCTCCTACACCTGCCGACCCCCGCCTTCCAACCCGTTCACCCTCATTCTGAGGAGAGGTTGTCATGCTCGTTTCAGCTGTCGTGTTCGCCGTGGTGTTGGCGACTTTCTACGCGGCTCACCATTTGGCCGATCACGTCTTCGGTCAGACCGACAAGCAGGCCGCTCACAAGGCCGCTCCCGGTTGGGAGGGCTGGCGTCATCTGCTGGGCCACGTCGGGGCCTATCACTTGGTCGTGATGGTCATGCTGGCTATCACGGTCGTCGCGCTGGATCTGCCGGTCACGGTTGCCGGGTTGGCGGCCGGCGTCGGCTTCTCCGCGATCACACACGCGTTTCTGGACCGGCGCTGGCCGGTGCGCTGGATCCTCACCCACACCGGCGGTGCGGCGTTCGCCGACCGTCAGGCCCCGATCTGCGGGATGTACCTGGCGGATCAGTCGCTGCACTCGGCATGCCTGTGGGTGTCTGCCCTGCTGATCGCCTGCCTCTAGCCGCTTCGCGCTAGGGCACCCCTAAAAGAAAACAAGCGCGGGGTCGGTACTGGCTCCTACACCTGCCGACCCCACGCCTTCCAACCCATCCAACCCAATCGCTTGGGAGGACGTGTCGTGTCCAAGTCTACCCCTGCCCGCATGTTCGGGCGGAAGTCCTCGTCGTCTGGAACGGTGACGGTCATCGAGGCCAAGGTCCGCCGTTCGTCGGCTCGGAACGCCCGTCTGGCGTTCGTCGTGACCGCGTTCGTTGTCGGCCTGTTGTCGATGGCGGTCGCCGCGGACTACATGCATCCGATCCTCGCCGGCCTGCTCGGCTTCGCGATCGGCACCGCGACGGGTGCCGTGGTTTGGCTGCTGGTCCGTATCTGGCCGGTGATCCGGCTGATCTGGTGGTGGCTGCCCGAAATCGGGCTCACCTTCGGCCTGGTCTACGGCTGGATCAGCCTGGCCCGGCACACGAATCTGTGGGTACGGCTGCTCGTCGTCGCCCTGGTCGTCGGCGTCCCGGCTGCCGTGCCGGTCATCCGCCGCAATCTGATCGCGGTGGCCTGGTGTGTCATCGTGCGGCACCGACTGCGGGTGTGCTTCTCGCAGTTCATCATCGCCAACCAGTCCGGCAGTCTGCCGCTGATCCTGTGGGCACGCCCCACCCCCGTGGGAGAACGTGTCTGGATCTACCTACGGCCCGGCCTGTCCTACCAGGATCTCAACACCCGCCTCGACAAGATCGCCGTGGCGTGTCACGCCTCCTCGGTGCTGGTCGAGCGGGCCTCGGACCGTACCGCCGCGTTCCTGCGCATCGACGTGAAGCGTCGTGAGGTGCTGACCGCAACCGTCGGCTCGCCGCTGGTCGGCCTCGTCGACCCGGCCACCCCGGCCAGTGACCGGACGGCCGGCCCGGTGCCGACCGCGCTGGATCTGCCCGACGTGGCAGACACCCCGACCGGTCCGACGCGGCCGGCTCCGTCGCCGCGATCGGCGACCAAGCCCGCCCCTGCGGCGGCTTCCGCTTCGTCGAACGGCGTTGTCGCCGACGACGACGTCTCCGACTGGATCTGACCTGACCGGCGCACCTGCGCCACCGATCCCGTTCCTGTTCACCTACCTGCCCTGTTCAGGAGGCTTTGTCGTGTCCGACTTCATCGCCAACTTCCCCGTCCCGGCCGGTGACAGCGTCACCGACGCCCTCACCGCCGCCCAGGCGGACAGCCCCCACGACCCGTACGCGTCCTACCACGGACTGCTGGGCGCCATGCTCATCCACATCAACCAGGCTGACCGGTTCGCTGACTGGCTGAACCTGGAAGGCAGGTCGTACGGGATCGCTGTCAACGGCGGTCCGGCGTTGACGCCCGACGAGCGGCAGCACCTGCTGTCGGTCATCGCCGCACACGCGCACGGTCTGTTGGCTGTCGTCGACGCCATCCGCGAACACGTCCCGACTGAGGAGGACTACCTCCAGGTCCGCGACCAGACCGACCGTCCCGTCGCCGACGACCTCGGCTAGACGAACCAACCCCTGCCTCGTGGGGCCAACCACCGTGTTGGCCCCACCGGGCCTATCCGCCCCTACCCGTGTCGACTGTTTGGGAGACAACCACCATGACGAACACCATCAGCCTGCCCGATGACGGGCGGGTGCCGGTCGGCCCGGCCCTGTCGATGTTCGACCCCATCTACCTGGGGATTGACGAGTTCGGCCAGCCGGTCTACATCACCCTGGCCTACCGCAACCTCCTTGCCGGTGGTGAACCCGGCGGCGGTAAGTCCGGCCTACTCAACAGCATCGCCGCGCACGCGGCCCTGTCCACCGACACCCGCCTGGTACTGCTCGATGGCAAGCTCGTCGAGCTGGGCATGTGGGAGGACGTCGCCGACGAGTTCGTCGGCCCCGACATCCACCACGCCCTGGCCGTGCTGCGCCGTCTGCAGACGGTGATGAACAACCGGTACGCGTGGCTGCGTGCCCACGGTCGCCGCAAACTCACCCGTGACGATCGGCTTTCGATCATCACCGTTCTGGTCGACGAGATCGCCTTTTTCTCCGCCACCGTCGGCGCCAAGCAGGAACAGGAAGAGTTCATCGCGCTGCTGCGTGACCTCGTGGCCCGGGGTCGGGCCGCCGGCATCCCGGTCGTCGCCGCGACCCAACGCCCATCGTTCGACATCATCCCCACCAGCCTGCGGGACCTGTTCGGGTACCGGGCCGCGTTCCGGTGCACCACCCCGAACAGCTCCAACATCGTCCTCGGCCACGGCTGGGCCGAGCAGGGCTACACCGCCACCGACATCAGCCCCACCAACCAGGGCGCCGCATACCTCATCGCCGAGGGCGGCGTACCCCGCCGAATCAAGGTTGCCTACCTGTCCGACGCCCAGATCGAGTCGATCGCCGACTACGCCGCCTGGATCCGCCGACCCACCACCACCCCGGCCAGCAGCCGGGTCGAGTGGGTGAAAGCGGCATGACCACCCGGGAACGGGCACGCGCCCGCCAGAACACCCACCAGGTGGCCCAGTACACCGAACTGTGGATCGTCGGTCACCCCGCCGACGTCGCCGCCATGGTTACCGCCGCGAGCCGAAGCGGCCTTCTCGCCTACGTTTCCCCGCCGAGCTTCATGGGCGGCGACGACCCGCGTATCCGCCGCTACCTGCGGCTGCGCGCCCACCGATAGCACGGCCGACAGGACCGGACAACGCCTCGCAAGCACACCGGTCCTGCCGGCCCTCAACCAACAACCTTCAACGGAAGGACGTGGCTGCCATGAAGGCTACCCACAACCCGCCCACCACACGAGACGTCGACCTGACCCCGGCCGACATTCTCCGCTGCGCGGCCATCTACGTGCAGCGGCACGGCTGGACCCGGGGCGTGTTCTTCACCAGCGCTCTTGTCGACCCGACGCCGTTCCCGCCGGCCTGCGCCGCTGGCGCCATCTGCACCGCCACCGTCGGACAACCGACCATGCCCGCCGACCTGCACCCCGGCACCCGACCGGCCGCCTACCGGGCGCTCGCGTTCTTCGCTGACTACCTGAATGACTTCGGCAACCCCAGCTCTCGACCTGACGCGGTCAACACCATCGGCGACTGGAACGACGAAACCAGCCGCACCGGCACCGAGGTCATCGACGCACTCAACGACGCCGCCGACGAGTGGGACCGCCAGCACCCGGCAGGCGGTGAGATCGCATGAACACCGTCAACCAGCCATTGACGCCATCGGTGCCCCGGCCACGCCGCCGGGACGTCGTCGAGAACGACGAATTCGCCGCCTTCACCCGACGCATCATCCGCGCCCACGGCCGCCGCGTCGCCACCGGAGACGTCGAAGCACTGCGCGACCTGGTCGCCCTGTCTGCCGAACTCGACCAGGCCATCGGCAACGCCGTCCTTGGTCTACGCGCCTTCGGCTACTCCTGGGCCGAAATCGGCGCCCGACTCGGCATCTCCCGCCAAGCCGCTCAACAACGCTGGGGCGGTGAGCAGCGGTGACCAAGCTGCGTAACCCCGACCTCGACCAACTCACCGAACAGACCGGCATCTACGTCGAGTTCTACGACCCGGCAGGGGACCGGTACGGCTTCCCAACCTTTCCCTACCACGGCGCGCCGGAACACCTCGCCACCGTCCGGCAGCTCCGCGCTGCCGGCCTACGCCCGAACGGGCACGACCCCGTCGCCCAAATCCTGTGGCGGCATCGCCGACAGCGCCGCGTCGCCTACCTCTACCGGCGCGACCTCGCCGCACCCAAACGCACCGCCACCCCCGCCCAACAGGAGGCGATCGCCAAAGCGCTCCGCGCCCGCCGTACCTGCCCCATTTGCGAGCAGGTGAAGCCCTACTACATCCCCCGCTCGCTCGGCGAGTGCCTCGAATGCCATCGGAGGCCCTGACCATGGCCATCTACATCGACTGCCTCTACTGCATCGACGGGAACATGCCCGCCGGCATCCACGGCGTTCTCGGCCCGGTCTACCAGCCGTGCCCGGTCTGCATGTTCGTCTGCCCCTCCTGCGAAGGCGACGGCATCTTCGCCGCCGACTACACCTGCCTGCCCTGCCTACGCCAGCGACTCGCCCGCCTCGGCCTGGCCGCCGTGCTGTGCGGCTACTGCCTCGGCGTCGTCGACCTCATCCCCATCGACACCGTCCCGGAGGTGACCCGCGATGACCACCACCACTAACCCGTCCGCCACGAAGTCGGGCCGGGGCTGGGCCTACCTCGGCGCCACCCTCGGCGGCGCGGTGTCCATCGCCGCGAACATCGCCCACTCCTACGTACCCCCCGCCGGGGCGCCCACCGACTGGACCCCGCTACCCGGCGCCGTGGTCGGTGCCATCTTCTGGCCCGTCGCCCTGTTCGTCGCGGTCGAAATTCTCGCCCGCGTCCCCTGGCCCACCGGTCGGGGCTGGACCCTGCTGCGGTTCGGCGGTCTGCTGCCCGTCGCCCTGGTCGCCGCCGTCGTCTCCTACAAACACCTCGCCGGCCTACTCGACTACTACGGCGAAGACCCGTTGACCGTCGCCATCGGCCCCCTGGCCGTCGACGGCCTGATGGTCATGGCAACCGGCGCTCTCCTCGCCACCGGCACCCGCCGACCCACCACACCCAACCGGCCCACACCGGTCGACACCCACGAGAACGCTTCGGCCGACACCGACACCCTGCCGGCAACCCAGCTGGACGTCGTCGACATCCCACCCGCAGCCGTCAACAGCCCCACACCGGTCCCGGCGCCTATGTCGGAGGTCCCCACCCACCTGATCCCGACCGCCCGGTTCGTCGTGGTCAACCACGAGCAAACCACCGGCCGACCGATCGGCGTCGACGAACTCGCTGCCCGACTCGACATCACCCCGGCCGACGCCGGCCGCCTCCTGGCCGTCGTCCAACCCACCCCGGCCCGCGTGCCGGCCACCGTCAACGGCACCCCACTGCGCGGTGATGCCCGGTGACCATCCACCTCGTCGACCTCGTTCATGTCCTCCACACCTGCCCCGCCAACCCTGCCCCGCACATCGTCGACACCCGCCGGAGCCTCGTGCACACCACCGACGGCGGACCCTGCCGCGCACCGGTCACCATCCGCAGCGGCACCACCGAAACCGAGATTGCCTGCGGCCGACACGTACCGGCCGACCAGCAGTGCCCGGCCTGCCGGGTCACCGTGATGGAACGGTCCATCACCACCGTCAACCTCGACGAGGTTGCCGCCTGATGGCATCGACGCTGGACCTCACACCCCGGACCCCCACGGCCCGGGGTGTGGGCTCGAACGCCGACACCATCCCCACCAGGAGCATCGTCGTCGGGCACGCCCTGGCACGGGCCGCACAACCCGACTACTTCGGCTGGCTCGACCACATTCGCCCGGCCGCTGGCTGCACCCGACCGATCCGCCTCGCGGGGGAGCTGCTCACCCTCGACCCCGCGACCGGCGTGATCCTCGACCGGCGGCACACCGACAACCTGCCCGACTCCACCATCTACAAGGCGTGCGGCAACCGCCGCGCCACCGTCTGCCCCGCCTGCGCCCGCACCTACCAACGCGACGCCTACCAACTCCTACGCGCCGGCCTTGTTGGCGGCAAGGGCATCCCCGAGACGGTGTCACGGCACCCGGCCGTGTTCGCCACCTTCACCGCACCATCCTTCGGCACCGTCCACACCCGCCGCGTCGGCCGGCACTCCTGCACCGACCGGCGTCGCTGCGACTGCCGCCCCGACCCCTGCCACCCACGACGCGCCGACGACCCCACCGCCGGCCTGTGCCCCCACGGCCGGCCCGCCGTCTGCTGGGCACGCCACGACCAGACGGACACCGTCCTGGGCCGGCCGCTGTGCCTGGACTGCTACGACCACGACCACCAGATCGTGTGGAACGCCTTCGCAGGCGAACTGTGGCGGCGCACCAAACAAGCCGCCGAGCGTCACCTTGCGAAACTCGCCCGACGGCGCGGCATCCCCGACGTCGAAGTCGTCACCGACAGCGGCAAGGTCCGCCGGGTCCCGCCGGTCCGGCTCGCCCACGGCAAAGCCGCCGAGTTCCAAACCCGGGGCGCGGTCCACTTCCACACCCTGCTCCGCCTCGACGGCGTCCACCCCACCAACCCAACCGCGGTCGTCCCCCCACCGCCCGGCTTCACCACCACCGACCTGCTCGACGCCGTCCAGCACGCCGCCGAGCAGGCCGACTACACCACCCCAACCCACCCAGACCGCCCCGACGGCTGGCCTATCGTCTGGGGTGAACAACTCGACATCCGGCCCATCACCCTGACCGGCACAGGCGACGTCACCGACAGCATGGTCGCCGGCTACCTCGCCAAATACGCGACCAAGAGCACCGAGGCCACCGGCCACCGCTCCACCCGCCTCGACGCCGACACCATCGCCGACTACGCCGACCCCGACGGCGACCACACCGCCCGGCTCATCGACGCCTGCTGGCGCCTCGGCCGACCCACCGGCACACCGGTCCCGCTCTCCCAGCGGCCCCGACCCGACCGACCCAAGCGCGGCTTCACCACGCCCTGGACGTGCCCCGACTGCGGCACCCACACCAGATACCCGGCCTGCCCCGTCTGCGTCGCCGAACGTCAATCCGCCATTGACGCCAAACCCGCGAACACGGGCAACGCCAACCCGTACACCCGGCTACGCCGCTGGGCACACATGCTCGGCTTCGGCGGCCACTTCCTCACCAAAGCCCGCCGCTACTCGGTGACCTTCCAACTCCTGCGCGACACCCGCATCACCTACCGACGACACGAGAACCACGACCAGGCCGACACCGACCCCGGCACCATCCGGGCCGTCGACCACCAGGCCGAAGAAACCACCCTCATCGTCGGCACCCTCACCTTCGCCGGCGCCGGCTGGCACAACAACGGTGACGCCCTCCTGGCCAACACCGCCGCCGCCCTCGCCCGCGAGCGACACGCCACCGGCCGCGAAGAACTCGCCCACGAACTCGGCACCACCATCACCGCCGTGCCCGTCGCGGCATAACCCGCTGGTCACCGGAAGGGAGACGAACACTGATCAGCCAAACGACCCTGCCGAACCTGCTCGACGTCGAGCAGGCCGCCCGCTGTCTCGGCACCCCGGAGCGGTTCATACGCCGCCTGGTAGCCGAGCGTCGCATCACGTTCCACAAGATCGGCAAGTATGTCCGGTTCGCGCCCGAAGACCTCGCCGCCTACATCCGGGACAACCGGATCGAGCCCGTACAGCCGGCACTGACCTTCCGGAAGGGGGAGCACGTCTATGGGTAGGAAACGGCGGTTCGGGCGGGTCCGTAAGTTGCCCTCGGGACGGTTCCAGGCTCGGTACCACGGCCCGGACGGCATCGACCGGCCCGCGCCCTACACCTTCGCCAGCAAGACCGACGCTGACCGCTGGCTGACCCGGGTCGAGGCGGACATGCTCGCCGGCACCTGGCGGGATCCGAAACTCGGCCGCGTCAATCTCGGCGCCTACCTCACCGAATGGATTGACCACCGACCCGGGCTGCGGGTCAAGACCATCGAGCTGTACCGGTGGTTGTACCGCAAGTGCATCGAGCCGAGTATCGGCGCCCGCAACCTCGACGACATCACGCCCGGTCGTGTCCGCGCCTGGTACGCCGAACTGCTCGCCGCCGGAGTCTCGGCCACCACCGCAGCCAAGGCGTACCGACTGCTACGGGCAGTCCTCAACACCGCCGTCGATGACGAACTCATCCGCCGGAACCCCTGCCGGATCAAGGGTGCCGGATCGGAACCGACGCCCGAGCGGCCCGCCGCCACCGTCGCCCAGGTCCTCGACCTCGCCGACCGCGTACCCGCCCGCTACCGGGCGCTCATCCTCCTGGCGGCCTTCACCGGGCTGCGCTACGGCGAACTCGTCGCCCTGCGCCGCCGACACGTCGACGACCAGGCCGCCACCGTCACCGTCGTCGCGACCGTCATCGAACCGAAGGACGGGCCGCTCTACTTCGGCCCGCCGAAGTCAACCGCCGGACTCCGAACCGTCACCGTACCGGCGGCCATCCGCCCGGAGGTCAAGGCGCACCTTGACGCTTATGTGCCGGAGGACCCCGACGCCCTGGTGTTCACCAGCAGCCGGGGCACGGTGCTGCGGCGCAGCAACTTCCAACGGGCCACCACCTGGCGCACGACGGTCGCCGCCGCCGGTCTGCCTGACTTCCACTTCCACGACCTGCGGCACACCGGTAACACCCTGGCCGCCGCCAGCGGTGCGAGTCTGCGGACCCTGATGGCCCGGATGGGTCACGGCTCGACCCGGGCCGCCCTGATCTACCAGCACACGAGCCAACGTGAGGACGCCTCGATCGCTGACGCGCTCAGCAAGCAGATCAAGCGGGAACGGGCACGTAACGGGCACGTGGGCGAGAAAAGGAAGAAGAAGTGACCATGACTCCGACCCGGAAACCGGGCCTGAGCTGCACCCTTGTGCTGGCGCGCCCGGCAGGATTCGAACCTGCGACCAACTGCTTAGAAGGCAGCTGCTCTATCCGCTGAGCTACGGGCGCGTGGCGGGAGGTGGTACGTGCCCCAGCAGGCTACCGCTGCCGAGGAACACCGGTAGGACGAGGGCGTGACGTTCCGGCCTGCACATACTAGGTTTCCAGGCGTGCAGTTGACGAGCACGATGTTTCTGCCGCTGCTGGCGTCGGTCGAGGACCCCCGGCTCGGTACAGAACACCTGCTCGAGGATTTCGGTCCGGAGCTGGTTGTCGCCTACTCGTACGGGCCGCCGTACGGCAGCCGGTTCGTCGCCTGGGCTGATCTTGAGCAGCTCGAACTCGGCCCGCGGACGCTGCGACGGGTGGCGCTGGACAATCTCCACCGACTCCTGCCCAAGCTCCGGATCGAGGGGCAGCCGCCCGCCCCGATGCTCTCCTTCGGCGGGCTGGAGTCCAGCGTGCTGCTCGCCGACGAGGTCTGGGCCGGGCTGAGCCGGTCGGTGCCGGGGGAGCTGGTGGTCGGTGTGCCGGCCCGGGACGTCGTGATCTTCACCGGGTCGGAGTCGCGGCCTGGACTGGCCAAGGTAGGGCGGGCGGTGGACCGGATCTTCTTCGCCGGTGACCAGCACCTGCTCAGTCGGGACCTGCTGGTGTGGCGGGACGGCTGGTCGACGTACCTGCCGGCGGAGTCCGAGTCGGCGATGTCGGACCCGGGGCCCTGGGGGCCGCCGGACCGGCGGGAGCCGCCGTCGCCCGATCCGGATCCGTCGGCGGACCCGGAGGTGGACCGGGCGCAGGGGTCGGAGCGGTACCGGGTGCCGCGACAGCGGTCCGGTGAGGCGGGCCCGACGGACTGGCCGGAGCGTTCGTCGACCCGTCGTTCGGCGCGACGTAGGCGCAGACCCAGCGGGCCAGCTCGGTGAAGACCCGCTGCCGGACCGCCGGCGCGGACAGGGTGAGGTCGTGCAGGGCGCCGTCGACCCGGAGCAGGGTGACGTGCGGTCCCAGCTTCGGCGCCCACCGCGCGATGTGCGTGACGTCGAGTACGGCCTCGGCGGCCGTCGCCGAGTCGTGCCAGGCCCGTCCCCGGAAGCTGGCGGTGCAGGAGGCGACCGTGACCGGCACCGGGATGTCCAGGCCGGCGTGCAGCTGTCGCTGGCCCCGTCGGATCGCCGCCAGCCAGCCGACCCGCAACGGAAATCCGGCCAGCGGCTTCCAGGCGAGGTTGTAGGTCCACTCGCCCCGGTGTGCGGCGTGCAGGTTGCTGCCGTACACCTCGGAGAGCCCGAACGGGATGGTCCGGTACGGCGTCCGCCGGGCCAGCCGGAGCATCGCGTCCAGGACCGGCCGACGGATCAGCCCGGGCAGATTGAGGTCGAAGAACGGGCTGTTCAGGAGCAGTCCGTTCACGTACCCGGTGTCGCGCCGGGCGTGTGCCCAGAGCGCGGCGATCAGGCCGCCGGTCGAGTGGCCGTTGAGCAGCAGGGTGCGGTTGCCGTCGCTGTCCCGGATGAGCCGGACCGCCGCGTCGAGCTCGGGAAAGTACTCGGTCAGGTCGTGGCAGAAGTTCGGGGTCTGGTGCGGAAGCAGGCTACGTCCGTGTTTGCGCAGGTCGAGTGCGTAGAAGTGCCAGCCGTGCGCGACGAAGAAGTCGGCCAGGTGGGTCTGGAAGAAGTAGTCCACGAACCCGTGCACGTAGAGCACCGCCCGGTGGCTCGGCCGCTCTGTCGGGCGGCGGACCAGAGTCGCCACCACCGGGCCCTCCGCGTCCCGGCCGAGGTCGATCGTCTGCCGCTCGTAGGGCGGTCCGAGCAGGTCCGGCTGCACGCTCTGACGCTACTTCGCCATAGCAGGAGAAAGCTTGATCAGGTTCTTTTCCACAGAGGGCCGGGTTGTCCACAGGGCCGGCGGTGGTGGTGGCCGCGGTGGTGCCGGGGCGGCCAGGCTGTCGGTCGAGTCGGCTCGGACGGTAACCACCTGAACCCTGTGGAGGGGCGATGTTCGATACCAATGTCACCATTGTCGGCAACGTGCTGACCGCGCCGGAGTGGCGGCGTACCAGCCAGACCGGCACCCTGGTGGCCAACTTCAAGGTGGCCTCGACCGCCCGCCGGCTCGACCGGGAGAGCGGACGCTGGGTCGACGGCAACAGCCTTCGGGTACGGGTCAACTGCTGGCGGAAGCTCGCCGAGGGCGTGGCCTCCTCCGTGATGGTGGGTGACCCGATCATCGTGGTCGGCCGGATGTACACCCGGGACTGGATCGACGACGCCGGCAACCACCGCACCATGTACGAGTTGGAGGCGGCGGCGGTCGGCCACGACCTGTCCCGGGGGCGGGGACGGTTCGCTCGCAACCGCCCGACCGCCGCGACGTCGACGCTGGAGGACGCCGAGGCGCAGTCCCGGGTGCACGGCGAGGTTGCCGAGCCGGTGCCGGCCGACGAGGCGCCGGTGCTGCCCGATGACCGGCCCTTCGACGACGACCGTGACTACGCCGACGGGGAGTTTCCCGACGGCGCAGATCGTGGCCTGTCGGTCACGCCGGGCCAGTTCTTCGGGACGGTGGCCGGTCAGGACGCGGGTCCGGGCCAGGGCTTCGGGACCGTCACGATCTCGTCGGGTGACATCAACGTCGACCGGCACGACCTCGGCGATCTGGATCGGGAGCCGGCCGTGGGTGTCGCCGCGACGGTCGATGGGTTCGACGGTGGTGAGCAGGATGTCGCCGGCTTCGACGGTGGTGAGCAGGATGTCGCCGCGACGGTCGACGAACTCGACGGTGGCGGTCGGGACGGCCACGGTCCCGCCGGTGGCGAGCAGGACGGCCCGGGACCCGACGGTGGTGGGCGGGAGCCTGGCGGTACCGACGCCGGCCCGCAGGGTGGCGATGCGGGCGTTGGCGGCCGTGGCCGCCGTGGCCGGGGTCGGGTCCCGGTGCCCGCCTGAGACCTGCCGCAATTCGCGCCGACTGAGGCCGGTCGGCTGAGTTGTCGGCGGTGGCCGCCTCCCCACCGCCGCTTCGGCCGACCCAGGGTGGGAGGCAGGTCAGCTGAGCGCTGGCCTGCCTCCCACCAATCCGCTCGTCGTCTCGGGACCGCCTGTCGGTCCGGAGTCAGGCAGACGGCGTCGTTGCTGCTGGATCAATCCCGGCGGCGTGCCGCCGGGGCCGGACCGCCGTCGTCGGGGGCCGAGCACCCGCATCATCGGCGTTTCGACGAAGCGGAACAACAATGCCGCGGCGACCAGGCTGGCCAGGAGCATCAGGATCGCGACAACCGGGCCTCGCCAACCGGTGAAGCCGCCGGGGTGGCCGGCGAAACGGAGTATGGCCTTGATCAGGAAGACATGTACCAGATAGAACGCGAACGAGACCTCGCCGAGCCAGCGCATCGGCCGGGACCGCAACGGGGACCATCGGCCCTGGGTGTCGGCGGCCGCTGCGCTGGTGATTACCAGGATGTATCCGAGGGCCAGCACGGTGGTCCACAGTTCGGCGCGGATCCACTCCATGCAGGCGACCCAGATCAGCACGAACACGCCGGTGGAGAGCAGCAGGTTCGGGCCACGCCACTTTCCGCGCAGCATCAGTTCAGCGGCGGCCACCCCGATCCAGAACTCGAAGGATCGCACGATGGGGAAGATCTGGGTGAACCACCAGCGGTTCTCCTCCGGCACCAACTGCTGGCCCGGCCACATCGCCAGGATGAGCAGCGGCATGCCGATCACGACGCCGTAGAGCACCCACGGCGGGGTGCGGCGGAGCAGCGGCAGTACGAACGGCAGGCAGAGATAGAAGAACATCTCGCACGAGATCGACCAGCTGACGTTGTTGATGCTGTAGAAGTAACCGTCGAGGGGAAGCCAGGCCTGCAGCAGGAACAGGTTCGCGAGGGCGGCTTTCAGGTTGATCGGGTCCGCCCAGTAAAGCATGAGCCCGATCACCGCAGCCCAGGTCACCACATGGTTGGGAAAGATCTTCGCGATCCGGCGACGCCAGAACGCCCGTTTCGTGTCCCCGGGGCGGGCCGACCAGACGAGCACAAATCCGCTGAGGATGAAAAAGAACTGCACACCGGAGAGGCCGAGAGTGAACACCCAGTCGATGATGTGGCGGTAGTCCGGCTCGGCGACAATCCGCATGGTCCCGATGTGGAAACCGAAAACCAGCATCGCGGCGATCCAGCGCAGACCGGTCAGCGACGGCAGCCGGTTCAACGGGTTGACCAGCGTCGGGCCGGTGGGCGTCAGACTGGGCGCCGATACCGCGACCGATGTGGTGCTGGTCATCCGGGTCTCCCGCCGACGACCACCTCGATGACCAGCACTTTCGCCTCCTGTTGGCAAGCTTGTGTCGGTATGTTCCTGTCTGCCCCGTCGGTCCGGGGCTGCGGCCACGGCCGCAGGTCAGTTCGCGACCCTATCCGGTGCGGCGACCGAGAGGTTGTGGCCCGGCTCGCTCTCCCGGCCGCTGGACGAGCTCTCCGGGCGGTTGGCGAGTCTCTGGGGGCGGTTGGCGGGTTGTCCGGGCTGGTGGGTGGGCTCCTCGGGCCGCTGGGCGGATTCCTCGGGCCGGTGGGTGAGCCGGGACGTTCCCCCGGACTCGCCCAAACAGGCGCCGAAGGCCGGCCACTAGGCTTCCGCGCGGAGGTGGTCACATGCGGCCGAAGATCGTCAGTGTGCGGTCGGTGACTCGCCGTCCGGGCTCGCCGGCGCCGACCTGGATGAGCGACGGGGCGGCCAACGCCGCCGGGCTCGCCGTCGGTTACGCCCTGGACGCGTTGATCGGCGATCCACGGCGCGGCCATCCGGTAGCCGGATTCGGGCGACTGGCCGGCGCGCTGGAACGGCGCCTCTACCGGCCCGACCGGTCGGCCGGGGTCGGCTACACCGCGTTGGCGGTCGGCGTACCGGTGCTGCTCGGTGGGGCCGCCGCGCTCGCGACCCGCAACCGCCCGCTGGCGAGAGCGGCGCTGGTCGCGGCCGGCACGTGGACCGTGCTCGGCGGCCGGACGCTGCGGCGCGAGGCGGCGGCGATGAGCCAGGCGCTGGGAACGGCCGACCTGCCGGCCGCCCGACGCCGGCTCAACCACCTCTGTGGGCGGGACCCCTCCGCGCTGGACGAGTCCGAACTCGCCCGGGCCACCGTCGAGTCGGTCGCCGAGAACACCTCCGACGCCGTCGTCGCACCGCTGTTCTGGGGTGCGGTGGCCGGGCTGCCGGGGCTGGTCGGCTACCGGGCGGCGAACACCCTGGACGCGATGGTGGGGCACCGCTCACCCCGGTACGAGCGGTTCGGCACCGCCGCCGCCCGGCTCGACGACGTGCTCAACCTGCTGCCGTCCCGGCTCACCGGCCTGCTCACCATCGCCGCCGCACCACTGGTCCGGGGCGACCGCACCCGGGCCTGGCGGATCTGGCGTCGGGACCGGCGAGACCATCCCAGCCCCAATGCCGGGCAGTGCGAGGCGGCGATGGCCGGATCGCTCGGAGTCCGGCTCGGCGGTCGCAACGTCTACTTCGGACGCTCCGAGGTCCGACCGTTCCTCGGTGACGGGCCCCGGCCGGAGGCCCGGCACATCGACCGGGCGGCCAGGCTCTCCAGCGGTGTGGGGCTCGCCGCGCTCGGCCTCGCGGTGACGTACGCGGTGACCAGCCGGCCCCGGCGGGCCGCCACCCGTCGGCTCCTCGGCCGGCTGTCGGCCGTACGTCGGCGTCCGTCGGCCGGCCCGTCTGATGCCGGGCGTCCGTGAGCGGCGGTCTGCTGGTCGCGGGAACGACCTCCGACGCCGGTAAGAGCGTGCTGACCGCCGGCATCTGCCGATGGCTGCACCGCCAGGGTGTCGCGGTTGCACCGTTCAAGGCCCAGAACATGTCCAACAACTCGGCGGTGGTGATCGGGCCCGACGGCCGCGCCGGTGAGATCGGCCGGGCGCAGGCGATGCAGGCCGCCGCGTGTGGCGTTCCGGCGGACCTGCGGTTCAACCCGGTGCTGCTCAAACCGGGCAGTGACCGGTCGAGCCAGGTGATCCTGCTCGGCGAGGCGGTCGACACGATCACCGCCGACAACTTCCGGTCCCTGCGGCCCCGGCTCGCCGAAGCGGCCTTCGCGGCTCTGACCGAGCTGCGCACCGAGTACGACGTGGTGGTCTGCGAGGGAGCCGGCAGCCCTGCCGAGATCAACCTGCGGGACGCCGACTACACCAACATGGGGCTGGCCCGGCACGCCCGACTGCCGACGATCGTGGTCGGTGACATCGACCGGGGCGGCGTCTTCGCCTCGATGTTCGGCACACTCGCGTTACTCGACGCCGCCGACCAGGCGCTCGTCGCCGGATATGTGATCAACAAGTTCCGGGGGGACCTCGGCCTGCTCCGCCCCGGCCTGGAGATGCTGACCCAGCTCACCGGACGGCCGACGTACGGGGTGCTGCCGTGGCACGTCGACCTGTGGCTGGACGCCGAGGACTCGCTCGCCTACGGACAGGTGCTGGGGCGGCCGGCCCCGCCGCGCGGCAGCGAATGGCTGGACGTGGCGGTGCTCCGACTGCCCCGGATCTCGAACGCCACCGACGTGGAGGCGCTCGCCACCGAGCCGGGCGTCCGGGTCCGACTGACCGTCGAACCGGCCGAGATCGCCGCCGCCGACCTGGTCGTACTGCCAGGCAGCAAGTCGACCGTGGCGGACCTGGACTGGCTGCGCCGGACCGGACTGGCCGAGGCCGTACGGGCACACGTCGCCGCCGGACGGCCGCTGCTCGGAATCTGCGGCGGCTTCCAGATGCTGGCCCGCACCATCACCGACGAGGTGGAGAGCGGGCGCGGTCAGGTTCCCGGCCTCGGCCTGCTGCCCATCGAGATCACCTTCGGTGCTCGCAAGACCGTGGCCCGGTCGGCGGGCACGGCGGGCACGGCGGGCACCCCGTTCGGTCCGGTGCCGGTACGCGGCTACGAGATCCACCACGGGTACGTCTCCGCCGCCGACCCGGCCCTGTCGCCCCTGCTGCACCACTCGGACGGCCGGACGGAGGGTGCGGTCGCCGGCACCGTCTTCGGCACCCACTGGCACGGCACGTTCTCCTCCGACGAGTTTCGTCGACGGTTCCTCGCCGAGGCGGCCCGGCTCGCCAACCGACACGGGTTCCAGGTCGCCCCGGACACCTCCTTCGCGGCCGCCCGGGAACGAACCCTCGACCTGCTCGGCGACCTGGTGGAGGAACATCTCGACACCACGGCCCTGTGGCGGCTCATCGAGCAGGGCGCGCCCGGCGGACTTCCGTTCGTGCCGCCCGGCGCACCGGCCACACCCGCCTTCGTCTCCGACGCGCCCGCGCCCCGATCGAGCGCCGACGCGCCCGCGCCCCGATCGAGCGCCGACCCGACGTCGGCCGAGGTGGCGGCTGAGCCGCCTCCGCCCGGGTCGGCGGTTGGCCGGACGTCGTCCGGATGAGCGGCGCAGTCGAGTCGTACGCCGAACTGGCCGTGCGGATTCTCGACCGGCCGGCGCGGCTCGGGCGTACCCGACTGGTCGCGGTCGACGGCCCGAGCGGGGCGGGAAAGAGTACCTTCGCCGAGCGGTTGGCCGCCGCGCTCCGGCCCCTGGTCGAGCCGAGGACCGCAAACGAACCGCCGGATCCGGTGTCGGTGCTGCACACCGACGACCTGCTCGACGGCTGGACGGACCAGTTCACCTTCTGGCCCCGACTCGAGGAATGGATACTGGCGCCGCTACGGTCCGGCCGTCCCGCCCGCTATCGGCGGTACGACTGGACGGCCGGGCAGTTCGGCGAATCCTGGATCCCGGTGCCACCCGTACCGGTGGTGATCCTGGAAGGCGTCTCCAGCGCCCGCGCCGCCGTCGCCGCCGAACTGACGTACGCGATTCTGGTCACCGCGCCGGCCGGACTGCGCCGCGACCGCGCGGTGGCCCGGGACGGCGCGGCGCTGCTTCCACAGCTCACCCGTTGGTGGGCGGGGGAGCGGGCCCACTTCGCGGCGGACCGGACCGTCGAGCGGGCCGACCTGGTGGTGGACGGTGCCGTCGCCCCGACACCCGACGCCGCCGACCGGTTCGTCCGGCTGCGCTGAGCACACGTCCCGGTCGACGTCGGATCAATCAACGCCTACCCATGGACGGATCCGGGAGCCTGCGGGACGATCGGCAGAACAGTCCGACCCACGGCGAGCGGGGGCCCCGATGACCACAGACAGTACGGGTGGCGCCCCGGCCCGACGGCGGGTCACGCTCACCGGGATCAGTTCCCGAGCGTGGGAGCATCCGGCCGATCGTGGGGCGTTGACCGCGCTGCGCGAGTTGCGGGGCTTCGACGACGTGGTCAAGGCGTTCTTCGGCATGTGGAACGAGCGGGCGTTCCGCCTCTCCTACCTGGCCGCCGCCATCCGGGTGGACCATCGGCAGTATCCCCGCGTCCACCGCCTGTTCGCGGAGGCCGGCACGGCACTGGACGTGACCGTACTACCGGAGCTTTTTGTCACGCAGTCGCCGTGGCTCAGCGCCGAGGCGATCGGGCTCGACCGGCCGTTCGTCGTCGTCAGTTCGGCGTGTGTTCAGCAGTTCGACGACGACGAACTGCGGTGCCTGCTCGGTCACGAACTCGGCCACGTCGGCAGCGGGCACGCCGTCTACAAGACGATCCTGAGCATTCTCACCCGGTGGGCGGCCAACCTGAGCTGGCTGCCGGTGGGTGCCCTGGCGCTGCGGGGCATCATCGCCGCAATGCTGGAGTGGTGGCGCAAGGCGGAGCTCTCCGGGGACCGGGCCGGGCTGCTCGCCGGGCAGGACCCGGCGGCCGCGCTGCGACTGCTGATGAAGCTGGCCGGCGGTGGCGACCTGAGTCAGATCGACACCACCGCCTTTCTTGAGCAGGCCACCGAGTACGACGGCGGTGGCGACCTGCGGGACAGCCTGCACAAGATCCGGATGACCGCGTGGAGCACCCATCCGGTTCCGGTGGCCCGGGCCGCGGACCTGCGGCGGTGGATCGACTCCGGCGAGTACGCCCGGATGCTCGACGGAGAATATCCGCGACGCGCGGACGACGACCTGACGTCGGTCTCCGCCGAGATCAAGGCGGCGGCGGAGTCGTACCGGGAGGCGTTCGGGCGCTCGCAGGACCCCCTGGTCGGGCTGCTCCGCCGACTCGGTGACGGCGCGAGCGACCTTGGTGAGTGGGCCGGTGGTGGCGCCGCCCGGGCCCGCTCCTGGATGGGCGCGGCGGGTGACGCGGCGACCCGGGCCGCCGGTCGGGCCCGCCGGACCGGCCGGAGCGACACGGGTGCCGGCCCCGCCTCCCCGGATGCCGACCGGGCCGACCCGCCGCGGGAGTCGTGACGCGCCGGTGTCCCGACCGGGGATGACCGGCCGGTTTCCGGTCCGGCTCGTTGTCAGCCTGGTCGCGGCGCCTACGATCATGAACATGAGCGAAGCTACCCGTACCGAATCCGAACTTCGTGCCGCGATCGAACGCGAGCTGCCCGGCGTACGGGCGGATCTGGAGCGTCTGGTCCGGATCCCCGGCATCGCCTTCGACGGTTTCGACCACTCCCACGTCGAGCGCTCCGCCGAGGCGGTCGCCGAACTGCTGCGCGGTTGTGGCCTCGACGTACAGGTGGTGCGGTCCGGCAACGGGCAGCCGGCGGTGATCGGTAGGAGGCCGGCGCCGCCCGGCGCGCCGACGGTGATGCTGTACGCGCACCACGACGTACAGCCGGTCGGTGACCTGTCGCTGTGGCAGAGCGAGCCGTTCGAGCCGGTCGAGCGGGACGGCCGGCTCTACGGCCGGGGTGCGGCGGACGACAAGGCCGGCGTGATGGCGCACGTCGCCGCCCTCCGGGCCTTCGGCGACGCGTTGCCGGTCGGCGTGGTGCTGTTCATCGAGGGAGAAGAGGAGTACGGCTCCGACTCGCTGGAGCGGCTGCTCGTCGAGCACCGTGACGAGATCGCCGCCGACGTGATCGTGATCGCCGACTCCGGTAACTGGGACATCGGCGTACCGGCCCTGACGACGTCGCTGCGCGGGATCGTCAACTGCTTCGTCGAGGTCAAGACCCTCGGCCAGGCGATCCACAGCGGGATGTTCGGCGGCGCGGTGCCGGACGCGCTCACCACGCTCTGCCGGCTGTTGGCGACCCTGCACGACTCCGCCGGGGACGTGGCGGTGCAGGGTCTGGTCAGCGCACCCGGCGCCACGGTCGACTACCCCGAGGAGCGGCTGCGGGCCGAGGCGGGGATGCTCGACGGGGTGTCGTTCATCGGCACCGGCCGGCTCACCGACCGGTTCTGGAACAAGCCGGCGATCTCGGTGATCGGACTGGACGCGCCGCCGACCGGGGAGGCGGCGAACGCGCTGGTGCCGGCGGCGAAGGCGAAACTCAGCGTACGGCTCGCGCCGGGTGACAACGCCGCGAGGGCGTACGAGGCGCTGACCGAGCACCTCCGTCGGCATGCCCCGTTCGGCGCCTCGGTGACGGTGACCCTGGAGCACGACGGGGAGCCGTGTGTGATCGACGCGTCCGGCCCGATGTTCGACGCGGCCCGGGACGCCTTCCGGACCGCCTGGGACGGGGTCGACCCGGTCGACATCGGCGTCGGTGGCTCGATTCCGTTCATCGCCACGTTCCAGGAGATGTTTCCGGAGGCCGCGATCCTGGTGACCGGGGTGGAGGATCCGTACGCCCGGGCACACGGGCCGAACGAGAGCCTGCACCTGGGGGAGTTCGCCCGGGTCTGCCTGGCTGAGGCGCTGCTGCTGGCCAAGGTCGCCGAGGTGGCCGCCACCCGCTGACCGGACGGGACCGGCGGCCCCGGGTTCGGCCGCTGCGGCATGACCGGTTGTCGGCCCGGCTTGTTGACGCGGCAGGGGCGGGACCGGGGGTGCCGGTCCCGCCCCTGCCGTCGGACTGTCGTCGGTCGGTCGGGCTATTCCTCGGAGGCGACCCGGCGGCGCCGGACCAGCAGGAGGAGCAGCACACCGAGCAGCACCGCGCTGGCACCGAGCGCCCCGGTCGGGCCGGGCCGGGCGCCGGTGATCGGCAGTTCCCCGCCGCCACCGCCCGGCTTGTTGATCACGATTCGCGCGGTGTTGTTGCTGGTGCTGGTCTCCGTCGAGTGTCCGTGGGGACGTACCGTGATCGTGCCGTTGGTGCCCGGCTCCGACTTGATCTTCACGCGGACGGTGGCGGAGACCGTGCCGCTGCCGGACGCCTCGGCCGGCCAGTCGTCTTTGGCGCCGCACTCCACCGCGGAGAGTTCGGTGGCCGGGCGGCCCTGGTCGTCGCGGAACTCGCACCACTCGCTCGGCAGCAGTACGGTGCCGCTCGGTGCGACGATCCGCCACGAGGCGCTGCCGTCGGACGGTCCACGGTTGGTGATCGTGTACGCCACCTCGACCGTGTCGCCCACCGCGCCGGTCAGCGAGGGCACCGCGACGGCGAAGTCGTAGGTGTTGGCCTTGGACCAGATGGTGAACTCGGCGGCCGGCTTGAGGTCGTTGACGTTGTCCGGCCACGGGTCGCGGGCGGCGCGGGTGGTTCTGGCGTCGGCAGCCCGGAGCACGGTGACCCGCTCGGCCAGCCGCGAGGTCTGCCCGTCCGGCGCGGTCCGGGACGGCGCGGGCTGTGCCGGCGTGCTCTGGGCCGGCGCGGTCTGGGCCGGATCAGCCGGCGGTGCCGACGACGACCCGTCCGGCGCGGCCCGCGACCGGGCTCCAGGCAGCGGCGACTGGTCGTCCTCGTCGACCTCGAACGAGCCGGAGTGCCGGGTCGGTCCGGGCAGGTTCCTGCCGAAGGTCGCGTTGAACAGGGCCTCGTCGGTCTCCTCGTCGGCGAGCACCAGACCGTCACCGGGCTGGAGGGTCAACGGCAGCACACAGGTCACGCTGGTCGCGTCGTAGACGTACCCGGCGGGGGGCGTACCGGGCCGGTCGCCCTCGTAGACACACTCCTCGTACCGCTCGGCGAAGGTGGCGCCGACCGGCAGCGTGGCCTTCACCCGGACGTTCTGCGCCTCGGTGATCCCCCGGTTCACCACCACGGCGCGCAGCGGGCGGGTGTCGCCGGCGCCGACCCGGTCGTCGTCCGAGCCCACGTCCTCGGCGGCGACCACCAGATCCGGGTCGGGCAGGATCTCGACGTCGAGGGGGAACATGATGCTCGCCGGGGTGCCGTCGGGGCCGGTGCCGGCGAGGGTGACGCTCATGGCGCCGCCGGTGCCCGGGCGGGCGTCGGGGCGGCTGGTGAGGATGATCTGCTCGACCAGGTCGACCTGACCGGGCGCCAGGTCGCGATGCTCGCAGAGGACGCTCTTTCCGGTGAGCTGACAACCCGCCGCGGTGTCGGTCAACGAGACGAGGACGTCGTCGGTGAGCTGGTCGCCGTTGTACCGGACGGTGACGTCGGTGGCCGCCCCCTTGCCCTGGTTGGCGAGGTTGAGCCCGATCGTGACGCCGGACTCGTGGATGTAGGGGGAGACGGTGCCGGTCACCCAGAGAGTGGGCTGTTCAGGCTCGGCGGCGTACGCCGGTGGGGAGACGGCGGTGAGGGCGAGTGCCGTGAGGGTCGCCGCGGCGCCCGCGCCCACCCGGTTGCGGATCTGACGGGTGGCGGGATGCATGGCTCTGTCGTGTCCTTCTCTCTGCTGGCCACGCCGCCCGGCGGGCCACCGGTCGCCGGCGGATCGTGGCGCCGGCGCGGAGGTGTCGCGGTTGGTCGGATCGGAGTCGTGCGGGTCCGTGTTGGTGACTCCGGTCGACGGCGGCCGAGGGGACCGGGGGACGGGGTGACGATAAGCGCAAGATAGCCGATGACGCCCAGCCCTGACGACCCGTGGGAGAAACCGGAGAAAGCGCCCGCGGTGCCCGCCCGGACGGTAAGCTCTCGAACATGAGTACGAACGAGGCGATCGCGCGGCTCGACGCCGCGGTCAGTGCGCTGCGGGACGTCGACGTCTCCGCGTGGTCCGAGGAGACGCTCCGTGAGCGGCTCGGCGAACTGTCCACCGTTCTCTGTGCGCTCGACGCCGCGTTGGCCCGGGTTGCCGACGGCGTACGGGCCCGGGGGCTGCGGATCGAGGAGTCGATCTCCGCCTAGCGCGGCCGGGAGCGCCGGTGGATCGGCAGGCCGTTCTTCGCGCGGCTCGGCCGGTTGTGTCGGTGCCGGCTGCCAGGATGGAGTCGTGCGCTTCGTTGACCTGGCCGCCGCCTCCGCCGCTGTCGCCGCGACCTCGGCCCGGCGGGCCAAGGTCGACCTGATCGCCGGGGCACTGCGCCAACTCGGGCCGGACGAGATCGCCGCCGGAGCGGCGTACCTCGCCGGTGAGCTGCGGCAACGACAGACCGGCGTCGGCTACGCCAGCCTGCGTGAGTTGCCGCCCCCGGCCGAGCAGCCGACCCTGACCGTCGCGGCTGTCGACGCCGCCGTCGGCGCGCTGGCCGAGGTACGGGGCCCGGGTTCCCAGGCCCGGCGCCGCGAGCTGCTCGGCGGGCTGTTCGCCGCCGCCACCGTCGAGGAGCGTCGGATGCTGCTCGGGTTGTTCAGCGGTGAGCTGCGGCAGGGCGCGCAGGCGGGGCTGCTGGTCGAGGCGATCGCCCGGGCCGCCGAGGTGCCGCCGCCGATGGTCCGCCGCGCGCTGCTGCTCGCCGGCGACGTCAAGACGGTGGCGGTGGCCGCGCTCACCGGCGGGCCCGGTGCGCTGGCCGGGTTCGCGTTGCAGGTCGGCCGTCCGCTCTCCCCGATGCTCGCGCAGAGCGCCACGTCGGTCGAGGAGGCCCTGTCCACGATCGGGCTACCGGCGGTCGTCGACGTCAAACTGGACGGCATCCGGATCCAGGTGCACCGCTCCGGCGACGACATCGCCGTCTTCACCCGCAGCCTCGACGAGATCACCCCGCGGGTGCCGGAGGTGGTCGCGGCGGTCCGCGCCCTGCCCGCCCGGGAGCTGGTGCTCGACGGTGAGGCGATCGCGCTCGACCCGTCCGGGCGGCCCCGGCCGTTCCAGGAGACCGCGAGCCGGGCCGCGACCCGGGGTGCCCGGCGCGGTGTCCGGGCGGACCTGGCCGGGGCCGAGTCGCCTCAGGCCGAGTCGCCCCGGGCCGACGGCGACGGTCCGGGCGGCGACGGCCCGGACGGTGATCCGGGTGGCACCCGCAGCTTCGGCGCCGTACCGGCCGACTCGCCGGAAGCCGGCTCGGCCCGGAGTGCCGGCGAGGTGCCGACCGACATCTCCGAACTGCCCCGGGTCGGCACGTCCGGGCCGTCCCCGGCGACCATTCCCGCGCCGGACCGGCCACCGGCCGCCGCGCCCTCGGTGCTTGCCGCCGCCAGCACCAGCGGTACGACACTGCTGACGCCGTACTTCTTCGACCTGCTCCACCTCGACGGGACGGATCTGCTCGACGCGCCGACACACCAGCGCTGGGCGAGCCTGGCCGGCCTGGTCGCCCCGGCACACCTGATTCCGCGTAGCGAGGTCGACTCCGTCGAGCAGGCGTCGGAGGCGTTCGCCGCCGCCCTGGACGCCGGCCACGAGGGGATCGTGGTGAAGGCGCCGGACGCGCCGTACGACGCCGGTCGGCGGGGCTCGGCGTGGATCAAGGTCAAGCCGCGGCACACCCTCGACCTGGTGGTGCTCGCCGTCGAGTGGGGCAGCGGGCGGCGTACCGGCTGGCTGTCGAACCTGCACCTGGGCGCCCGCGACCCGGACAACGGCGGTTTCGTGATGCTCGGCAAGACGTTCAAGGGGCTCACCGACGAACTGCTGCGCTGGCAGACCGAACGCTTCCAGGAACTCGCCGTCGAGCGGGGCGACTGGATGGTCCGGGTCCGCCCCGAACAGGTGGTGGAGATCGCCTTCGACGGGGTGCAGACCAGTCCGCGCTACCCGGGCGGGATGGCGCTGCGCTTCGCCCGGGTGGTCCGCTACCGCCACGACAAGACCGCCGCCGAGGCGGACACCATCGACACCGTACGGGCCATCCACGCCGGGCACCGACCGTAGCCGCCCGGCCCGGCTCACCCGTCGGGAGCGGCACCGTCCCGGCCGGCCGGGCACTGTCCGGGACCTCCGTCGCCAGGGCAGCTGATCGGCGCGCTCGCCCCGGACCAGCAGTACGCGGTCCCGTCGACCTTGTTCAACGGCTGGAAGTGCGCGGCGTACCCGGTCACCCGCTGACCCGCCGCGGACAGCCCGGCGACGCCCTCCGGCCGGGTCACCGTCGCCAGACCGTCGGCGTCGGTGGTGGCGTGGAACAGCGCCTCGCCGGCCGCGTGGTCCGGGCCGACCACGGTGACGGCCAGCTTCACCGTGACCCCGCTGAGCGGCTCGCCGGCCGCGCCCAGCCGGGCGTTGACCGTGAGCGGCGCGTCGAGCCGTTGCACCTGGACCGGCCAGACCTGCAGGGCCGTCTCGGTGCAACCCCGCGCGCAGCCACCCGCCGGACCGAGCAGCCCACCGATGAGTACGGCGGCCAGCCCGATCCGGGCGGTCCGGGTGACCGGGGTGACCGTCACCGTCGCTCCCGCTGCCCCCCGTCGCTCCCGCTGTGCCCTGACATTCACGCCGGGCCGGTCGAGCCGTGCTGCCCGAGGTATCTGGCCAGCACCTCGGTGTGGGTGGAGAAGGCGAGTTCGGTCGGCTCGGTGAGGACGAGCCACTCGGTGGACTCGGCGGTCGGTGTGGAGACCGGCAGCGAGGCGACGTCCTGTTCCGGCAGTGTTCCGAAGATCAGGATGGTGCCGCCGGACGGGGCGCTGTGCACGTCGAACAGCCGTACCGCCGATGCCTCGCCGAGCAGACCGGTCTCCTCACAGAGTTCCCGGACCAGGGCGTCCCGCCAGTCCTCGCCGTACTCGATGAAACCACCGGGGAGCGCGAGCAGCCCGCGGCCCGGCTCGATGTCCCGGCGCTGCACCACCACACCGGTCCGCCCCGGGCCGACCCGGACCGGCAGGATCGCCACCGCCACCGGCGACGGGTTACGCCAGGTGGTCTGACCGCAGCTCGCGCAGGACCGGGGCCAGCCGGCCCCACCCGGGTACGTCGTGCCGCAGTACGAGCAGTGCGAGTGGAGAGCGCCGGTCACGTCGGCCGACGATACCGGGGGCCTGCGGCTACCCTTCGAAACCCCCGGCCCGGGCGCGCCGGCCGGACCGGCGGGATCATGGACGGGTCGATCGTGGACGGACGGATCGGAGGAGAGAACGTGTCAGATGTCGACGCCATGCGGGACCACTGGTGGTGGCGGCCGGGCTGGCGGGTGGGCCGGCACTACTACGCCTGTCACTTCGACATGGGCCGGCACGCCGAGCTGGTACGACTGGTCGCGCGCTACCAGGAGGCGATCCGTGACTTCGCCGGTCTCGATCTCATTCCGCAGCACTGGCTGCACCTGACGACCCAGGGTGTCGGCTTCATGGACGACCTGGCGGCCGAGTCGATCGACCGGCTCGTCCACAACGTCGGCAAGCGGTTGGCGGAGGTGCCCGCCCCGGTCGTCACCTTCCACCGGCCGACCGTCCGGGGCGAGGCGATCTACCTCCTGGCGACCCCGGCCGAGCCGGTGACCGAGGTACGGACCGCGGTGCGGGCCGCGATCGGCGAGGCACTCGGCGAGGAGCGGGTCGAACGGGCGGTCGAGGGTGCGTCAGGGTTCCGGCCGCACGTCAGCATCGCGTACTCGAACCGGGATCAGCCGGCGGCGCCGATCGCGGAGGCGCTGGACCGGGTCGTGACCGAACCGGTGACGGTCACCCTCGACCAGATCGAGCTGCTCGAATACCACCGGGACCGGCGGATGTACGAGTGGACCGCCGCCCGCCCGCTGTCGATCGGTCGGTAGCCCGGCTACCGGGTACTCCGCGAGCGCATTCGCGGCCGGGGCACAGCTTCACACCCTGGCCGAACGCGCGACCCGGAGCCTGGCCACGGTGATGGCGGAGGTCGGCTGCGTCGGTGACCTGGGCGCGTTCTGCGCACCACGGTCTCACCTTCAGCGTCGTCGTGACCAGCGAGGAGGTCGGCGCGTACAAGCCGGCCGGGGCGATGTTCCGGCGGGCGCTCGACGGGCTGGGCCTCGGCCCGGTTGATCAGCATTCTTCCTGGTTTCGGTGATCCGGGCGTCGGGTAGCAGGTCCAGCATCGTCGACGACATGCAGGCCGTCGACACGGTCAGGTCGTCCGACACGGTCAGGCCGGTCAGGTCGTCGGCACCGTGGTGCCGTTCGTGCGCGTGCGCCGACACCGATCGTCCGGGCGGCCGTCCCAGCCACCGAGGAGGCCCGAGTGTCCACCGATGCCATCGTGCTGTTGAAAGAGGATCACAAGGAGATCCGCAAGCTGTTCAAGGAGTTCCAGGACGCCGGCGAGAACGCCACCAAGCGCAAGGGTGAGCTGGTCGAGCAGATCCTGGAGGCGCTCACCGTGCACACGTACATCGAGAACGAGTGCATGTACCCGGCGACCCGGGAACTCCTGCCCGACCTGGAGGACGACGTCCTGGAGTCGTACGAGGAGCACCACGTCGCCGACCTGCTCTGCGCCGAACTGGCCGCGATGAGCCCGGACGACGAGCGGTTCGACGCCAAGGTGACGGTGCTGATCGAGAACGTGACCCACCACATCGAAGAGGAGGAGGACGAGTGGTTCCCGAAGGTCCGGGAGGGGCTGGGTCGCAGGAAGCTGTAGGAGATCGGTGAACGGATGATCGAACTTCGGAAGGACGCGCCGCGTAAGCCGAGCGAACCGGGTGCGCTGCGCAAGGCCGTACACGCGGTGACGGCCTGATCCGGGCGGTGGCCGCAACGGGCGGTCCGGGCCGCCCGGCCGCCCGGCCGGCCTGCTGGTTATCGTCGTTGATGGCGATCACCTGATCGTCGGTCGGATGACGGTCTCGGGTGGTGAGGGTGCGGTGGTCCGGATCGGTTGGCTCCGGCTCGTCGCCGACCGGCTCCGCCAGAACTGGCTCCCGGCGGTCGAGGCCACGGTGGCGGCCACCGTGGCCTGGGCGCTCGCCACCGCGGTGCTCGACCATCCCGAGCCGTTCTTCGCGCCGGCCGCCGCGCTGATCGTGCTGGGTCAGGCCCGGGGCCAGCGGATCCGCCGTGCGGTCGAGGTGGTCCTCGGCGTCGCGGCCGGGGTGCTCGTCGCGGACCTGGTCGTCCAGGGCCTCGGCCGGAGCAGTTGGACGGTGTTTGTCGTCGTGTTGCTGACCATTGGAGTGGTCGCGGCGTTCGGGGCGAGCAGCGTGACCATGGTCCAGGCGACGGTCTCCGCGTTGTACCTGGTGGTGGTCCCGCCACCGGGCGGCAGCCTCGTCCCGTTCCGGTTCGTCGACGCGCTGATCGGCGGCGTGGTGGCGCTCGCGGCGAGTCAACTGGTCGGTGCCCGGCGTCCGCTCGCGCCGCTGGTCGCCGAGTCGCGTCGGACCTTCGGCGCGATCGCGGAGCTGCTGACTGAGACCACCGAGGCACTCGAGCGCGGGGACGAGAGCGCCGCCCTGGCCGCGCTGGAGCGGGCCCGGCAGCTTGATGCCGTTGTCGACCAGCTCCGCACGGCCGTCCAGGCCGCCGGTGAGACGCTGCGTCTGCACGTACGGCGGCGCCGCCATCTCGGCCGGGTCCACACGCTGGACGCGTCGACCCGGCAGATCGACTACGCGGTACGCAACGTCCGGGTGCTGGCCCGGGCCGGGGTGGCGTTGACCCGGCAGCCGGCGCAGAGCCCGCCGGAGCTGCTGGTCGCACTCGGTTCGCTGACCGAGGCGGTCCGTACCGCCGGGGAGGCACTCGCCGCCGAGCTTGGCGGTCAGGACGAGCTTGCCGACGGGTACGCCGAACAGACCGACGCCGCCGCGCTGGAGGCGGTACGCGCCGCAGGCCGGCTGCTGACCCGACAGCCCCGGCCGCCACTGCCGCTGATCATGATCGTCGGGCAGGTCAGGGCGACCGCGATCGACCTGCTCCGGGGTGTCGGCGAGGAGGACAGCACCGCGCTGAACCGGGTGGACGAGGCGCTCGGGCTGCCGCCGCTGTAGCGGGTGGCGCCGGGCTGCCGCCGTCGAGGGCGGGCGTCTGGACTGCGGCGCGGAGCCGGGTGAGAGGCGGCGGATCGGTGGTCTGCGCGAATCCCAGCCGGATCCGGGGTCTGGCGGGTGTGCCCGGTCGTGTCGGGCGCGGCTGTCAGGCGGCCGACGTCGCTCGTTCGGCCTTGGCGCGGCGGCGGAGCGTCAGCAGGGCGACGTCGTCGTCGGGCTGCTCGATGCCGAGCTCGGTCATGATCGTGGCGCAGACCTCCTCGGCGGCTCCGGGGCGGATGGCGGCCCGGAGCCGGTCGAATCCGACATCGATCAGCTCGTTGCGGCGTTCGATGAGACCGTCGGTGTAGACGACCATGGTCGCGTTCTGCGGAAAGTTGATAACGCTGGTGCAGCGTTGGCGGGGGCGGCCGATGCCGAGTGGCAGGTCGACCGGCAGGCCCAGGGGGCGGATGTCACCGTTCGGCTCGGCGAGCATCGGCGGCAGATGCCCGGCCAGCGAAATGTGAATCTCGTCCCGGTGCGGGCTGACCATGGCGTACAGCACGGTGGCGAGGTTGCCGGCTTCGAAGTGCTGGATCTTCTGGTCGAGGCGGGTCAGCGCGTCGGCCGGGTCGTTGCACTCCAGGGCGTAGGCGCGGAGCGCGCTGCGGAGCCGTCCCATCACCACGGCGGCGCGTAACCCGTGCCCGGAGACGTCGCCGATGACGATGCCGAGCCACTTCGAGGGCAGGGTGAAGACGTCGTACCAGTCGCCGCCGATGCCGGTGTGGTGGCCGGGGACGTACCGGGCGGCCATGTCGACGCCGCTCACCTCGGGCAGGCGGGTGGGAAGCAGGCTGCGCTGCAGGGCGAGCGCGGCGGTCCGGTCGATGTTGCCGACCCGGGCCTGACTGGCCAGGCTGGCGCGGTCGGCCACCAGGTGGAGCACGCGTACGTCGTCCGGGCTGAATCGGCGTGGACTGACGGTCCCGACGTGGAGTACGCCGATCAGGTCGGTCCCGACGATCATCGGCACCCCGAGCATGGACCGGATGCCCTTGTCCCGGAGCACCGGGCTCGGTAAATCGGCGGGGTCGACCTGCTCAACCATGATCGGCTGCCGCTGCTCGACGACGCGTCCGGGCAGACCGTGATCGAGTGGTATTCGGTATCCCGGCCGAACCTCCTCCTCGATCCCCTTGGTCGCGGTGGTCACGAGGTGCTGCGTGTGTTCGTCGAGCATCAGGATGGCGGCGGTGTCGACCGAGAGGAGATTCCGGACCCGGCCCAGAAGTTCGTCGAGGAGACTGTCGACGTCGAGCCGAGACAGCGCCGAATCGGTCACCGCCTCTATCTGCCGGAGCCGTTCGTCGGCTCCGGCGCCGTCTGCCTCGATCACGCCGTGAAGCGTAGCCTGTGGGATGCCGGGCCGGTGCTGATCAATACGCCGTTTCGTTGGCATGGTCTGCCCGGGTTGTCGGACTTGGCGGGATTGGCCTTGCACGCGGGATGCCGGGGTCTTATTCTTCCCGGGCCGCTCGAACTTCCACGGCGGTGCCGACAAGTGACCGGGGTTTCGGCGCAGAGTCTCGGGTACCTTCCATCACAGCACTGGGCCGTTTCTCCGGAAGGGACTGCCGTGGCTGGGCATTCCTCCAACAAGCCGTCGCCACCCGAGGTTGGGCGATTACTTGTTGTCGCGTACTTCGATGTGGAGCGGTTTTCCGACGTGCGCCGGGCCGTGGACGCCGCAGCCCGGGACTGCGGGCTCGACTCGGAAAAGGCGCTGGACTTCGTGGCCGCGGTCAACGAGGTGATGACCAACGCGATCCGGCACGGCGGCGGTCGGGGCGAGTTGCGGCTCTGGGAGACCGACCAGCTGATGTGTGAGGTCCGGGACCAGGGCGCCGGCTTCCCGGCGACTGACTACCTGAACCGCACTGAGCCGCCGACGCCGTCGCCGGCCGGTGGCATGGGGCTGTGGATCGCCCAGCGGACCAGCGACGGGATGACGGTCGACAGCGGTCCGGCCGGCACCACGGTCCGGATCAGCGCGCAGCTCCGCGCGTCCGCCGGCTGATCCTCCCTGCCGCCGGGCCGGGTTTCCGCCCGGGCTTTCCGGGCAGATCGCCGGAATGGTGCAGCCCCACCCTGAGGAACCCGCGGCCACCGTGACGCCGTACGAGGACGGGCCGCGCTGGGTCGGGATCACCGTGCTGATCCCGGTCGCCGTGCCGGTGCTGGATGGCACCGGCACGGCGACCGGATCGTGGCGAGGGCATGGTGGCACGGCGACGCCGTCCGCTGGCGGGGTCAGCCCTTGTCCGCGTTCGACTCACGCCAGTCGCGGATCGCGTCCCGGACCCGGTCGAACACCGCCATCGGCGGACCGACCAGCAGGTTCGCCGAAGCGGACTCGCCGGTGTGCGGATGCGGCCGGGTCGGCGCCATCGCCTCGGCGGCCCGTAGCGCCCCGGCCATCCGGGCCAGCTGCGCCTCCGACATGCTGCGCCGCAGCGAGGGGAACTCCTCGTTCTCCTCGTGGCTGGCGTGCTGGATCACCGCGTCGGCGAACCGCGCCATCCGGGCGTCGAAGTTCGGGTGGTCGACGCCCATGTCGTACAGTTCGGCCAGATCGCGCTTGGCCTGGTCCTCCTCCTGTAGCCGCTGGTCCACCACCTGCTGGCCACGGTCGATCTTCTTCCGGGCGGTCGGGTGTACGACGATCTCCTCCGCGCTCTCGTGTACCGCCAGCAGCCGGACGAGGGATTCGAACAGTTCCCGCTTCTCCGTACCCTGCGCGCGGTGCAACTGGCCGAACAGCGTCTTGATCTGGTTGTGCTGGTCGACCAGGAGGTCCATTACGTCTCGCTGTTTCGTCGCCGTCATCGCCGGCCACCTCGCTTCCGTCGTGGTTGATGGTGGCGGTTTCCCCCTACGGACTCCTTCATGTGCGGTCGGCGGAACGGGTGGGGCGGGCGTTACCGCTGGGCCGGGTGCAGCACCGCCCGCAGGCAGCTGTCCTGCTTCTGTTCGAACATCCGGTAGCCGCGGGGCCCTCGTCGAGCGGGATCGGATGGGTCGCGAGGTACGAGGTGTCGATCTCACCGGCGGCCATCCGGGACAGCAGCATCGGGATGTAGCGCTGGGCGTGCATCTGACCCGCCCGCAGGACAAGAGCCTTGTTCATCGCCGCGCCGAGCGGGAACTTGTCGACCAGGCCCGCGAAGACCCCGACGATGCTCACCGTTCCGCCCTTGCGGCAGGCCATGATCGCCTCCCGGACGGCGGTCGGCCGGTCGCTCTGCATCCGCAACGTCTGCTTGATCTTGTCGTACCCGCCGACGACACCGCTGTCGTGCGCCTCCATCCCGACCGCCTCGATGCAGGCGTCCGGGCCCCGTCCGGCGCCGTACTCCCGCAGCGCGTCCAGGACGTCGACCTGGGTGTAGTCCACCGTGTCGACCCCGAGCCGGTCGGCCGCGGCACGCAGCCGGTCGGCGAACCGGTCCTCGGTGATCTCGGCGGTCCACTCGACCGGGATGTCCAGCGGCCCGCCCACCGTCCACTGTGACAGCCGTCGGTCCAGTTCCCGTACCCGGGCGGTCCGGTCCAGCGACGTGGCCAGGGTGGGCAGGTCGCGCCAGAAGGCGTACACCTGGGCGGGTGGTCGGTCGACCGCCACCCCGCGTACGGTGTGCCGGCTCCCGGTTCGGGGGCGGACGAACCCGCCGGTGTGCCGGGCCGCCACCGCGACGGCGGTGCCCGCCGCCGCCAGGCCGGCGAACAGCGCCAGCTTTCTTGTCGTCGGCATCCGATCTCCTCCGGTCGATGTCGGTTACCCGGATCGCTACCCTCTGGGTGCGCCGGATAACCGATCACGGCCGGAATGGGCGGTCGAGGTGTGTGGTCGGAGGACCGACCGACCCGGATCGGGCCGGGTCAGTACCGCAGCCCGAGGACGTCCTCGACGTTGGCCAGGTGCAGGATGCGGCGGGTGATGCCGTGCGCGTTGCGGACCGCGAACCGGGTGCCGGTCTGGGTGGCCCGGTGCTGCGCGGCGAGGAGGGCGTGCAGCCCGGCGGCGCTGAAGAAGGTGACCCGCGCGAGGTCGCAGCAGACCTGGTCGTGGCCCTCGACGGCGTGCACCAGCGAGCGTCGCAGCAGGGGTGCGGTGGTCAGGTCCACCTCGCCGACGGCGGAGAGGACCGGGAGCTTCCCGGGCGACGTCGGGCGGGCCTCCGGCCCGGCGGCGTCGAGTGTCCCGGTGGCTTCGAGATGGTGCCGGACCGTCAGCGGCGGGGTGGCCAGGCGGGGGCCGGCGGCCGTCCCGACGTGGTTGTCGGCCGGCCCGGAGCGGTTGTCGACCCGGTCGACGTGGTTGCGGGCCGGGCCGGAGCGTTCCCGGGCCGGGTGGGCGTTGTCGCCGGAAGTCGGGGGGAGGGTTCGTTCGGACACGGGGCACCAGCCTCTCTCGGCGTAGGCAAGAGCAGCATGGGCACGTGGCTTGACCCACGGTCGAGTGTACGGCGGTGCCAGCCCCTCTGCCCAGGCGGGACGTCCTGGGCAGGCGATCGTGGCACGTTTCGTCGTATGCTCGGACGGGATGGCAGCGTCACATCTGGAACCGATCGACGCGCTCGCCGAACTGAGTCAGATCAAGCTCGGCGAGACGGATCTGCGCGGTGTCCAGGAGTCGATCGTCGGGTTGGCGAAGCGCACGGTTCCGGGTACCCGTGCGGTTTCGGTCACCCTGGTGCAGGGCACCGAGGCCCACACCGTCGCCGCCACCGGTCCCCTCGCCGTGCAGTTGGAGACCTGGCAGTACGAGCACGGCAGCGGTCCGTGCCTGGACGCCGCCGAGGCCGGTGGCACGGTCTCGATCCCGGACACCTCGGCCGAGCCCCGCTGGCCGGACTGGGCCGCACAGGCCCACGCCGAGGGGATCCGCAGCCTGCTCTCGATCGGACTGCCGGTGCAGGAGGCCGTCGTCGGTGCCCTCAACATGTACGGCGCCGTACCGGACGCCTTCGACGAGGATTCCATCAACCTGGCCCGGACCTTCGCCGGGTACGCCGCCGTGGCGCTGGCCAACGCCCACCTGTACGACGCCACCAGCACCGTCGTACGCCAGCTGCGCACCGCGATGGAGAGCCGGGCGGTCATCGAACAGGCCAAGGGGATCATCATGGGCGACCGGCGCTGTACCGCAGACGAGGCGTTCGCCCTGCTGGTCAAGGTCTCCCAGGACTCGAACCGGAAGGTCCGGGACGTCGCCGCCAGGCTCGTCGCCGAGGCCAACCAGCCGCGCCGGAGCTGACGCCGGCCGGTCCGCTCGACCACCCCGGATCCGGACGGCCCGGCCTGTTTCGGACCACAGTCGATGGGAACAGGACACCATCGATTCCCGCAGGAGGTGGGCGGCATGGCAGGTGACTCGTACCCGGGGACGGCCGAGGCGAAAGACGATCGTTTGCTCCTGGTGCGCAAGCTCGCCGGGGCCGTCGCCGTGGTTTTCCTCCTGGCCGGAATCGCCGGTTTCATCCCCGGAATCACCACCCACTACGGGGACCTGACGTTCGCCGGACACGGTTCCGGGGCGAAACTGTTCAACGTCTTCCAGGTGTCGATCCTGCACAACCTCGTACACCTCGCCTTCGGTGTCGTCGGGCTGCTGATGGCCCGTACCGTGCCCGGCGCGCGGCTGTTCCTGGTCGGCGGCGGCGCGGTCTACCTGGTGCTCTGGCTCTACGGCCTGGTGATCGACCACGGAAGCGGGGCCAACTTCCTGCCGGTGGACGGCGCGGACAACTGGCTGCATCTCGGTCTGGGCCTCGGGATGATCGTCCTGGGGTTGGCCTCCGGCGAGCGCGACTGACCCCGGACGCGTCGTGCAGGCACCCCCGTCGCCCCGGATCAGCCGGCCCGTCATGTACCACCGCTGGGACCGGATCACCTTCCTGCACTGGCGGTACCCGCCGGAGGCGGTCCAGCCGATGCTCCCTCCGGAACTACGGGTGGAGACCTTCGACGGTGCCGCCTGGGTCGGCCTGACCCCGTTCCTCATGCGCGGGGTCCGGGCACCCGCCGTACCGGCCCTGCCGTGGCTGTCGGTGTTCCCGGAGACCAACGTCCGGACGTACGCGCGGGACGGGCGGGGACGTAACGGGATCTGGTTCCTGTCGCTGGACGCGGCACGGCTGCCGGCGGTGCTCGCCGCCCGCGCCACGTACGCCCTGCCCTACCACTGGTCTCGGATGTCGGTACGGTACGACGACGACCTGGTCGGCTACCGGTGCCGCCGGCGGTGGCCCGGCCCGGCCGGCCGGCGTTGCGATGTCGACGTACGACTGGGTCCGCCGTTGACCGAGGCGGAGCGGGACCCGCTGGCGCACTTCCTCACCGCCCGGTACCGGCTCTTCACCCGGATCGGTGGTCGGCTCGCCGCCGCCGAGGTGGAACATCCCGACTGGCTGTTGCGGCACGTGGAACCGCTCCGACTCGACCAGGACCTGCTGGTCGGAACAGGGCTGCCCGCGCCGGACGGTGCGCCGCTCGCCCACGCCTCCCCGGGCGTGCCGGTCCGGGTGGGGCTCTGGCATTGGTGACCCCGGTGCCGCCCGCCTCGGGTGCCGCCGTCCTGTGGGCGGCCGGCTCGGGTGCCGTCGGCGCGGGGTTTCGCCAGCTGGGTGTCCGGGCAAGTCTCCGCCTCATGAGCACCTCGCACCGCCCCGTCACCGCGGGCGCCTCCGGGCTGGTTGCCCACGGGTACGGATGGCTGCCCAACCTGCGCAGACGCAGCGGCGCGCAGGCCGTGCGGTTCCGGCTCACCGGTCAGCGGGTGCTGGCACTGTCCGGGCCCGACGCCGTCCGGTTCTTCTACGACGACAACCACATCCGGCGGGCCGGAGCGCTGCCGGAGCCGGTGCAGAGCACCCTGTTCGGCCGGGGCGCGGTGCACACCCTCGACGGCGAACTCCACCGCCACCGTAAGGCGATGTTCATGTCGCTGATGACCGGGGCGGGGATCGACCGGTTGGTCGGTCATGCCACCACGGCCTGGGACGAGGTGTTCGACCCGGGGCGGCGACACTCGGCGGTGGTGCTCTTCGACGAGGCGGCCCGGATCCTGACCCGGGCGGTTTGCCGCTGGGCGGGTGTCTCGCTGGCGCCGGGCGATGTCGCGCCGCTCGCCGCCGACCTGGTGGCGCTGGTCGACGGGTTCGGCACCCTCGGGCCGCGGCACTGGCGCGCCCGACGGGCCCGTCAGCGGCGGGAGCGGTGGCTGGCGGACCTGGTCGACCAGGTGCGCGACGGTGTGCTCGACGTACCCGAGGAGTCGGCCTGCGTGGCGGTGGCCCGGCACCGGGCGACCAATGGTGAGTTGCTGCCGCCCCGGGTGGCGGCGGTGGAACTGCTCAACGTGCTCAGACCGACCGTCGCGGTCTGCTGGTACGTCATGTTCGCCGCACACGCCCTGCACCGCTGGCCCGCGCAGCGCGCCCGGCTGCGGGCCGGCGACCCGGGGTACGCCGAGGCGTTCGCCCACGAGGTCCGGCGCTTCTACCCGTTCGCGCCGTTCGTCGGCGGCCGGGCGGTCACCGACCTGACCTGGCAGGGCGAGTCCGTTCCGGCCGGTGCCCTGGTGCTGCTCGACCTGTACGGCCAGAACCACGACCCGCAGCTGTGGCCGGAACCGTACGTCTTCGACCCGACGCGCTTCCACGACCGGGAGCCGGGTGCCGTCGACCTGGTGCCGCAGGGCGGTGGCAGCCCGTACACCGGGCACCGGTGTCCGGGCGAGGCGATCACCGTGGCCCTGCTGGCCGCGTTCGCGGACCGCCTCGCCCGACTCGGGTACGTCGTCCCGGAGCAGGATCTCGGCATTCCACTGCACCGCATTCCGACCCGGGTGCGCAGCGGTTTTGTCCTGGTGCCCCACGCCGGGGGAGAGTGACCGGTCAGGGCGTCCTGCCGTCCAGCGGAATCCGGAACACGTGTCCGTGCGACGTCACCGCGCAGCCCTCGTTCGACACCTCCTCGGTCCAGTACACCGGCTCGTCCCGGACGACCCCCGAGACGCTGATGTCGACCGGCTGCCAGACGCCCGCGCAGCCGGCGTTCAGCGGCGGGATGGCGGCGATGTCACCCTTGACCGCCTCGACCTCGGTGCAGGCCTCCGCCGGGTACGGGTGCTCGTTGCCCGGCCCCACGCAGCGGAGCAGGACGACAACCGGTTCGGTGCGCTTGCTGGGGCCGGGACCCTTGGGCGCTCCGACCACCACGTGCAGTGACGTGACCGCCGGGGTGACGGGGTCGACGAGGTCGGCGTTCGCGGCGCTGGTGGAGAATCCGGCCGCCATGCCGACTCCCATGACGAGCGTGCCGAGGGCGGCAGCGGGCTTCCTCATGTCTCCTCCGTTCGATTGATGGACATCGATTCAAACAGGTTAACCCAGAGTTTCGGGTTCGTGCCGTCCCGTTTCGGCTCCCCAGTTCGTGCCAACCGGAACCCGCTGCTCGGCCGGGGCGACCCCCGGGTGCCTACGGTCAGCCCGGTCGGTTTCGACGCCGGAAACCGACCGGTAGCGGAACCAGGGAGGAAGACTCGTGCGTGTGTCCAGGGTGGCCATCGTCGGCGTACTCACGCTGGCCGTGGCGCTGCCGCTGACCGGATGTGGGATCCTCGGTGGCGACGACGGGGCGACCGGCCCCGCAGCCGGCTCCACCGCAGCCGGCTCCACCGCAGCCGGCGGTACCGCCGCCGGCGAGCCGGAGCCGCTGGGTGCGGTCATCGCCACCCGGGAGATCGAGGTCGAGGAGAGCGGCCGGACCGTCCCGCTCCGGGTCGAGCTCCACCAGCTCCGTCGGGACACCGGGTTTGTCACCGTCAACCTGCGGATGACCAACACCGGCCCGGAGGGCGGGCAGCGTTGGCAGATCGCGGACGAGTTCGCCGGTGAGACGGTCGGGCACACCATGGCCGGGGTGTCGCTGGTCGACCGGAAGAACCGCAGGCAGTACCTGGTCGCCCGGGTCGCCAGCCCCGGAACCGGCGGGGCCGACCGGGAGTTGTACCTCTGCTCGGCCAACCTCGCCGGGGTGTTCGTCCAACCCGGGCAGTCGGTCCAGCTGTACGCCGTCTTCGGGGCCCCACCCGACGACGTCCGGGCGGTCGATGTCGTGGTGCCGAACGTTCCGATCTTCGAAAATGTCCCGCTCGGCTGACCGGCGGGCCGGTCGGACCACGGTCACGGCCCGCCCGGCCCCGACCTGGCTTCCGGCGCTGGTCGGCGCGGTGTTCGCGATCGAGCTGGCGGTGACCTGCCTCGCGCCGGCGATCGCCCGTGCGGAGCCCACCGGCCCGGCGACGTCCGGCCCGGTTGTCGCCCGCGCGGAGCCCACCGGCCCGGCTCCGACCGCCGGTGTCGTGCCGGGGCCCGAGGTGCCCGACAACGCCCCGGTGGTCGCTCCGGTCGTCGACCTCGCCGCGCCGGCCGTCGACCTGGCGACCCCGGCCCGGGACATCTACGTGCGCAGCGGTGACGTGGAGGGGAGCATCCGGGAGGCGGAGACCGGGAAACGCGTCGAGGTGACGCTCGACGCCGACGTACTCTTCGAATTCGGTAGCGCCGCGCTGTCTACGGCGGCCCGCGAACGGCTCAGCACGGTCGCCGGACGGCTCCGGGACCAGGCCAGGGGGACGGTGCGGATCGACGGCCACACGGACGCGATCGGCGACGACGCGTCGAATCTGGAACTGTCCCGGCGGCGTGCCGAGGCGGTCCGGGACGTGCTCCGCGACGCGCTCACCGGTACCGCCCTCAGCTTCGAGGTGCACGGCCACGGCGAGAGCCGTCCGGTGGCGCCGAACGTCCGGGACGGCCGGGACAACCCGGCGGGACGGGCCCGGAACCGACGGGTCGAGATCCGCTTCGACCGGTGACCGGTCGACCTCACTAGGCTCGGTTCGGCCTCACCAGGCCCGGCGGGCGTGACCCGGTCACGTCGCGCGAGACGTCGTACGAGGAGAAACCGATGATCTTCATTACCGCGAAGTTCCGAGTGCTGCCGGAGTACGCCGACCGGTGGCCCGAGATCGCCGCCGAGTTCACCACGGCGACCCGGGCCGAACCCGGCTGCCTGTGGTTCGAGTGGTCCCGCAGCGTCACCGACCCGACCGAGTACGTCCTGGTCGAGGCGTTCCGTGACGGCGACGCCGGTGCCGCGCACGTGCAGTCGGAACACTTCCGCACCGCCCAGCGGACGCTGCCGCCCCACCTCGCCGAGACCCCCCGGATCGTGAACACCACGGTTCCGCAGGACGACTGGTCGGAACTCGGCGAGATGGCGGTGCCCGACCGGAGTTGAGGGCGCGGAAGGGCCACTGTCCGAGCTCTGGTACGACAAGCACAGGCAGGAGTACGCGGCCGGGCGCGACGAGTGGGGCAACTGCTTCCGCCACGTGGGCGTTGACTGATCGGGGTGCGGCCGCTTCCGGCGGTCGCACCTCTTTCCTTTCGACCATCTGGTCCTGCCGACCCGGCGCTGGTCCGGGCCGTGGTGGACGCCTTCGCGGACGGGCTGCGCGGGCGGGGCCCGGGGTTGGCGGACGCGTCGGGTGACTGGCGCGGGCCCAAGTACGTCGGTCACCTGGTCGCTGATCCGCCGCCACCGGGCGGGCGGGCTCGACGTTGTGGCCTTCGACCACCCCACGGTCTGACGTTGCGTCCACAACGGGTGGCCGTCCCTGTTCGGCGGGATCCGAGGTCACACCACGAACGGCGACCGCCGTGTTGGTTAGGGTGGTTGGCGGGCGCCTGCCCCGGTTTCGGCCGCTCTTCCCGGGAAGGGTGGCACGGCCGACGCCGGGCGCTCCAACCGTGGAAGGAGCGCCGGAGAGCATGGAACTCGGTCTGCAGATCCCCAACTTCACCTGGCCGAACGGCCCTGCCGGACTCGGTGGTGACCTGGCCGCGATCGCCCGTACCGCAGATCAGGTGGGCTTCGGCTACCTGGCGGTGATGGACCACTTCTTCCAGATCCGTGGAGTGGGCCCGAGCGAGGCGGAGATGCTGGAGGCGTACAGCACGCTCGGGTTCCTCGCCGCGCACACCGAGCGCGCCACCCTGCTGACCCTGATCACCGGGGTGCACCACCGGCCGGCCGGACTGCTGGCCAAGACCCTCACCACCCTGGACGTCCTCTCCGGCGGCCGGCTGATGCTCGGCATCGGGGCCGGTTGGAACGAGGAGGAGTCACGCGGCCTCGGCTTCCCGTTCCCGCCGCTCGCGCAACGGTACGAGCTGCTCGAGGAGACCCTGCGCTACCTGTTGCAGATGTGGTCCGACGACGACGGACCGTTCACCGGCCGGCACATCCGGGCCGATCGGCTGCTCAACTCGCCGCAGCCGCTGACCCGGCCGCACCCACCGATCATGATCGGTGGCGGGGGTGAGAAGAAGACGTTGCGGCTGGTGGCGCGGTACGCCCAGGCGTGCAACCTGTTCAACACCCCGGAACTGGGGCACAAGCTCGACGTACTGCGACGGCACTGCGAGGCCGAGGGGCGGGACTACAACGAGATCACCAAGACCGTCTACCAGTTGATGGACATCGGGGAGAACGGCGAGAAGGTCGGCGAGCTGGTCGAGGAACTGCACCGGTTGCACGACCTCGGCTTCGGGATGGCCATCGGCGCCGTACCCCAGTTGCCCCGGCTGGACGTGCTGGAGCGGATCGGCGCCGAGGTCATCCCGGTCGTCCGGCAGTTCTGACCCGGCCACGTCGACCATGTCGGCGGCTGCCCGCCCGCCGGCCACACCCCGGAGCCCGGCGGGCGCGCCGGGGTGTGCGACGGCCCGAAGCCCGTGTCTGGGGCCGCAAGACGGGAGAAAACCTCACAATCCGCCTCCCGGCGGTCCGTCCCGGTGGCAGCATCACGGGGTGGAAGGGCACCCCTCGAAAGCCTGCCAGGGGTGTCGTGGTCGGGCCGGTTCCGGCCGACCGGACGGGAGGGAACCGCCATGGGTGACATGCGCAGCGGCAACACCACGAGTGACCCGGCGGGCGTCACCGCCACGGACCGCTCGAGCGCGCCCGGCCTGGAACGGGCCGATGGCCAGGGAGCCGCCTCCCGGTCCGGATCCGGGACGTTCGGCCGGCGGCTCCGGGGCCGTCCGGTTCCGCTCGCCGCCGCGGCGGCGGTCGCGGCGGTGGCCGGGGTGGTGGTCGAGCGCCGACGGCGCAGAGCCGCGGCCCGCCGGGCCGAGGGCTGGAACGTCGACCGGCTGATCCGGCTGGCCCGCCCGGTGGCGCCGTGGTGGTCCGCCGCGGCCGGCTCGGTGCGCCGGATTTCCGGATCCCGACTGGCCCAGACGGCGACGCGCCGGGGGCGCTCCTGATCCGCAGGTGTGTCGGCACGGCTGGCGAGGCGGTGTGTCGCGGGCGTGCCGCCCCGGGGCCGTCAGCGGGATTCCGGCCCCTCCGGTCGGTGACCCGTTGGCCGGACCCCGACGGCGGGCAGGATCGCCTGGTCGACGATGGCCGCGATCAGCCGTCGGTCCGGTAGTTGGCCGTGGTCCGTGGCGTGTTTGAGTACCAGCGCCTCCCCGATGTCGGTCACCACCGGGGTGACCAGGGTCGGGTCGAGGTCCCCCCGTGCCGCGTAGTGCAGCAGGACGGTCCGGGTGAAGGTGCCTCCCCGGGCGTCGAAGACCCGGGTGTAGAGCGCGTCGACCAGGTCCGGATGGCGGTGGCGTTCCACCATGATCATCGCGACCGCGTTGGCGGCCGGGGTGATCAGCCAGGTGACGAGTTGTTCCAGGGCGCGGATCAGGTCGCCGCGCAGGTCGTCCGCGCCCGGGGTCGGGGTCTCCTGCGGGTGGGCGTCGTGCAGCGCGTCCAACAGCAGTTCGCGGGGTGAGGACCAGCGGCGGTACAGCGAGGTCTTGGCGGTCGCCGCCCGTTTCGCGATGCCCTCCATGGTGAGCCCGCCGATACCGACCTCGGCCACCTCGGTCAGCACCGCGGCGTGGATGGCCCGGATCAGTTCTTCCCCGCGTCGGCGGCCGCGACCGGCCGTGGTGCCGGGCCCTTCTTCGCCCATACTGACTCCCACCTAAGAAACGCTTGCGTATCTTAATGCGCTGCGTTTAGATACGCATGCGTAGCTTATCTGCTCGCTGTTTCCGTTGATCCTCCAGCAGAACAGGTGGACCATGTCAAAACTCGCCAGCGGCGCGGAGCGGAAAGCGCCGCCGACCGACCAGTCCGTACCAACGGTCCGGTCGCTGGCCCCCGACCTCGCCCGGGGCACGATGCTGCTGCTCATCGCCCTTGCCCACGCCCACATGTACCGCTACGGCGAAGCGACCGGCTTCCGTGGCTACGCCCTCGACGGCAGCCTGCCCGACCGGCTCGTCGCACTGCTCCAGGTCCTCCTCGTGGACGGTCGCGCCCTGCCCATGTTCGCCGCGCTCTTCGGCTACAGCCTGGTCCGGCTGGCCGACCGGCGGTCCGCCGCCGGTGCCGACTGGCCGACGGTACGGGCCCTGCTGCGCCGACGCAGCCGTTGGCTGATCGCCTTCGGATTCGTCCACGCGCTGCTGCTGTTCTTCGGTGACATCCTGGCCGCCTACGGACTGCTCGGGCTGCTCCTGGTCAGCATGCTGCGCGCCCGGGACCGTACCCTGCTCCGGGTCGCCGCCCTCTGGACGCTGGTCTTCGTGGCCGTTGCCACCCTGCCGCCGCTCGGCATCATCGAAAACGGGTCGACGCCGCTGCCGACCGGGCTGGCGTCCCCGGTCGAGGCACTCGGCGCCCGGCTCGTCACCTGGACGTTCCTGACCCCGATGCTGGCCATGGACGTGGTCACGCCCCTGCTGCTCGGCATCTGGGCGGCCCGCCGCCGACTGCTCGACGAACCCGGCCGGCATCGTGCGCTGCTGCGCCGGATCGCGCTGCTCGGCGTCTCCGCCACGGTGCTCGGCGGCGCCCCGCTGGCCCTCATCGACGCCGGGATCTGGACCGGCTGGACGGCGGCCACCGCCGTACCGGCGTACGTCCTGCACAGCGTGACCGGGATCGCCGGCGGGCTCGGCTACGCCGCGCTGGCCGGACTCGTCGCCCACCGGCGGGCCGCCGCCCCCGGCCGGATCGTCACCGCGCTCGCCGCCTGCGGACAGCGCTCGTTGACCTGCTACCTGCTCCAGTCGGTGGCGTTCGTCCTGATCTTCGTCCCGTACCTCGGCGGGGTCGGCGGACGGATCGGCGACGCGGGGGCCTCGGCGGTAGCCGCCGCGGTCTGGCTCGGCACCGTGCTGCTCGCCGACACGATGCGCCGCGCCGACTGGCGTGGTCCGGCCGAGGTGCTGCTGCGTCGGCTCAGCTACCGGACCGGACGCCCGGCTGGGGAGCGGGACCGGATCGCCGTGCCCGGTTGAGCCCCCGGCCGGTGGTCGGTGGCACCGGAACACCGGATCCGGGCCTACTACTATCGTGATCTCAGCGGCCCGTCGCTGGAGCGTGCGACGACCGGATCTCGGGGCAGCCGGACGATCCAGCTCGTCAGGGCCCGACCAGTTGATCGAGGAAGGGGCCACGGTGGCGGCCACAGAACGTACTCTTGTCCTGCTCAAACCCGACGCGGTCGCGCGAGGCCTGACCGGGCGCCTGGTGCAGCGGTTCGAGGACGCCGGCCTGAAGATCGTCGGCCTGAAGATGAAGCACATGGACGCGGACTTCACCCGCAAGCACTACTTCGACCTCGAGGAGCGCTTCGGCAAGGGGGTGTACGACGCCACCGCCACCTACATGCAGCAGGGGCCGGTCGTCGCCCTGCTGCTGGAGGGGGTCGACGCGGTGGCCAACGTCCGCCGGATGATCGGGCCGACCTTCCCGGCCCAGGCCGCGCCGGGCACCATCCGGGGCGACTTCGCGCACATGTCGAAGGCGTACGCCGAGGGCACCGGCAAGGCCGTCGCCAACCTGGTGCACGCCTCGGGCAGTGTCGACGAGGCGAAGTACGAGGCGCAGCTCTGGTTCGCCGACGAGGAGCAGTTCGACTACCAGACCCTCGCCGAGCGGTACGTCTTCTGACCTGGAACCCAACGGCCGGCCCGTCGGACCTCCGTGAGGTCTGACGGGCCGTCTGCCGGCCTCCCTCAGCCGGCGGTCGCCTGTCGGGCGGCCCGGTGACTGCGCATCGCGTGCTGGAGGACGGAGATCAGCACCTCCTTGCCGGACTCGCGGTTCCGCGCGTCGCAGAGCAGCACCGGTACACCCGGATCCAGGCTCAACGCCTGCTTGACCTCGTCGAGTTCGTACCGGCGGGCGCCCTCGAAACAGTTGACCGCGACGATGAACGGCGTGCCGTGCTTCTCGAAGTAGTCGACGGACGGGAAACAGTCAGCCAGCCTCCGGGTGTCCGCGAGCACCACGGCGCCGAGCGCGCCCAGGGCCAGTTCGTCCCAGACAAACCAGAAGCGATCCTGCCCGGGCGTGCCGAACAGGTACAGCACCAGGCTTTCGGTGATGGTGATCCGGCCGAAGTCCATCGCCACGGTCGTGGTGTTCTTGCCCTCGACCCCGGACAGGTCGTCGACGCTGACCCCCTCCTCGGTGAGGAGTTCCTCCGTCCGCAGTGGCCGGGTCTCGCTGACCGCGCCGACCATCGTCGTCTTGCCGGCCCCGAATCCACCGGCGATCAGGATCTTGACCGCGGTCGGTACCTCGTCGGAGGCCCCGGGCCCGTCCGGGCGGTCAGAGTGCACGTAGCCCATTTATCACCTGTTCAAAGATGCTGTCGTCGGTCAGGACCGGGGTCGGTCGCGGCTCGATGACCCGGACGATGTGCCGTTCGAGCAGGTCGCCGAGGAGCACCCGGACGGTGCCGAGCGGTAGGTCCAGATGGGCGGCGACCTCGGCGACCGAGAGCCGCCGCTGGCAGAGCGTGACGATCGCCAGGTGTTCCGGGCCGAGCCCGATGTCCCGGCCGGTGACCCGGCGGACCGTGCTCACCTGGGAGATCAGGTCGAACCTGCCGGTCACCGGCCGGGCGCGACCCCGGGTCACCGCGTACGGTCGCACCACCGGGCCGGCGTGCTCGTCGACCCAGTGCACCTCGGACGGATCCTCCGGGGCGGTCATCTCGCTCTCACGGCCGGTCGACCGGCTGCTCGGGCGACCGACTGGTCGAGGCGAGGTACTTACCGGCCCGGGTCACCAGCATCGCCATCTCGTACGCGACCAGGCCGACGTCCGCGTCCTCCTCGGCCAGTACGGCCAGGCAGGCGCCGTGTCCGGCGGCGGTGACGAACAGGAACGCCGAGCGCCACTCGATGATGGTCTGCTGCACCGGACCGCCACCGAACCGTTTGCCCGCTCCCCGGGCCAGGCTCTGGACCCCGGACGCCACCGCGGCGAGGTGCTCGGCGTCGTCCCGTTCGAATCCCCGCGACGACGCCATCAGCAGGCCGTCGACGGAGAGCAGGATCGCATGCTGGGTCTGTTTCACCCGGCCGACCAGGTCGTCGAGCAACCAGGTCAGGTCGAGGTTCGACGCTGTCTTGTGCACGGGCTGACTGTCCCTCTCTCTACCGGTGGTATCGCTGTCCCCGCGACCCGGCCACGGCCGGGCGTCCGACGGAATCAGTGCGGAGGAGCCCCGTCGTCGGGCGGACGGGCCGCCTCGGAGCGTCCGCGTCGGGTGCCCGACTGGTAGGAACTCATCATCCGGCGGATCTCCTCCGGAGAGCGCGGCCCGTCCTCCTCCACCGGATCCGGATCGACCTGCTGCTCGCTGTTCCGCAGGGCCGGTGCGAGGTTCGCCTGGCGTACCCGGATGGGCAGCCCGGACGGGGTCGAACCGGCGTCGGGACCGGCTGTCGCCGCCGGTTGGCCGAGACCGCTGGCCGGGCCGACACCGCCGGCCGGCGGGGCGGCGGGGCGGCGCGGCGCGACATCGGCGGCGGACGGCGGGGCGGAGGCGGTGCCGGTGGACAGGTCAGCTCCGCCGGTCGCGGTCCCCGCTGGCGTCGCCGGCCCGCCCGGGGCGGCCGCGCCGAGGCCACGGTCCGGATACCGGCCCGGATCGGTTCGTGGATCCTGCTCTGGAAGATGGCGGCGTTCCTGCCGGGGGACCCGGGGCGGCTCCCGCCACCCGCCCGGCGCCTCGTCGCCCACCGGCGCCCGGCCCGGGTCGCCCGGTCCGGGCGACCGCCGGAGACCGCCGCCGGAGCCGACCCCTCCGGAGCCGATCCCTCCGGCGCCTGCGGCGGCGCCGATTCCGCCGGGTGGTCCGGCCGGAGCCACCGTCCCGGCCGGTTCGGGACCGCCGATGGCCCGGGTGGCACCGGCGGCGCCGGCGTACTGCCGGATCGCCGGGGACTCGCCGGACACCTCGGCCGGGCCCCCGCCGGGCCGGTCGCTGACCAGATTCGGCGGGATGAGCACCACCGCGGTGGTGCCCCCGTACGGCGACTCCTTGAGCCGGACCTTCACCCCGTGCCGCTCGCTGAGCCGGCTGACGACGTAGAGACCGAGCTGGGCCGCGCCGGCGAGGCTGAACTCGTACTCGCTGGCGATCCGGTCGTTGGCCGCGGCCCGGTCGTCGGCGCTCATGCCGAGCCCACGGTCCTCGATCTCGACGGCGTACCCGTTTGCGACCAACTGGCCGCTGACCTGGACCGCGGTGTGTGGGGGCGAGAAGGAGAGGGCGTTCTCGATCAGCTCGGCCAGCAGGTGGATGACGTCACCGACCGCCCGGCCGGCGAGCTCGACCGGCCCGGCGGGCAGCACGGTCACCCGGGTGTAGTCCTCGACCTCGGCGGCCGCCCCGCGCAGCACGTCGATCATCGGTACGTTGCGGCGCCAGGCCCGGCCCGGAGCGGCACCGGAGAGCACGATGAGGTTCTCCGCGTTGCGGCGCATCCGGGTGGCCAGGTGGTCGACCCGGAACAGGTCCTCCAACTCGTCCGGCTCGTTCTCCCGGCGCTCCATCGCGTCGAGCAGGGTCAGCTGACGGTGCAGCAGCGCCTGGGTACGCCGGGCCAGGCTGAGGAAGATGTCCCGGACACTGCGGCGCAGCTCGGCCTGCTCCACGGCGGTTCGCACGGCCGTGGACTGGGCGACGTTGAACGCCTGCGCCACCTGCCCGATCTCGTCTCGCCCCGCCTCGATCGGCGGCGCCTCCGCGTCGACGTCCACCGACTCGCCGCGACCGAGCCGGGCGACCAGGCCGGGCAGCCGGTCGTTGGCGAGGCGCAGCGCCGCCAGGCGGAGCTGTTCGAGCTGCCGGACCAGCGACCGGGCGGTGTTCACCGAGATGACGACGGCGATCAGGCCGAGGCCGGCCGCGATCAGCATCCGGACTATCGTGCCGATCGCGCCCGGGGTCGCCGCCCGGACCACCTCGTCGCCGCCGGCGATCTGGATCCGCTGCAGTTCGGCGAGGGCCGGGTCGATGGTGGCCCGCCACTGTTCGGCGGGGACGGCGGGACGACCGCCGGGGCGACCCCCGGCGATCAGCCGGTCCTCGACCGCCTGCAACTGGGCGGTCGGGCCCTGCGCCACCGACTGGCGGTACCGGTCCTGGTCGGCCCGGGGCAGCTCGGCCATGGCGTCCGCCGCCAACATCCGCCGCATGCCGATCAGCTGGACGACCCGGGCGTGCTCCGCGGCGGTGAGCCGGTCGGCGGCGTACGCCCCGGCGAGCAGCCCGTCTGTCTGGGACGCCAGCTCACGGGCCTTGCTGAAACGGATCAGGTTCTCCACCCGGCGGTCGATGTCCCCGGCGTCCAGGTTGCCGAGGGAACCGTAGATCCGGTAGATCGTGTCGATGTTGTCGCTGAAGGTCTCCGCCGCGGTCGTCCGGTCCACACTGCGGTTGTCGACCGCCGCCCGCAGACCCGCCAGGGCGTCCAACGTGGTGAGCGACTCGGCGACCCGGCGTTCCAGCTCCGGCCGGGCCGCGAACTCGGCCCACCAGCTCTGCGCGCGTTCCCGGAAGTGCGCCACGTCCGTGTCGACCGCGCGGCGGGCCTCGGCCAGCTGGTCGGGTGCGGACGGCTGCGGACTCCCCAGCTGGGCGAGGGTGAGCCGCCGTTCCTCCTGCAGGTGCAGGACCAGGGGCTCCGTCGGTGCGTAGACCCGGGCCTCGAGGGTCTGCACCCACAACAGGTTCAACCCGTCCCGGAGGGTGACCCAGGCGCCGAAGGCCCAGAGGCCGGTCAGCGTGACCAGCAGGGCGACTACCTTGGTACGCAGGCGCGAAGAGCGAAGGCCCATTACACCGTCCCGTGCCGGTCGGAAAACGGCTCACCGGCGGATCGGCGGCCATGGCTGTGTCGTGGGGTGCGGCGGCGTACGGCACGACGGTGGACCCCGCCCGGCGCATCCACGATCATTGAGTTCCCGGCGCACGGTAGCAGCGCCCGGTGTCCGTCTCAACCCTGGTTTGCGCCCAGATCGCCGGATTGCGCCCCCGAGGAAGGGCTGGCCTGCACTTCAGTGAAAAATGGGAATTCATCTCACGCGTCGGGTGGTCCCGGTCGTTGATCCGGCCGCTGCCGCCGGTGGTGTCACCGTCGCTGGTCGCCCCCGGTGGGCGACGCCGCACCGGATCCGCGCCGGTCTCTGCGGCTGGTCGGTCTGGGTAGGGTGGCCGGCAGCGGCCGGCCCACACCCGGAGTACGTTCCGTGGCGCGGCGTGCCGACCGCAGGCTCGGAAATGGGAGAGGGACGGATGCTCGACCGGCGACTACACCACCATCTGGTGACCTGGCTGGGGCAGTGGCCGGCCGGACAACCGTTGGACGTCGTCGGTTCCGAACGACGTACCCAGCCCGGCTGGGACGGTGCGACGTACCCGGTGCTCGGGGTCGGCACCCCGAGCGGAGTGGTGCTCTCCGTGCCACCGGGCCACGTCGCCGCCGTACGGGGGCTGGGTCGACTGTCGACGACGGAACTGCTGGCCCGGCTGCCCGAGGTGCTCGACCTGCCCGGCTGGTCCGGCTACCGGGCGGTCTTCCGGTACACGGTGAGGCCCGCGTCGACCGCCGACTGTGGCGAGTGGGTCGCCGCCGACGATCCGGTGTTGCCCTCCTGGCTGCGGCCGTTCGGTGGCGAGGTGCTGATCGCCCGGGCCGAGGACGGCGGATACGCCGCCGGCGTCGGGGTGAAGCGGCACGACGCGCACGGGCACGAACTGGCGGTCGGCACCGAGCCGGCGTACCGGGGGCGGGGGCTGGCCCGGCGGCTGGTGGCCCAGGCCGCGCGGCGGGTGCTGGACGAGGGTGCGGTCCCGACCTACCTGCACGCCACCGACAACCTGGGTTCGGCGCGGGTCGCCGAGGCCGCCGGTTTTCCCGACCGGGGCTGGTCGGTCTACGGCCTCGCCGAGCGGGACGGTGCCTGAGCCGCTCCCGACCGCCGACCTGCCGCGGGGGGGGGGGGGGGGGGGGGGGCCGCC
>NZ_JBDPMH010000036.1:0-73894 GCF_039871735.1 Plantactinospora sp. B24E8
CACCCCGCCCGGGTGTGGGCGCCGCCGGGTCACCGCCGTCCACCTCCCCGGAAGGACCTGCAATGAGTTCTGCTGTCGGCACGCGCCCGCCGCGGCATGCCGCCCCCGCCCCGACCCGCCCCGAACGCCGCCAGCGGTCGTTCCGCCTGGGCCGGTGGGACATCAAGTACTCGCCCTACCTCTACATCGCGCCGTTCTTCGTGCTCTTCGGGGTCTTCGGCCTGTTCCCGGTGCTCTACACGGTCTACGTCTCGCTCTTCGACTACGACCTGCTCAGCGGCACCAAGGAGTACGCCGGCCTGGAGAACTACCGCTTCGTGCTGGCCGACTCCCAGTTCTGGAACGCGGTGTACAACACCGTCGGCATGTTCGTGGTCAGTACGGTGCCGCAGCTGATCCTGGCGCTGGTCATCGCGAACCTGCTCAACCGGCAGATGCGGGGCCGGACACTGCTGCGGATGGGCATCGTCATCCCGAACATCACCTCGGTCGCCGCGGTGGGCATCATCTTCGGGCTGATCTTCGCCGACCGCTACGGGCTGGTGAACTGGCTGCTCGGCGGGATCGGCGTCGACCCGATCGCCTGGCGGGACAACCGCTTCGCGTCGTGGATCGCGGTGGCGTTCATGGTGGACTGGCGGTGGACCGGCTACAACGCGCTGATCTACCTCGGCGCGATGCAGGCGATCCCGAAGGACCTCTACGAGTCGGCCTCGCTCGACGGCGCCTCGGCCTGGGGACAGTTCTGGCGGATCACCGTACCGCTGATCCGGCCGACCATCATCTTCACGATCATCATCTCGACGATCGGTGGCCTGCAGCTCTTCACCGAGCCCCTGATGTACGGCTACGGCATGGTGCGCGGCGGCGCCGACCACCAGTTCCAGACCCTGGCGATGTACATCTACGAACGCACCTTCACCAACAACTTCGAGTACGGCGTCGGCGCGGCCATGTCCTGGCTGATGTTCCTTATGATCATCATCTTCGCGCTGATCAATTTCGCACTGGTCCGCCGCTCGGTCAAGGGGGAGACGAAGTGAGTACCCTCCAGACGCTTCCCCGCCCGCTGGCCGACGCGCCGACCCCGAAGCCGCGGCGCCGTCGTGGCGGCATGCCCGGGGCGCAGCTGTGGCAGGCCAGTCCGCTGACCTACCTCGCGCTGATCCTCGGCAGCGTGCTGTCGATCTTTCCGATCATCTGGTCGTTCCTGATCGCCTCGAAGGACAACAGCGGCGTCTACGAGATGCCGCCACTGCCGGGTGACAAGTTCGGCGACAACGTGAGCCGGATGTTGGCCAACGACGACGCCGCGTTCCTCTACGGCCTGGCCAACTCGTTCGTGGTCTCCACGGTCGTCACCATCTCGGTGATCTTCTTCTCCAGCCTGGCCGGCTTCGCCTTCGCCAAGCTGAGGTTCAGGGGCCGTAACGCCCTGCTACTGGTGATCATCCTGACCATGATGGTCCCCACCCAGCTCGGCATCATCCCGCTGTACCTGATGATGGTGGAGCTGGGCTGGACGGGCACCCTGCAGGCGGTCATCGTGCCGTTCCTGGTGCAGGGCTTCGGCGTGTTCATGATGCGCCAGTACGCGCTCTCCGCGATCAGCGACGAGCTGATCGAGGCGGCCCGGCTCGACGGCTGTTCGACCTGGCGGATCTACTGGAACGTGGTGCTGCCGGCGCTGCGTCCGGCGGCCGCGATCCTCGGGCTGCTGACCTTCATGCAGACCTGGAACGAGTTCCTCTGGCCGTTCGTCGTGCTCACCCCCGACACGCCCACCGTGCAGTACTCCCTCAAGATCCTCTCGTCGGGGCTGTACCAGACGGACTACACGGCGCTGTTCGCCGGTACCGCGCTGGCCACCCTGCCGCTGCTGATCGTGTTCATTCTGTTCGGCCGCCAGATCATCGGCGGCATCATGGAAGGCGCCGTCAAGTCGTGAGCAACTCCGCGAACCCCCAGTCCGCCCAGCTCCTTCTGGAGGACCGGGGGTTGAGCTTCCCGCCCGGCTTCCTCTGGGGAGCCGCGACCGCCTCGTACCAGATCGAGGGCGGGGTGCACGAGGGCGGTCGTACCGCCTCCATCTGGGACACCTTCAGTCACACCCCCGGCCGGGTCCTGCACGGCCACACCGGCGACGTCGCCTGCGACCACTACCACCGGTACCCGGACGACGTGAAGATGATGGCCGAGCTGGGCCTGAAGGCGTACCGGCTCTCGGTGGCCTGGCCCCGGATCCAGCCCGACGGGTCGGGCCCGGCCAACCAGGCCGGCCTCGACTTCTACCGCTCGCTCGTCGACGAGCTGCTGGAACACGGCATCGAGCCGTGGGTGACCCTCTACCACTGGGACCTGCCCCAGGCGCTCGAGGACGCCGGCGGCTGGCCGGTCCGGGACACCGCCCACCGGTTCGCCGAGTACGCCGAGCTGACCCACGCCGCCCTCGGCGACCGGGTCCGGCACTGGATCACCCTCAACGAGCCCTGGTGCTCGGCGTTCCTCGGCTACGGCTCCGGGGTGCACGCGCCCGGGCGTACCGAGGGACCGGCGGCGGTCCGGGCGGCCCACCACCTGATGCTCGGGCACGGCCTCGCCACCCAGGCGCTGCGCGCGGCCGCCCCCGACCACCAGGTCGGAGTGACGCTGAACCTCTACGCGGTCTCTCCGCAGACCGACTCGGCCGGCGACGTCGACGCGGCCCGCCGGATCGACGGGCTGGCCAACCGGTTCTTTCTGGACCCGATCCTGCGCGGCAGCTACCCGGCCGACGTGGTGGCGGACATGGCCGAGGTCACCGACTTCGACCACGTCCACGAGGGCGACCTCGAGGTGATCAGCACCCCGAACTCGTTCCTCGGCATCAACTACTACAGCCGGCACGTGGTCGCCGGCCCGGTCGAGGGGGTCGAGCCCGAGCCGTACTGGCGGGCGCAGTCCTGCTGGCCGGGCAGCGAGCAGGTCCGGTTCGTCACCCGGGGCGTGCCGGTCACCGACATGAACTGGGAGATCGACGCGCCGGGGCTGGTCGAGATCCTCCAGCAGGTCCACCGGGACTACCCGGAGCTGCCGCTGTACATCACCGAGAACGGGTCCGCCTTCGTGGACGAGGTGGTCGACGGCGAGGTCGACGACAGCGACCGGCTGGCGTACTTCGACGCCCACCTGCGGGCCTGCCACGCGGCGATCAGCTCCGGCGTGCCGCTGCGCGGCTACTTCGCCTGGTCCCTGATGGACAACTTCGAGTGGGCGTGGGGCTACACGAAGCGCTTCGGCATGGTCTACGTCGACTACGACAGCCAGCTGCGGATTCCCAAGTCGAGCGCCAAGTGGTACGCCGAGGTGATCCGACGGAACGGATTGGCCGCACAATGAACCATCTTCGGCCCTACCGCGCGGCCCGTCCGGGCCGCCGGGTGAGGATCGGCGCGGACGACGCGCCGTCCTGGCCGAAGCGGGTTCAATAGGCGTGGTCAGCCAGTATTGGGAGTGCCCGGCACCGGCCCGTACCAGGTCGGTGCCGGCCGCCCGACGTCGGAGGAGCAGACGATGACAACGCAGCGCACCCGCTCGCTCGGGCGGCCAACCCTGGACGCGGTCGCCGCCCGCGCGGGTGTGGGACGGGGCACGGTGTCGCGCGTCGTCAACGGCTCGCCGCAGGTGAGTCCGGAGGCCCGGGCCGCCGTGCAACGGGCGATCGCCGAGCTGGGTTACGTCCCGAACCGGGCGGCCCGGGCACTGGTGACGCAACGGACCGACTCGGTGGCCCTGGTGGTGTCCGAATCGGAGGAACGGGTCTTCGGTGAGCCGTTCTTCGCCGGGATAGTGCGGGGCATCAGCTCGGCCCTGCTGGAGACCCCGATGCAGCTGTGGCTGGCGATGGCCCAGTCACCGGCCGAGCGGGAACGGGTGGAGCACCACCTGACCAACCAGCATGTGGACGGCGTACTGCTGCTCTCCCTGCACGACGCCGACCCGCTGCCCACCCTGCTCGAACAGCGCGGGCTGCCGACCGTGCTCGGCGGCCGGCCGGCCCGGATGCTGGCCGACCCGGACGGCGCCTACTTCGTCGACGTGGACAACGCCGGCGGGGCCCGGCTCGCGGTGGAGTACCTGCTGCGGAAGGGACGCCGGCGGGTGGCGACCATCGCCGGCCCACAGGACATGGGGGTGGGCGTCGCCCGGCTGACCGGCTACCGGGAGGCGGTGCGGGACAGCGGCGCGCTGGTCAACGACGCGTTGATCGCGTACGGCGACTTCAGCGAGAGCAGCGGCGCGGCGGCGATGCGCCGGCTGCTGGACAGCTGCCCCGACCTCGACGCGGTTTTTGTCGCCTCGGACCTGATGGCGTGCGGGGCGCTGCGGGCGCTGCGCGAGGCGGGCCGTCGGGTCCCCGAGGACGTGGCGGTGGTGGGCTTCGAGGACGCCCCGATCGCCCGGCAGACCGAACCACCGCTCACCACGGTCTTCCAGCCGATGGAGGAGATGGGCCGGCAGATGGCCCGGCTGCTCGTCTCCCGGATCCGTCACGAGGAGCGGGAGGCGCCGTACGTCCTGCTCGACACCCACCTGGTGCACCGCACCTCGGCCTGACCCGTACCGTGCCCCTGGGCGCCCGGGAGCCGACGCGGGGATCAGGGTCCGTCCGGGCCGGCGCCCAGCGCGGCCAGGCCGTGCGCGACCAGCGGGGCGACCAGGGCGCCGATCCGGTCGAAGCCGGTGCCGACGGTCCGCCCCAGGGTGCAGGGTGCCAGGGCACAGGGTGGTGGTGTGCCGGTAGCGGCGAGCTTGAAGCAGCCCAGCGCAATGTGCCAGTCCAGGGGACCGACGTCGACGTCGCTGCGGGCGGCGTACCGGTTGATCAGCTCGGCCCCGGTCGGGAAGCCGGCGCCCGGCCCGAGTCCGTCGGCGAGCCCGGCCGCCTGGAAACAGTTCGGCCCGGAGCGGACCGCCCAGCAGGTCGGGCCGGTGCGTGCCGAGGTACCCGGTGAGCCGGTCGAGGTCGAGCCCGGACGGCGACCCGGCAGGTGACGCCGAACCGACGGCACCGGCCGGGGGATCGGTCATCCGGCCAGTGAACCTTTTCCACCTGAATCGCGCAACGCATGCGCCCAGACTTCCGCCCGCGGCCACGACGGACCGCACGGGGAGCGGGAAAGGGTTCGGTGGAGGGCACTCCGCCGCCCGGTCAAACCCTGCGGATCGGGACCGGTTGTCCGGCGTCGTCCGGTTTCCCGGACAGGGCCAGTACTGCGTGTCCTCCTGCCGAACACGGGTTGTTGCGGTCGGGACATGCTTCGGCAACAGGGGCGAAATGGTCATCGGGCAGCCTGGTATCCGCACCGGCGGTGACGCGCGCCGGTCCGCCGACGGAGGGGACGGACATGCTGCTGAGGGTGCGGGTAACCCTGCCGGATCGACCTGGGACGCTCGGCCAGGTCGCCCGTACGCTGGGCGTCGCGGGTGCCGACATCGTCCAGGTGGTGGTCCTGGAACGGCTCGGCGGACGCGCCGTCGACGACTTCACCGTGGTGTGGCCGGGGGTGGCCCGGGTGGACCGGCTCTCCGCCGGACTCGCCGCCATCCCGGGCGTACGGGTCAACGGCATGTGGCGGGCGATCGGCGCGCCGAACGGTGGCGGACAGGACGCCGAACTGCTGGCCCAGATCGCGGCGAACCCGGGGGACGGGCTCGGCACCCTGGTCGACGCGGTCCCGGGGCTGCTTGCCGCCGACTGGGCCGCCGCCGCGGTGGTGCCGGCGGACTGGGCGGCCCGGAGCGCCTCGGGTTCCGGGGCGCTGCGCGGCGCTGGCGGCTCGCCCGCCGTGGCGTACGCGAGCTGGCGTTCGCCCACCCCGCTGGTACTGCCGGAGGTGACCCCGCTGCGCGCCCGGGCGCTGAACGGGCCGGCCGGCACCCACTACGCGGTCGCGCCGTTCGGCCGGGCCGGGCTGGTGCTGATGCTCGCCCGGGTGGACGGCGACGGCCTCTCGGCGGCCGGCTTCCACGTCACCGAGGTGGATCGGATCGCACAGCTGGTCCGGGCCGCCGCGACGATTCTGGGCGACCGGCTCGACCTGGTCAGCGCACCACCCGTGTCGGACCCGACGATGGCGGCGGTGGTGACCGGGACCACGGCCGCCACGGCCGGTTCGGCAACAGCCGGGTAACAGTCCGCAGGCAGGCTGGAACCGGGAAGGAGCCGACATGACGCTGTGGCGGATCAGGGCGACGGTGGCCGACCGGCCTGGTTTTCTCTCCGTGCTCACCGCGAGTCTGGCGCTGCGCGGGGTCAACATCCTCACCGTCCAGGTGCACACCACCGAGGCCGGCGCGGTGGACGACTTCCTGGTCGACGCGCCTGCCGAACTGACCGCGGACGACCTGGTCGCGGCGGTGGAGAAGGGACGTGGCCGGGACTGCTGGGTGGCGCGCAGCGAGGCGCAGGGCCTGGCCGACCAGCCGACCCGGGCGCTCGGCCTGGCGACCCGGCTGGTCCACGACCCGGACGCGCTGGGGGAGACGTTGCGGGCCCTGCTCAACGCCGACACGGTGAGCTGGCGGCCGATGCCGGCCCTCAACGGTCCCGGATACGACCGGGGCAGCATGCGGCTGCCGGACCCGGACGGTGGGGTGTTCGAGCTGGTCCGCTCCGCGCCGAGCTTCACCCCGGCCGAGTTCGCCCGCGCCCAGGCGCTGCTGGAACTGGCCGGTACGGTGCTGCGCCGCAGCGTCGAACAGGTCACCCTGGTCCTGTCGGAGGGCACCGAACTCCTGGTCCGTCCGGCGTTGCCCGACGACCTACCGGCGGTACGGGCGATGCACGTCCGTTGCTCGGCGCGCACCCTGCAACGTCGCTACCCGGCGGCGGCGATCCGCCCGTCGGCCGCCCGCCTCGCGCGGCTGCTCGCCCCGCACCGGGGGGTGACGCTGCTGGCGACGACCGACGGGACGGCCGGCACGCCGGGTCTTCCCGAGCCGCCGGGACGGGAGCCGAACGGGCTGTCGGAGCGGGTGGTGGCGATGGCGAACCTGGTGGCCGAGGGGCCGGTCGCCCAGGTGGCCCTGCTGGTCGAGGACGGCTGGCAGCGACGTGGCATCGGTGGCACGCTGCTGCGTCGGCTCGTCGCGTACGCCCACCGGGCGGGTTACCTCGCGCTGTCGGCGTACACCTTGGCGGACAACGTGGGGATGCTGCGGCTGCTGGACCGGCTCTACCGGCCGGGCGCGGTGGAACGGGACGGCAACCTGCTGACCCTGACCGTGCCGCTGACCGAGCGGGCCGGTGCGGGACCGGCGGGTCCGCCGCCGGTGGTTCCGGCACAGGGCGACCGGCCTCCCGCCAGCGTCGAGGCGCCGCGGGCCTGAGACAGCGCTCCGGTCCCGGTTCGCCGACCGGAGCGGAGGCGGCGGCGCGGGCCTGGTGGGCCGCGGGCCGCAGAGACAGCGGTCCGGTCCCGGTTCGCCGACCGGACCGCCAGCAGCCCGAGCGGGCGGAACCCGTGGGGCCCTTCCGGCGGGACGTCCGGAAGGGCCCCACCGGGTCAGGTCGTCGGGTAGCTGCTGTAGTCCGGGAAGTTGCCATACAGCCGCTGGGTCGTTCCGGAGCCGACGGTGACCGCCTGCACCAGCAGGTCACCGCCGACGAAGGCACCCTTCCAGGAGGCGCCCCGGCCGCCGAACGGCTCCTCCCGGTCGCCCCGGGACCGTGGCCGGTTGATGCCGACCTTGAACGCCTGCAGGTCGACGGCGAGCTTCGCCGCCTCGTCCTCGTCGTCGCAGGCGAGGCTGGCCACCAGGGCGCCGTTGGAGGCGTTCATCGCGGCCAGCAACTCGTCGGGGGTGTCCACCACGACGATGGTGTCCACCGGGCCGAAGGGTTCGGCGTGCATCAGCCGGGACCGGCCGGGTGGGGCGAGCAGCACTGCCGGCGCCACGTACGCCGAGGTGTCCTGCCCGGAAAGGAACGGCGCGCCGTCGAGCTTGCCCCGGTAGAGCGGGACGGCGCCGCCCCGGACCGCCTCGTCCACCTTGCGGCGCAGCTCGTCGGCCTTGGCGCCGCTGATCAACGGTCCGAAGTCGAGCTCCGGCAGCGGGTCGCCGTCGGCCCAGCCCTCGTCGACGGCGAGCGGGTGGCCGAACCGTACCGAGCGGACCACCGGCAGGTACATGTCGAGGAACTCGTCGACCAGGTCCCGCTGGACCACGAACCGGGGGTACGCGGTGCAGCGCTGCTTGCCGTACTCGAAGCCCTTCTTCAGGTGCGTGGCGAGGCTGTCCCACTGGGAGAAGTCCCAGATGCCCCAGGCGTTCAGTCCCTCCTGCTCGATCATGTGCCGCTTGTCGGTGTCGAGCAGCGCGGCGGCGACCTTGCCGCCGTTGGACCGGCCGCCGACAAAGGCGACCGCGCCGATCTCCGGGGCCCGGACCAGCACCTCGGAGAGTTCCTCGCCGCTGCCGGAGAGCAGGGTGGCGGGCAGCCCGGCGCGGCGCATCAGGGCGTGCGCGACGGTGAGGCAGACCGCTCCGCCCTGGGACGGCGTCTTGGCGAGCACCGCGTTGCCGGCGAGCAGTTGCACGAGTTCGGCGTGGACCAGCACGCTCATCGGGTAGTTCCAGCTGGCGATGTTGCTGACCGGGCCGGACAGCGGTTCGCGGCCGTCGGCGAGCATCCGGTCGATCTCCTCGACGTACCAGCGGACCCCGTCCAGGGCCCGGTCGACGTCGGCACAGGCCAACCGCCACGGCTTGCCGATCTCCCAGACCAGCAGCAGGGCGAGCAGGTCACGGTGCAGGGTCAGTTCGTCGAGCGCGGCGACCACCCGGACCTTCCGCTCGGCGAGCGGGGTGTCGGCCCAGTCGCGGTGTTCGGCGGAGGCGTACCGGACGGCGGCCCGAGCCGAGTCGGCGTCGAGTCGGGGCAGGTTCACCAGTACGGTGTTGTCGACCGGGGTCCGGACGGCGCTCGGGGCGCCGACCGACCGCCAGGCCCCCTCGATCAGGTTCCGTAGCGTCGTGGTGCTGTCGGGACGGCCGGGGTCGAACGCTTCCGGGGTCGCCTCGACCGCTCGGGCGAGGATCTCCCGCCAGGCGGTGCCGTCGGCAAGGCGCAGTGCCATCGCTGTCTCCTCAGGTCGGTCGCCGGCGCGGTGGCCGGCGCGGTTCCGGTGGCCACCCCCGCGACCGTCCGACCGTCCCGTACACCCGTCCGTCCATCCATCCGTCTGGAACGGACCGGACTCGGACCGGACCCGGGCTGGTCAGGGCACGGTCCGGTCGGACGCGGTGGGGGGCGGGCACGGTGCACGGCGTTCCGGAGGGCCGTGCACGGTGGCGCACCCCGGGAGGGCCGCGGGTGGGCGGACCGTGGGTGGCGAGCGGTCACCGGGTGCGTCGCACTGGCTGGACGGCGCCCCGGCAGGGCCGCGGTGAGCTGCGCGGCGGCGACGATGGCACCGCTGATCTGGGCGTACTGTCCCCCGTCCCGGACAGCGGCGGCAACCGTACGCCCGTATACCGGAACGCCCGGTCCGCCGGTTGGTTCGATGATTCACGCCGTCCGCGGCTGTTGATCGTCGACGACCTGGGCGGACGTGCGGTGTGTATTGGGGATCATGGATTTTGTGGCGAGTGTCAAAGAATGGGAAAGGGCTTTCCTGAGGGACTTCCGCAATCGCCCTGTCGATCCGGTCGGGGGGCTGGGCTCACCGGTTTGGTCCTTCACAAACCGGCAATGGCGCGGTTACATTGTTGGCTATCCATGGGAGCGCTCCCGGCGCTCCGACTAGGCCCGATGACCCCCAGGACCGGACGGCACACCCACCGGCTCGACCGAACGCCCCACCACCAGCACCCCGCGTCGTGCACCGCACAGCGGAAGGGGCGGATGCGCCCACATCCGCCCCTGGTGTCCTCCGCTACGCGTCGCCGCGCGCGGCTCCACGGACAGGAGCGATTCTAGTGCGCGACCGCATCGCCCCAGCCCGGCCGAACGGGCAACGTCCCCGGCCCGGTCCACGCCCGAGGCCGAAGGTCCGGCACCGGCTCGACGGCCGGCAGCGACCGGACGGCCGGCAGCGCCCCGACCGGGGCCAACGGCCCGGCCGCTGGTACGAGCGGACCGCGACCCGGATCACGGCTGTCCTGACCGCCGTCGGGCTGCTGCTCGCCGCCCCGCAGACCGGCCTCGCCGCCCCGGCATCCACCGGGATCAGCGGCACCGGGAGTGTCGGCACCACCGCCGCGCCAGCGGACTTCAACTACGCCGAGGCACTGCAGAAGTCGCTGCTCTTCTACGAGGCGCAGCAGTCCGGCCGGCTGCCCGACTGGAACCGGGTCTCCTGGCGCGGCGACTCCGCGCTGACCGACGGCGCCGACGTCGGAGTGGACCTCACCGGCGGCTGGTACGACGCCGGCGACCACGTCAAGTTCGGCTTCCCGATGGCGTTCAGCACCACCATGCTCGCCTGGGGCGCGGTCGAGTACCGGTCCGGGTACGCCGACTCCGGACAGTTGCCGCACCTGCTCAACAACCTGCGCTTCGTCAACGACTACTTCATCCGGGCCCACCCGTCCGCCGCCGTACTCTACGGACAGGTCGGCAAGGGCGACGACGACCACAAGTGGTGGGGACCGGCCGAGGTGCTGCCGATGGCGCGGCCGGCGTACAAGATCGACGCCAGCTGTGGCGGCGCGGACCTGGCCGGTGAGACGGCCGCCGCGATGGCCGCCTCCTCGATGGTCTTCCGACCCACCGACCCGACCTACGCGGACACCCTGGTCCGGCACGCCCGCCAGCTCTACACCTTCGCCGACACCGTGCGGCGGGCCTACCACGAGTGCATCACCGACGTGACGAACTTCTACCGGTCCTGGAGCGGCTACCAGGACGAACTCGTCTGGGGCGCGATCTGGCTGTACCGGGCCACCGGCGAGGCGAGCTACCTGACCAAGGCCGAGACCGAGTACGACCGGCTCGGCACCGAACCGCAGTCCAGCACCCGGATGTACAAGTGGACGGTCGCCTGGGACAACAAGCAGTTCGGCGCGTACGTGCTGCTGGCCAACCTGACCGGCAAGCAGAAGTACGTCGACGACGCCAACCGCTGGCTCGACTGGTGGACCGTCGGGGTGAACGGGGAGAAGGTGCGTACCTCACCCGGCGGAATGGCGGTCCTGGACACCTGGGGCGCGCTGCGCTACGCCGCCAACACCGCGTTCGCCGCACTGGTCTACAGCGACCGGACCACCGACACCACCCGCAAGGCCCGCTACCACGACTTCGCGGTCCGGCAGATCACCTACGCGCTCGGCGACAACCCGCGCAACTCCAGCTACGTGATCGGCTTCGGAACCAATCCGCCGCGCAACCCGCACCACCGCACCGCGCACGGCTCCTGGTGGGACAGCCAGCAGGTGCCGGAGGCGACCCGGCACGTGTTGTACGGCGCACTGGTCGGCGGCCCCTCCGCGCCGAACGACGCGTACACCGACAGCCGGGGCGACTACGTGATGAACGAGGTCGCCACCGACTACAACGCCGGCTTCACCTCCGCGCTGGCCCGGCTCCACACCGAGTACGGCGGCACCCCGCTGGCGAACTTCCCGCAGCCGGAGTCGCCGGACATCGACGAGATCACCGTCGAGACCACGGTGATGCAGAACGAGCCCCGGTCCACCGGGATCAAGGCGATCGTCTACAACAAGTCCGCGTTCCCGGCCCGGGCGCTGACCGACTCCCGGTTCCGGTACTACTTCCGTCCGGAGGGGACCAGCGCGATCCAGGTGACCAGCGGCTACACCCAGGGCTGCCCGGCACCGACCAGCGCCCGCCAGTACGCCGGCGACATCTGGTACGTCGAGGTCGACTGCTCCGGCCACACCATCGCCCCGGCCGGGCAGTCGGCACACCGGATGGAGGTGCAGTTCACAATCGGCGTACCGGAGGGTGGCACCTGGGACCCGACGAACGACCCGTCGTACCAGGCCACCGCCGGACCGAACCCGAAGCTGGCGCTCTGGGAGGGCGACGACCTCGTCTGGGGCGCCGAGCCCGCCCCGCCGACCCCGGACACCGTCGCGCCGAGCGTGCCCGGCACCCCGACCGCCTCGGCGGTGACCGCCACCGGGCTGACCCTGAGCTGGGCGGTCTCGACCGACACCGGCGGCAGCGGGCTCGCCGGCTACGACGTCTACCGGGAGGCGGGCACGACCGACGTGCTGGTCGGCTCGCCGAGCGCGGCGACGCTCGCGGTGACCGGGCTGACCCCGGCGACCAGCTACCAGTTCCACGTGCTGGCCCGGGACGGCGCCGGAAACCGGTCCGCCGCCTCCGCGCCGGTCACCGTCACCACCGCGGCGGCCGGCGGCGGGGACACCACCCCACCGGGTACGCCGACCGGGCTGACCGCCTCGGCGGTCACCACCACCGGGGCGACCCTGAGCTGGACCGCGTCCACGGACAACGTCGGGGTCACCGGCTACCGGGTCTACCGGGAGGCCGGGGCCACCGACACCCTGCTCGGCACGGTGACCGCCACGACGTACCCGGTGACCGGGTTGACGGCCGGTACGACGTACCAGTTCTACGTGGTCGCGGTGGACGCGGCCGGCAACGTCTCGGCGGCCTCGGCGCCGGTCCCGGTGACCACCGGGACCACCCCGACCAGCGGCTGCCGGGTCGGCTACACCACCACCGACTGGAGCAGCGGCTTCACCGGCAACGTCACGATCACCAACACCGGCAGTACCACGATCGACGGCTGGACCCTCACCTTCGGCTTCGCCGCCGGGCAGCGGGTCACCCAGGCCTGGTCGGCCACGGTGGCCCAGTCCGGTACGACGGTGACCGCGACCAACCTCTCCTACAACGGCACCCTGGCCCCGGGAGCCTCGACCAGTTTCGGCTTCAACGGCTCCCACACCGGCAGCAACCCGAGGCCGGCGACGTTCACGCTCAACGGCGCGGCCTGTACGACCGGCTGAACCGTCCCTTGGCCGGTCCACTCCGGGGCCGTCGGGCAACACCAGCAGGCTGCCCGACGGCCCCGGTCCCGGTGCGGGCGGGTTCAGCCGTGCCGGTCACCGATGACGCCGCTGGCAGGGCGTCGCTGACCGCGACACGCGGTCACGCCGGCCGGGTGGTGGTGATCAGCCCTGGACCGGCCTGGATCTCCACCTCGTCAGACCGGACGTCGTGGCCGTTGTCGCAGACCAGCCGTACCCGGACGGGTGTCGCGCAGTCCCGATGGACTGCCCGCACCGGCGGTCCCTCCGGCCCGGCCGCCCAGATGTCGCCCCAGTCCCGCAGCGCGGTGATGACGGGAAGCAGGGCTCGGCCCTTCTCGGTGAGCCGGTACTCGTACCTCGTGCGCTGGCCGGGCTCCTGGTAGGGCACCCGGTCCAGCAGTCCGTCGGCGGTCAACTCCTTGAGCCGGGCGGCGACCGCCGGTTCGCCGACGGCCACCCGACGGGCGAAGTCGTCGAACCGCCGGGCGCCGAAAAACGCCTCCCGGAGCACGAGCACCGCCGACCGCGTGCCGATGATCTCGAACGCGCGTGCGATCGAGCAGTTCTCCATCGACCAGGCGTCTCGATCCTGGAGCAGGTCTCTCATGAGTCAAATGTACGTCTGGCTCGTGTTTGCGTCAGTCAGCAACCCGCCGGGCATGCCGGTTCACTCCGGTCCGTACAGCGAGGGCAGGTCGAGTTCGGCGGAGGCGAGGGAGCCGCCGGCCCTGGCGCGTAGCCGCCGCTGGCGCTCCTGCACCGCGTCGGTCGAGGTCAGCTGGAGGATCGCCGTGAAACTCTCCCGCAGTTCGGCCTCGGTCGGCACCGGCTGCCGCCGGTCGACGAGTTGCTTCACGGTGCGCAGCGCGGCCGGGTGGAAGCTCGCGATACGTCGGGCGAGGGTGTCGACGTGACCGTCCAGTTCCGCGTCGGGCAGGGCCCGGTTGACCAGGCCGTACAGCTCGGCGGTCCGGGCGTCGACGTCGTCGGCGCCCAGTACGATCTCCAGCGCCCGGGACCGGCCGACGTGCCGTGGCAGCCACTCCAGCCCACCGCCACCGGGCACGACCCCGAAGCCGACCTCGATCTGGCAGAGCAGAGCCCGTTCGAGGCTGGCGAACCGCATGTCGCAGGCGGCGATGAACTCGTTGCCGATGCCGCGGGCCCGGCCCCGGACCTTGGCGATGCTGACCACCGGGGCCCCGGTGAGCCAGGTGCTGAACGCCGGCCAGTGCGCGATGATGTTGTGCGCCCCGGGGATCTCCGGAACCTGGTTGATGGTGGCGAAGTCCAGGTGAGCGATGAAGAAGTCGGGGTTGCCGGATTCGAAGACGACAACCCGGACCTCGTCGCCCCGGGCCTCGACGTACTCCCGCAGCAGGTGCAGGCCGGCGAAGACGGTCGGGTCGAACAGGTTGGTTGGCGGGTTGTCGATCACGACGCGCAGGTGACCGGCGACCGGCTGCGACACGTGCACCACGTCGCTGGCGATCAGTGACGGCCCGGCCGGGCTGCTCTCGGTACTCATGCTGTGATCCTCCACGGTGCTCGTGAGTCGGGTCTCGTCAGCGCAGGAACGTCAGCACCTCGCGGCCGAAGTCTTCGGCGTGTTGGAACAGGAACCCGTGCCCCGCGTCGCCGTAGATCACCAGCTTCGTGTTGGGCAGTCGTTGCGACATCGCCCAGCTGCCCCAGGCGTCGATCATCACGTCGTGCGCGCCGTTGGCGACCAGGATGGGCTGGCTGAGTTCCCCGAGGCGCTCCCAGTAGCCGGGGAAGGTGGTGGCCGCCTGGATCTGCGCGGCGAGCGCCTCCGGCTTCAGCGTCGAACCGGACCCGCCGAGCCGGGCGTCGAGGCGGCGCAGCGAGGCCAGCCCGGCTTCGCGGCCCGCCTCGTCGGCAGGGAAGAACAGGTGGAGGAAATCCTCGTCCACGTTCTCGGGCCTGGTCGCGATCTGCCACGTCTGCTCGCTCATCCGGGGCATCGCCGGCACCGGGCCGCCCGGCGCGCTCCCGGCGACGACGAGGCGCCGGACCAGCTCCGGCCGGCGCAGCGCGACGCCCAGGGCGACGTATCCGCCCAGCGACCAGCCCAGCAGGTCGACCTCGTGGAGACCGAGCGTGTCGACCAGGTCGATGACGCCGTCGACCAGGCCCTCGACCGAGGTGGCCGGGGTACCGGTGGAGTAGCCGAGGCCACGGTTGTCGAAGACGATGACGTCACGCTCGGCCGCCAGGACGTCGAGCAGCGCCGGATCCCAGTGATCAATCGTGCCGCGGAAGCGCAGCACCATAACCAGCGGGACGCCCCTTCGGGGGCCCTGGCGGCGGTAGGCGTAAGTCGCGCTGTCGGTGGTGACGTACCGCGTCTCGACCCGGTCGGCCGGGTAGGTCGTCGTGTTCATCCGTGCTTTCCTTCCAAGGGGGGTTAGGAGTAGAGGGCGACGGCGCCGTTCCACAGGGCGCCGGGGTTGAGCCGGGTGGGGAAGCGCTCGAGCATGTCGTGGAAGAAGTCGAGCGGGGTTGGGTGCTTCGGCAGTAGTTCGTCGACCACGTCCAGGTATTCGCGGGTCTCCGCGATGGTGCGGCCCGCGTTGTCGTCGAGGTCCCGGTTCTTGTGGCCGGCGACGATGTGCCGGGGACGCAGCGCCTCGACGGTGCTGACGGCGGTACGCCACGCGTCGCGGCCGCCTTCCTTGGACTCCACCAGGAACTGGTGGACGCCGTTGTAGATGACGTCACCGGCGACGACCAGTTCGAGGTCGGGCACGTGCAGGACGCTGGTGTCGTCGGTGTCGCTGTGGCCGACCTCGACGATGCGCAGATCGTGACCCTCCAGCGCGAAGCGGTTACCCGGCGGGGTGGTGGCCGTGACGGGGGTCTCGGGAAGTTGGCCGGGCAGCAGCCGGTCCCAGAAGTGTGGCCGGATCGCCACGTTGTGGTGCATCTGGGCGATCGTGCCGGTGGAGGCGACCACCCGGGCGCCAAACCGCTCGGCGAGCGTCCCGGCGGTGAACCAGTGGTCGCCGTGACCGTGCGTGGCAAAGATGTGGGTCAGCCGCTTACCGCTGGTCCGGATCCAGGCCGCCACCTCATCGGCCTGCGCCCTGGTCAGGGGTGGATCGACGAGTACGGCGTCCCGCTCACCGGTGAGCAGGGTCACCGACAGTGGCGAGAACATTCGTCGATCGCCGTTCGGCACCGGCTCGCTCACGGCGAGCGGTACGGGATCGGTTACCAGGACTTCGTACCTGATCGTCACGTTCACCACGCTCCTAGCTGGCTTCTCTAAACCAAAGCTAGCATGCCGAGCGGAGATCCGGAGCCAGATCCGGTGGAGTCCCGGGATGCCCCGGGCGCGGAGTCAGGGCCGGCCGGCCGTCGCGGCAGCCTCGTCCAGCCAGTTGAGGTACCAGCGGGCGAAGCCGATCCGGTCGCCCCGGTCGGTGAGCGGACGGAGGCCTGCGTCGTCGGCGGAGTCGTCGGCCCACACCATGCCGCGTTGTGGCCCGCTGACCACCAGCAGTTGGCGCAGCGCGCAGCCGCGGTGACACAGGTAGATCGTCCCGACCGTGCGCGCCGGGTCGAGTCGGCTCAGGGCTGGGTTGTCATCCGGTCGACGGCCTGCTTCGCCGCCAGCAGACCCTCCCCGGTGGCCTGCCGGTAGGCCCGGACGGCCGCCACCGTCCGGCCGTTGCGGAGGTGCTCCCGGACCTCGGCGAGTTCCGGTTCGGGATCGGTGACCCCGAGGTGGGTCAGGACAAGCTGGAGCTTGCGGTCGATCCTGGCGATCCTGGCGACCGTGTCCCGCTGACGCTTCGCCGCCGTGGCCGCCTCGATCAACAGGAAGGCGAGCAGCGGGAGGGTGAAGACGGAGATGATGTCGATGGGATCCACCGGGCCATTCAACCAGTCCGGTCGGACCCGCGTTCGCTGCCGGAAACGCGGCGACGGCTACGAGAACCGGCTCAGCGGGTACGCAGGCCGTACCCGTACGGGAAGAGCGGGCGGTAGTCGCGGTCACCGATGTTGATCGGCACCTGCGCCTCGCTGCGCGGCCAGCTCATCGAGAGCTTGCCGGTGAACGGGCGCCGGCCGAACAGCACGTCCGCGACGCCGGCCCCCTCGCTGCCCGGCAGCCAGGAGGCGACCAGTGCGTCCATCTGACCGAGTTGGTCGGTGAGTACCTGGGGACGGCCGGAGACGACCAGGACGACGCAGGTGTCGATCTCGCCGCAGACCTTGTCGACCACCGCCTTGTCGCCCGGCTGCAGCGACAGCGACTTCTCCTCGTGCTGCGGGGTGGAGCACCAGGTGCACTCCGGCCCGCCGACATCACCGAAACCCTCGGCGTACGGGGTCTCGCCGACCACCACGACGCCGACGTCGGCACCGTCGGTCGGCGCGGAGGCGTCGGCGCTGTACGTCACCTCGGCCCGGGGAGCGACCTCGCGGATGCCCTCCAGGATCGTGGTGCCGGGGATGATGTCGCCGGAGGCGCCCTGCCACTGGATGGTCCAGCCGCCGGCCTGGTTGCCGATGTCGTCGGCGTTGCGGCCGGCGACGTACAGCTTCGCGTCCCTGCGCAGCGGCAGGGCCCGGTTGCTGTTCTTCAGCAGCACCTGGGACTCGGCGACGGCCCGGCGGGCCAGGGCGCGGTGCTCCCGGCTGCCGACCTTGTCGACGTTGTCGGCCGAGGCGTACGGCTTCTCGAAGAGGCCGAGTTCGAACTTGGCCCGCAGGATCCGGCGGACCGCGTCGTCGATCCGGGCCCGGCTGACCCGGCCCGCCCCGACCTCGGCGGTCAGCAGGTCGATGAACTGCTTCGCGCTGTTCGGCACCATGAACAGGTCGATGCCGGCGTTGACCCCGGTGCGGACCTTGTAGGGGGTGAGGCCGCCGTTGGCCGGCTCGGCCGGGTCCGGGATCTTGTGGATGCCCTCCCAGTCGGAGATGACAAAGCCCTGGAACCGCTTGGCGCCCTTGAGCACGTCGGTGAGCAGTTCCTTGTGCGCGTGCATCTTGACCGGGTTGCCGATCCCGTCCTCGGTCCAGTCCACACTGGAGTACGACGGCATCACGCTGCGCACGTCGTAGCGCCGCATCGCGTCCCAGTACGGCGCCAGGTTGGTCCGGTTGAACTCGGCCCGGCTGGTCACCGTCACGCCCTGGTCGATGACGTACGCCTGGTTGGCCGGCGGCAGGTTGGCGTTGTTGTCGGCGGCGGCCTGGTCGTAGACGGTGTCCCCGTCGCCGGCGTAGTGCTTGACCGTGGCGAGCACTCCGGCGCTCTGCGAGCCGGCGACGTAGCTGGCCATCTGGCCGACCAGCTTCGGGTCCTCGCCGAAGCTCTCGTACGTCCGGCCCCAGCGCTCGTCCCGGGCGACGCAGAGGCAGGGGGCGAAGTTCCACGGGATGCCGGTGGCCTTGACCTCCTCGGCGGTGGCCTTGCCGATCTGCCGGACCAGGTCCGGGTCGCGGGTGGCGCCGAGGCCGATGTTGTGCGGGAAGACGGTGGCACCGTGGACGTTCGCGTGCCCGTGCACCGCGTCGACGCCGTAGATGATCGGGATGCCGAGGCGGGTGCTCATCGCCTGCCGCTGGAAGCCGTTGATCATTTCGACCCAGGCTTCCGGGGTGTTCGGGGTCGGCACCGAGCCGCCGCCGGAGAGCAGTGAGCCGAGGTTCCACTCGGCGATCACCGTCGGGTTGTCGGTGACCGCAGCTCGCTCGGCCTGCGTCATCTGGCCGACCTTCTCGGCCAGGGTCATCCGACCGAGCAGGTCGTCGACCCGGCGGTCGACCGGGAGTTTCGGGTTGAGGTACGCCGGCCGACCGCCCGGGCCGCCGTGCCGGGCGGTGTCGGTGTCGCCGGTGGTGGCCGATGCCGTGCCCGCGGGCAGCAGGGAGACGGCCAGCAGGCCGACCACCAGCGGTATCAGCGGGGTGCGGGATCGTGGGTGTGGACGCAAGGTGCCCTCCAGGATCAATGGGTACGCGCCGCCACCGATCATTCCCACGCGGATAAGACGACGTCAATATGAAATCGTAAGGCTTCTTACTTGATAGATCGAATCCGATCCAGGAGTCCGAGGGTGTTGGCCCTTGACAAAAAGTACGATCGTGCGGACGATGTCCGCATGGGGAAGGGTGAGGTGACCCGGCAGGCGGTGCTGGTCGCCGCCAACGAGGTCGCCGACCGGCTCGGGCTGGCCGGGCTCACCATCGGTTCCCTGGCCGACCGGGTCGAGATGTCCAAAAGCGGGCTGTTCGGCCACTTCCGGTCCAAGGAGGCACTGCAGCTGGCGGTCCTGGAGTACGCCCGGGACGGCTTCGTCGACGCGGTGATCCGGCCCGCCCTGGCTGCGCCCCGGGGCGAGAAGCGGATCCGGACCCTGGTGGAGGGCTGGATCGTTCTCGGTGTCGAGCGTCGTGCCGGCTGTCTGTTCGTCTCCGCCGACCTCGAGTTCGACGACCGGCCCGGGCCGGTGCGGGACCAGTTGGTCCGCGACCACCGGGACCTGCTGGAGTCGGTCGCCCAGATGTTCCGGACCGGGATCTCCGAGGGGGAGTTCCGGCCGGACGCCGATCCCGAGCAGTTCGCCCACGACCTGTACGGGGTGATGCTCGGACTGTTCCACGCCCATCGCCTGATGGAGGATCCGCAGGCGATCAGCCGGACCCGCCGGGCGCTCGACGCGCTGTTGGACAACGCCCGGATCTGACCTTTCGGAGTGGAGAGACATGGTTGCTTGGCGGAAACAAAAAAGCACGATCGTTCGTATGATTACGATGGCGGTCACCCGGCGGATGTTCGGCGTTCTGGAACGGGTGGCGCCCGGCCCGGGAGCCGTACTCGCCGAACGGATCTGGTGCAGCGTGCCACGCGGCCCGGTCCGCCCCGCCGACCCGCCCGGGCAGCGGTTCACCGTCACCGTGCACGGCCGGCCGGTGGTCGCCGAGTCCTGGGGCGACGGTCCCGCCGTCTACCTGATGCACGGCTGGGGCGGCTGGCGGGGGCAGTTCCAGTCGTTCGTCGCCCCGCTGGTGGCGGCCGGGCACCGGGTCGTCGCCCTCGACGCGCCGGGCCACGGCGACTCCGCACCCGGGGCGTACGGACGGGGTCGCGGCCTGCTGACCGAGTTCGCCGACGCGTTGACCGAGGTGACCCGGATCGCCGGCCCGGCGTACGCGATCGTCGGGCACTCGGCCGGCGGCACCGCCACCGCGCTCGCGGCGCTGGACGGGTTGACCGCCGAGCGGCTGGTCCTGATCGCGCCGATGGCGGACCCGCTCGCCTACACCACCGACTTCGCCCGGTCGCTCGGCTTCGACGAGCGGATCCGGACCCGGTTCCTCCGCCGCCTGGAACGACGGGTCGGTCGGCGGACGACGGAACTGGACGTCGCCGGACGCGCGACCGGGCGGGACGACCTGCCGGCGCTGCTGGTCGCGCACGACTACGCGGACAAGGAGGTCCGGTACGCCGACGGGCAGGCGATCGTGGCGGCCTGGCCGGAGGCGGAGGGGCGGTGGTCCAACGGGCTCGGCCACCGGCGCATCCTGCGGGACCCGGCCACCGTGGCCGCGGTGGTCGACTTCCTGACCTGGAGCCGGGTGGCCCAGCCGGTCAGCTGACCCGGGACGGAAGCCGTTGCGGCCGCCGACCCGGACCCGGACCCGGACCCGGACCGGATAGGCTTCACTCCCGTGACCAGCCAAAACGACGTCGAACGGTCGATCGTGACCTCGGCCACCGCCATCGGACACGACGCGACCGGCGAGCAGCCGCCCCGGACCCACCCCGGGTCGCCGCCTGCGCCGCCGAGCCACCCCGGGTCGCGGCTGGCGCCGCTGAGCCACCGGTTGGCGACCGAACGGGACCTCGCCGCGCTGGTCCGGCTCCGTGACGACGCGGCCCGCTGGCAACTGGCCAACGGCATCGACCAGTGGCGGCCCGGAGACCTCACCGAGGACCACTTCCGGGCCCGGCTGGCCGACGCCGAGGTCCGGCTGGCCACCCTCGGTCCGGACGGGCCGGTCGTCGGCGCCTTCGAACTCTGGTGGGACGACGTCGTCACGTGGGGTCCGCAGCCCCCCGTGGCCGGCTACGTGCACCGGCTGATGACGGATCGACGTACCGCGCCGCCCGGGACCGGGCGACGGCTGCTCGCCGAGGCGGAACGACGGATCACGGCGGCCGGACGCCGACTGTGCCGACTCGACTGCCGGGCCGACAACCACCAGCTCCGGCGGTACTACGAGTCGGCCGGCTACCTCGTGGTCGGCGAGCAGTCGTTCACCGACCGCCCCACCCACGGAGCGGGCGGCAGCAACTACCCGGTCACCCTGCTGGAGAAGACCCTGCGGTAGGAGGGAGGAGCCAGCCGGGGACGGCCGCCGGGCGAGGCCTCAGGAGTGGAGGTCCCCGTGCTCCACGCAGGTCGCCGTCCAGCCGGCCGGCAGCACCTGCACCTTCATCCGCCGCCGGCAGGCGGCGCAGAACCGGGGCGGTTCGAGGTGCCGCGCCCGGTCGCAGTCGTCGTGGCCGCCGTCGGCGAGCGCCCCGCCGCACCGGTCACACCACGTCATCTCGGGCCCCCGCGGAGCTGGGGTGATCGGCTGCACCGTGCCTCCTTCACAGCGTCGCCGAGAGCGCCTTCACCGGCATCTTCAGCTCCTCCAGCAGCGCCAGGTCCTCGTTTGCCGGCCGGCCCAGGGTGGTCAGGTAGTTGCCGACGATCACCGCGTTGATCCCGCCGAGCAGACCGTCCCGGGTGCCGAGGTCGCCGAGGGTGATCTCACGACCACCGGCGTACCGGAGGATCGTCCGCGGCATCGCCAGCCGGAAGGCGGCGATGGCGCGCAGCGCGTCCCGTGGCTCGACCGGCGCCTGGTCACCGAGCGGGGTGCCCGGTCGGGGGTTGAGGAAGTTCAGCGGCACCTCGTGCGGATCGAGTTCGGCGAGCTGCGCCGCGAACTCGGCCCGCTGCGCGATCGTCTCGCCGAGCCCGAGGATGCCGCCGCAACACACCTCCATCCCGGAGGCGCGGACCATCCGCAGCGTCTCCCAGCGCTCCTCCCAGGAGTGCGTGGTGACCACGTTCGGGAAGTGGGAGCGGCAGGTCTCCAGGTTGTGGTTGTACCGGTGCACACCCATCTCGACCAGCTCGTCGACCTGCTCCTGGGTCAGCATGCCGAGCGAGGCGGCGACCTGGATGTCGACCTCGGCCCGGATCGCCGCTACACCCTCGCGCATCTGCTTCATCAGCCGCGCGTCCGGCCCCCGGACCGCGGCCACGATGCAGAACTCGGTGGCGCCGGTCGCCGCCGTCTGCTTCGCCGCCTCGACCAGCGACGGGATGTCCAGCCAGACGGACCGGACGGGCGAGGCGAACAGGCCGGACTGGGAGCAGAAGTGGCAGTCCTCGGGGCAGCCACCGGTCTTCAGGGAGACGATCCCCTCCACCTCGACCTCCGGACCACACCAGCGCATCCGTACCTCGTGGGCGAGCTGGAGGGCGGCGGAGAGCCGCTCGTCGGGGAGCTGGAGCACGGCGAGCACCCCGGCCTCGTCGAGACCGACACCGCCGTCGAGGACCTGGGTCCGTGCCTGGTCGAGGATGTCTGGCATGGGTCGTACCCTACAAGCCGGCCTGGCCGTCGATGGGCGCCGACCCGAAGGACGACCCGGCGGGCGTCGCACCCGGCCACCCCGCGCGGCCCGGCGGCCCCTCCGGCCGCCGACCAGGTGGTATTTTCGCCGGTCGGGGCCGTCCACGCGGACGGCCGGGGCCGCCGACGCGGGGTGGAAGCCGCCGCCGAGGCCCCTGCGGGCCAGGGTCCGACGGTTCCGCCGAGCGTCGCCGCCCGACACCGTCGGGCCGGACGTGCACGACGTGGGGAGTGAGACGGTGTCAGGCTGGCTGGAAGGGCTGGAGCGCCGGGCCCAGCTGCGGGCCAGGGCGGGTCTGCGCCGTCGGCTGCGACCCCGCGCCGCCGACGACCGGGTCGTCGACCTCGCCGGCAACGACTACCTCGGGCTCTCCCGGGACCCCGCGGTGACAACGGCCGCGGCCGAGGCACTGACCCGGTACGGCCTGGGCGCCACCGGCTCCCGCCTGGTCCGGGGCAGCACCGGAGCCCACCAAGAGTTGGAGAACGCGCTCGCCGACTGGCTGGGCGTCGGGCAGGCACTGGTCTACTCCTCCGGCTACCTGGCCAACCTCGGTGCGGTACGCGCGCTCACCCGCCCGCGTACGCTGCTGGTCTCCGACGCGCACAACCACGCCTCGCTGATCGACGGCTGTCGCCTCTCCGGGGCCGAGACGGTCGTCACCCCGCACCTCGACGTCGACGCGGTCGCCTCGGCCCTGGCCGCCGCGCCGGGCCGGCCGGCGGTGGTGGTCACCGAGTCGGTCTTCTCCGTCGACGGCGACCTGGCGCCGCTGGCCCGGCTGCACCGGGTGACCCGGAAGCATGGCGCGGTGCTGCTGGTCGACGACGCGCACGCGCTGGGCGTACTCGGACCCGACGGGGCCGGCGCGGTCGCGGGCGCCGGACTCACCGGCGAGCCGGACGTGGTGGTGACGGCGACCCTCTCCAAGGCGCTCGGCGGCGCCGGGGGAGTGGTCGCCGGCCCGGCCGAGCTGGTCCGGCACCTGATCGACACCGGCCGGACATTCATCTATGACACCGCGCTGCCACCGGCGGTGGCCGCCGGGGTTCTCGCCGCCACCGACCGGGCCCGCTCCGGTGCCCGGCTGCGGGCCGAGTTGGCCGACCGGGCGGCCGCCGCGGCCCGCCGGCTCGGCGCGGCCGGGCTGCCGGTCTCCACCCCGGCCGCCGGGGTGGTCTCGGTCACCGCGCCCGGCCCGGAGGCGGCGGTGGCCTGGGCGGCCGACTGCCTGGAGCGCGGGGTGGCGGTCGGCTGCTTCCGGCCGCCGTCGACCCCGGACACCCGGTCGCGGCTCCGACTCACCATCAACGTCGGCGTACCGCGAGCCGACTTCGACCGGGCCCTGGAGGCGATCGTGGAGTGTGCACCGGCGGGTACGACACCGTCATCGCCCATCGGGGCGGTGGTCGCGGGCGCCCAGCCGACGACGACGGCGGTGCCGGCCGGGGGAGGTCCCCGGTGACCGGCACGGGCTGGCGGGGGCCGATCCTGGTCACCGGTACCGACACCGACGTGGGCAAGACCGTGGTCACCGCCGCGATCACCGCCGCGGCCCAGGCCGCCGGGCTGCGGGTGGCCGTGCTGAAACCCGGCCAGACCGGTACGGCGACCGGTGGCCCCTCCGACGTCGACACCGTCACCCGACTGGCCGCCCCGCTGACGGCCCGTACGTTGGTCAGCTATCCGGATCCGCTGGCGCCGCTGGCCGCCGCCCGGGTGGCGAGCGCGGAACCGCTCGAGCTCTACACGGTCGTCGACGAGGTACGGGCCGAGGCGGAGAAGCACGACCTGGTGCTGGTCGAGGGCGCCGGCGGTCTGCTGGTGCCGATGGGGCTGCGGCCCTCCGGCGACGCGTGGACCGTCGCCGACCTGGCGGTGGCGATCGGCGCCCCCGCCGTGGTGGTGACCCGGGCCGGCCTCGGCACCCTCAACCACACCGCGCTGACCCTGGAGGCGCTGGAGCGGCGGGCGGTACCGGCCGGAGTGGTCCTCGGCGCCTGGCCGGCCGAGCCGGAACTGGTGCACTGGGCCAACCTCACCGAGCTCGTCCCGAACATGGTGGGCGCGCTGCCCGACGGCGCCGGGACCATGGAACCGGGCGTCTTCCAGCGGTCCGCGCCGGGCTGGCTCACCCCCGCCCTGTACGGGGTGCTGGACGACTGGCGGACCTGGGCCGACGAGGTCAGTTGACTCCCGGCACCTCACTTTCGTCGGTAACGCAACCTGTCCCGGCTGGGTAACCTGGCCGGGTGCTGGCCCGGCCGACAATCACCCTCCACCGCCGAAGCGTGTCTGACCTGGTCCGGGGACGGCGCGATCTGCTACTGGACGTCCTGATCTGGGCCGCGCTGTCCGGGCCGATCGGCTGGGCGCTGCTGTCTCCGCCGTCCGAGTTGTGGACGACTCTCCGGTCGGGCGGCGGGCTGCTGGTGATGGCCGTCGCGGTGCTGGTGAGCCGCCGGGCGCCGTTGTTGTCCCTGGTGATCGTCGTAGTGTCGACGCTCGCCGACGGCAACTTCGTCTTCGCGATTCCGGTGATGAGCTACCTGGTGGGTTGGCGGACGGCCCGGGCCGCTCCGGCGGCGTTCGTCTTCGGCGCCATCGCCCTCGGCGGCACGATCCTGAACCTCGGACTGCTCCGCAACGGTGCCGAGATGTGGTACCTCCTGGCCACCACCCTGGTGTTCGGTGGAGTCCTGCCCTGGCTGTTCGGACGCTACCGCGGCCAACATCAGGCCCTTGTGCTCGCCGGCTGGGAGCAGGCGGAGTTGTTGGAGCGGGAGCGTCGTGGTGTCGCGGAGCGGATCCGGATGAGGGAGCGAGCCCGGATCGCCCAGGACATCCACGACTCCCTCGGACACGACCTGAGCCTGATCGCGCTCCGCGCCGGTGCGCTGGAACTCGCGCCGGACCTCGACGAGCGGCACCGGCGGGCGGCCGGTGAGGTGAGGGCCAGCGTCACGTTGGCCACCGACCGGCTGCGGCAGGTGATCGGGGTGCTCCGGGAGGACGCCGAGCCGGCGTCGACCCGGCCGGCGGGCGAGGGGATCAGCGAACTTGTCGAGCGGTGCCGCGCCGCCGGCATGTCGGTACGGCTGCTCGACGACCGGACACAGACCGAGCCGTCGCCCCGCAACTCCGGCGAGTTCCCGTCGGGATCGAACGTGACGCGGCTGCCGGCTGGCGTACCGCCGTTGGTGGACCGGACGGCGTACCGGGTGGTGCAGGAGGCGCTGACCAACGCGAACCGGCACGCCCCGGGGGCCACGGTGACCGTACGGCTCGGCGGCGCGGACCGGACGGTGGTCCGGGTGGTGAACGGGCCACCACCGGCCGGTCCGGTGTCGGGCGTCCGCAGTGGCGGGACCGGCCTGCTCGGCCTGCGTGAGTGGGTACGGATGGCCGGCGGCACCCTGCGGGCCGGCCCGGTGGCCGGCGGCTTCGAGGTGGTGGCGGAGCTGCCGCACGAGCATCTTGATGGTCGGGTGGCGGCTGCCGATCCCGGGCTCGCCGGCGGGCTGGCGTTCGACGCCGACCGTCCCGATCACGGTGTGGCGGTCGACGGCCACGGCCGGGACGGAGGCGACCCGGACGATGATCCCTCTTCGCCGGAGGTCGGCCCCGTGGCGGCGTCGACCGAACGCCTGCGGCGGGCCCGGCGCCAGGTGCGGCGCAGTCTGCTGACCGCGGTCGCGGTGCCGGCGGTGATCGTTGCCGGCCTGACCCTGGCGTACTACCCGATCGCGACCACGGGAGCGGTGCTGGACTCGGCCGAGTTCGACCGGATCCGGCTCGGGCAGCAGCGTGCCGAGCTGCGCGACGACCTGCCCCGGCGGCAGGTCGCGCCGCCCGCGTACCGGGACGGGGAGAGCGAACCGGCCGGCGCCGCCTGCGAGTACTACACGGACGGGAACTTCCCGATGGGACAGGTCGTCTACCGGCTCTGTTTCCTCGACGGGCGGCTGGTGAGCAAGGACCGGGTACCCGGCTGAGCCGGGGCGCGGATGGTCCGCGCGGTGGAAATAGTTAGGGCTACGACGTGATTCCGGTGCTACTGGCCGACGACGAGATGATGATCCGGGCCGGGGTACGGGCCATCCTGGCCACCGATCCGGAGATCGAGGTGGTGGCGGAGGCGGCCGACGGGCACCAGGCGGTGGAACTGGTCCGGGCCCACCGGCCCCGGGTGGTGCTGCTGGACATCCGGATGCCTCGACTCGACGGGCTCGCGGCCGGGGCGCAGATCCGTCGACTCGCACCGGAGACTGCGGTGATCATGCTGACCACGTTCGGCGAGGACGACTACATCGCCCGCGCGCTCGGCGAGGGCATGGCCGGCTTCCTGCTCAAGTCGGGCGATCCCCGGGAGCTGATTGCCGGGGTACGGGCGGCGGCGGACGGTGGGGCGTACCTGTCGCCACAGGTCGCCCGTCGGGTCATCGAACTCGGCGGTGGACTGCTGGCCCGGGGCCCGTCCGCCCGGGAACGGATCGGGACGTTGACCGAACGGGAGTCCGACGTACTGGCCCTGGTCGGGGCGGGGCTCTCCAACGCGGAGATCGGCCGGCGGCTCTTCCTGGTGGAGGGCACCGTGAAGAGCTATCTCAGCAGCATCTTCACCAGGCTGGGGGTACGCAACCGGGTACAGGCTGCGATCATCGCGTACGAGGCCGGACTGACCGGGGACGACAACAACTCGGCCTGACATCGGTCGGGCCGCTCCGGCTGACCGCCGAAGAGTGGTGGGGAAGGGGCCCTTCCCATGCAAGGAAGCGATAACAAGGGCCCCTTCCCCACACCTCAGGCGTCGCGGCGGCGGAGCACCGTGTGCCCGGCGGCCAGAGTCGCGCCCGCCCAGGCGGCGAGCAGGAGCAGGCCGACCGCCGGCGGGTACGGGTCGGTGTCGCCGCGCAGGAAGTGCAGTCCGGCGCTGCCGGGCAGTACGTCGGCGAGGGTGTCGAGTATCGCCAGGTCGGGCAGGCGCAGCATGGTCGGTACCACCGTCAGCACCAGGAAGACCGCGACCAGGGTGCCGACCGGGCCCCGCAAGGCGGCGCCGAGGCCCAGCGTGAAGACGCTGATCAACGCCAGGTACGCCCCGACGCCGAGCGCGTCGCCGAACGCTTCCGGCGCCTCGAACCGTCCCCACTCACCGAGCACCGGTGCGGCGACCGCGGCACCGAGCACGCCGAGCAGGGTGCCGACGGCGAAGGTGACTCCGGCGACGATCGTGGTTTTGGCCAGCAGCAGGCGCCACCGGGACGGGGTCCACTGCAGGGTGTTGCGGATCATTCCGGTGCCGTACTCGCTGGTGATGACGAGCAGGGCGAGCGCGAGGACCGCGAACTGGGCCAGTTCGACGGCGTCGACCGCCATCCGGCCGATCGCGACCACGCCACGGTCGTCGACCGGTTCGGGGTTGGTGTTGCTGTTCTGCACGTAGATGGCGAGCTGGCCGGCGGTCGCGGCCATCAGTACGACGCTGGAGAGCAGACACCACCACACCGAGCGGACCGACCACAGTTTGGTCCACTCGCTGGCGATCGCGCCGGGTAGTCCGCCGCCGGAGTGCCGGGTCTCGGCGGAGCCCGGCGGGACCGGGGCGGCCGGGCGTCGGGTGGCAGGCGACGTCGGGTGGTGCGTGGTGCGGGAGGTCGGGGTAGTCATCGGGCCTCGCTCCGGGTCGGGTGGGTGGCGGTGCCGACGGGGGAGCCGGTGAACTGCAGGCTGTTGTCGGTGAGTTCGAGATATGCCTGCTCCAGGGAGGCCTCCCGAGTGCTCAGCCCGTGCAGCCGTACGCCGAGTTCGTGGGCCAGGTCGCCGACCTCGGCGACGGTCGCGCCGGTGACCACCAGTTCGTCCTCGCCGGCCGGTTCGACCGCGAGGCGCCGGGCGACCAGCCGCTCCCGGAGTCGGCCGAGCGCGGCCGGTTCCGGGAGACGTACCCGGACGGCGGTCAGTGAGCTGGCCGAGATCACGTCGGCGATCGGCGCGTCGGTGATCAGCCGACCGCGGCCGATCACCACGAGCTGGTCGGCGGTGAGTTGTACCTCGCTCATCAGGTGGCTGGAGACGAAGACAGTCCGCCCCTGGGCGGCCAGCGACCGCATCAGTTCGCGGATCCAGCGCACCCCGTCCGGGTCGAGGCCGTTCACCGGCTCGTCGAAGATCAGCACGCCGGGATCGCCGAGCAGTGCGCCGGCGATGCCCAGCCGCTGACTCATCCCGAGGGAGAAGGACCCGGCCCGTCTGCCGGCGACCTCGGTCAGGCCGACTGTGGCCAGCACCTCGTCGACCCGTTCGGTGGGGATGCCGTTGCTGCGGGCCATCGCGGTCAGGTGGGCCCGGGCGCTGCGGCCCGGGTGCACGGCCCGGGAGTCGAGCAGTGCGCCGACCACCCGGAGCGGGTGCCGCAGTGCCGCGTACGGTCGGCCCTCGACCAGGGCGGTCCCGCCGTCCGGCCGGTCCAGGCCGAGGATCATGCGCATCGTGGTGGACTTGCCGGCCCCGTTCGGGCCGAGGAAGCCGGTGACCCGGCCCGGCGTGATCTCCAGGGTCAGCGCGTCGACCGCGGTTGTCCGGCCGAATCGTTTGGTGAGTGCGGTTGTCGTGATCATGAGTCCTTCCGGGGCCGTTCGGTCCGTCAGCCGGAACCGGTCATCCAGGCGGGTCGACGGTAGGAATCCGGGCCGGGCCGGCACAGCGGACGATCGGGACCGGACGACCCTGACTTTCGGCAACCGGTGGGACGGTCAGCGACCGGATGTCCGGATCCGGGGGAAGCGGACCATGGGCTCCTGCCGGGCGAGGTCGTACGCTTGGGGCCGGTCCGGGGACGGTGCGGTGCTGGAGGAGCGTGTCATGCAGCAGGTCGAGGCGGATTCGTCGGTGCCGGAGGAGACGGCCGCGACCGCAGGTGTGCGATGGTTTCCCCGGATCGTCACCCTGGCGTTCCTGATCATCGTGGTCGACCAGCTCACCAAGTTCTGGGCCACCTCGACGCTCTCCGGCGGCCGGTCCCGGGAGATCCTCGGCGACCTGCTCAGCCTCCGGCTGCTCTACAACCCCGGAGCGGCGTTCTCGATCGGCACCGGACACACCTGGGTCTTCGCGATCATCGCCGCGGTGGCCGTCGTCGCGATCACCCGGGCCGCCTGGCGGGTACGGTCCCGCGCCTGGGCGCTCGCCCTCGGGCTGATGCTGGGCGGCGCCACCACCCACCTGCTGGACCGGTTGTTTCGGGAGCCCGGCTTCGCCCGGGGGCACGTGGTCGACTTCATCGACTACGCCGGCTTCTTCGTCGGGAACGTCGCCGACATCTGCCTGGTGGTCGGTGGTGTGCTGATCGTCCTGCTCTACCTGCGCGGCATCGACCTGGACGGCCGACGCGGCGAGCACTGACCCACCGAACCGCCGGCCGACAACCGGTCAGCGGCGGGTGACCACAAACGCGTCAGGCATCCGGAACGAGAGGTTGTCCGGACACCAGGGGGCACGTCGTACCGTGACGTCGCCGAGCAGCGGCGCGGTCTCGGCCACCACCACCGCCGCCTCCATCCGGGACAGCTGGGCGCCGACGCAGCGGTGCGCGCCGGCCCCGAACGCCAGATGCCGCCGCGAACCCCGCTGACCGGGAACGAACTCCTCCGGGGCCGCCACCACCGCCGGGTCACGGCCGGCCCGGGCCAGCCACAGCACCAGGCTGGCCCCCGCCGGTACGGCGGTGCCGGCCAACGTGGTGTCCCGGTCCGCCACCCGACGCCAGGTGACGATCGGCGGTTCCAGCCGCAGTCCCTCCTCCACCACGTCCTCGACCCCGACCGTGCCGTCGCGCAGCCCGGCCAGCACCGCCGGCTCCCCGGTCAGCCGGTGCAGCAGCAGGGTGAGGAACTGCGAGGTGGTCTCCTGACCGGCGACCAGCAGGAAGAACAGCGCGCCGACCACCACCTCCGGCGGGTGTCCGGCGGCCCGGAGCCGGCCGACCAGTCCGTCCCCGGTCCCGGCGAACTCCCGCAGTACGGCGTGGAACCGCCCGACGGTGTCGGAGAGCACCCGTTGCCGGTCGGCGTCGACCGGGGCCCAGAACAGTTCGAGGGCGGCCCGGGTGAACTCCTTGACCGCGCCGGTCGGCGCCGCCGGCAGGTCGACGAGCCGGGCCAGGACGAGCAGTGGCAGGTCGGCCGCGAGGTCGGCGTACAGGTCGACCGACCGGCCGGCGTCGAGCGCGGCGCGCAGTCGGTCGACCCGTTCGCGTACCAGGGTGGTCAGCCAGGGGCGCAGGGCGTCGACCCGGTGCGGGTGCAGGGCGTCGGCGACGATGCCCCGGATCTCCGGATGGCTGGCCCCGCCGTTGTTGGCCAGGGTCGGCGGCAGCCGGAAGCCGTGTCCGGCGAGCACCCGGAGCGCGGTGACCGGGATCGGGGTGACCGCGTCGAGGGCGTTGTCCGGGCGGAACGTGTCGGGGTCGGCGAGCACCTGGCGGACCAGGGCGTGCCGGGTCACCACCAGATGGTCCACCCCGAGGTGGTCGGGCACGGTGACGACGTCCGGCCAGGCCTGCTCGACCGGCCCCTGCCAACTACGGAACAGCACGTCGTCACGCTAGTCAGTACGCGGATCCGGGCCGGAACGCCCCGACCCGGGGGTGGCGGGGATCAACTCCCAGACCGTGGTGTGCTTGACCCGGACGCTCTCCAGTGCCGGCGGGACCGGGATGTCGTAGCTGTCCAGCCGGTGGAACCGGGATCGGGGCAGGTACGCCCGTTCCGGGTCACCGACCAGCACCCGGGCACCGCCGTCCCGGGCGGCCCGGAGCAGGAACCGGAGCATCCGGTTGGCCATCTCCTGGCTGTAGAAGACGTCACCGGCCAGCACCACCTCGGCGTCCCCGGCGTCGCCGTCGAGGATGTCGGCGAGGCGGGTCTCCACCGTCACCCCGTTCGCCCCGGCGTTCACCTCGATCGCGGCGACCGCTGTCGGGTCGACGTCGACCGCCCGTACCCGGGTGGCGCCGGCCCGGGCGGCGGCGACCGCGACCAGACCGGAGCCGGACGCCAGGTCGAGCACCCGGCGGCCGCGGACCGTCTCGGGATGGTCGAGCAGGTACCGGGCCAGGGCCTGACCGCCGGCCCAGGCGAAGGCCCAGAACGGTGGCGGCTGCTCGCTGCGGAACTCGCCCTCGGTCAGCTCCCAGAGCCCGATCGGCTCGGCCGCCTGGTGCAGCCGGATCTCGGGTACCGCCGCGACCGGGGCGAGCCCGGCGTAGGCCCGGACGAATTCAGCGACGCTCTCCGACACAACCGCAGATTGTGCCCGGCGGGACAGCCGGGCCCGGGGCCGGGTCGGCCGGTCGCGGTCTGTTGGTAACCGGTTCACCACTGCCCGTGAAATCTGCCCCTTTGATTGCTGAAAGGTGCCTATACGCCAGTCTTCCGCCCACCCGACCGACGCCCATAACGTCGGTTCCGCACAGCTTCGTCGGTGCGCGGACCGCCCAGGCGTCCGGCGGACCGTACCGACGGGGTTCCGGTGACGACGAGGCGGTGGTGACGATGCGGCGGTGCGGTGTGGTCCGGCTCGGGCTTGTCCTGGCCGGTGCGACCGTGGGCTGGGCGCTGCTACCGGCAGTACCGGCCGGCGCGGCACCCGGCTTCCGTACCGTGCTGACCACGGTGCCGGACACGCTCGCGGCCGGCGGTGATCCCCGTACCGTCACCGCGGTCGTCTCGACGAGCCGGGACGAGGGCTGCCGCAAGGTCCGCTGGTCGCTGCTGGTCCAGGTGTCGGGCCTGCGGCTCGACCAGGTCGGGGTCGACCGGATCGAGGAGACCGGCTCCTTCCCGATGACGGTCCGGGCCGGCGGCGACACCGGCCGGCTGACCGACCGGGACCTGGATCCGGGCACCCTCTGCCGGGACCGGACCGTCACCGCCCAGTACCGGATCGCGGTCGCCGACGACGCGCCGGCGGGCCGGATCAGTCTCACCGTCGAGGCGTACGACGCGCAGGGGCGGCTGCTCGACCAGGCCGGCGCCACCCGGCAGGTGACCGGTGCCCGGGCCGAGCGCGCCCCGGACACCCCGAAGCGGTCCACGGCGGCACCCACCCCGTCCCGCTCCGCCCCGCCGACGTCGGCGGCACCGAGCACCACCGGCCCCGCCGACGACGAGACGACCCCGGCGGACGATGCCACGTCGGACGATGCCACCTCGGACGATTTCGCCGAGGACGCGGCCGGGCTGGCCGGTGCGGACACCTCCGGGGACGGGACCGGCGCCGCCGACCGGGCCGGCGCGGTGACCGGGCCGGACCGGATCGGGCCGGTCCAGGTCGGCTTCGCGGTCGGCGGTGTCCTGCTCTTCCTCGGGGTCGGGCTGCTGCTGCGGGTGCTGAGCCGGAGCCGGGAGAACGATCCGGAACCCGTGCCACCGGCGCGGCGCGGCCGGGCCGGCTACCCGCCCCGGCCGGCGGCACGCCGCCGCGCCGCCCACCTTCCCGACTGGTGAACCGGCCACCGCCGACGGCACACCCCGGACAGCACACCGCCGCCCGGCCCGGGCGGACGACCCGGGACGGACGGCGGTGCGGGGGACCGACGGGGCCGGCAGACGGCCGGCCACGGCTGTGCGCGGCTACCGGCCGAACACCTGGAACTCCGCGATCCGGACCTGGTTACGGGCCGGGCTGGAGGTTGCGCAGTCGGTGCTGGTCGCCGGGTCGTTGTCCTGCTCACCGGCGTACGCCGGCCCGCCGGTGCACTGGCTGGTCAGCACCTCCAGTCGCAGGTGGGTGGCGACCGTGGTCGGGATCTCGAACGACCGGAGGTTGATGTCCCGGGAGTACGCCCGGTACGCCCCACCGGGGAACGCGTCCGACCGGCTGGTGTAGACCCGGCGGTAGTTCGTGTCGTCGGTGCAGTCCCGCTTCGTCGCGTCGCAGGCCAGTACGGCGAACGAGCGCAACGCCGAGAGCGCGTTCTGCGACCCGGTGTCCGGACCGGTGGTGACCGACGGACGCAGGTAGCCGCTGACGTTCACCCGCCGGACGGTCTGCGGCCGGTCCCCGGCGAGGTCGACGGTGACCCGCCTGCCGGCCACCCCGTCCAGGGACGCCCAGTTGGTCGCCTCGGTGTCGTCGACGACCTGCGCCAGGTTGACGCCGTCCCCGGTCACCGTCGCACCGGAGGCGCCGGAGGCGAGGTTGCGGCGCAGTTCCGGCGCCACCTGCTGCGGCCGGTCGCCGTGCCGGCCCTTGCCGAGGGTGAACTCCCGGCTGAACCGGGTGTGCCCGAACCCGGGCGCCACCGCCACGAAGGAGAACTTCGTGCCGGGGACCGCCTCGAAGGTGTCCGGCAGCGGCGTCGCCGGGTCGGTGTCCGCGACCGGAACCGCCCGGGCCTCGTACTCGCCGAGGTAGAGCCGGACCGGGGCGCCGGCCGCCTCGCCCGTCGGGCGCAGGGTGACGGTGACGTTGCGGCCGTACGGGGAGGCGAAGCTCGGCGTCGGGTCGGTGTCCGCCGCGCCGTTGGTCACCGCGTCGCGGCCGAGCCCGGACTCGGCGAACGCCCGCCAGATGATGTCGGCGTTGCGTCCGCCGAACCGGAGCTGGTCGGCGGCGAGCATGTTGTCCCGCATGTCGATCATGCTGACCGAGCTGGCCGCCTGGAGCAGGTACGAGTCGAAGACCAGCTGTGCCCAGCGCCGGTTGCCCGGGCACCGCTCGACCGGCACCGTCCCGTTGGCGCAGTCCAGCTGCCGGGACGGTGTGCCGAGGCCGTACCGCTTGACCAGGGCGGACCGGACCCGCCAGTTGGTCGCGCCCCAGATCTCGCCGTCGGCGTGCACCGCCGGGCCGGCCGTGTTGTAGCCGATGTCGGAGTAGTTCAGCGGGCTGCGGCTGAGGTCGTAGTTGCGGATCCCGCTGACCAGGTTGCCGGTGACGTAGCCGCCGGTGATGAACGGCGTCTCGCCGGGTGCCCGCAGGTTGTGCTGGAAGAGGTACTCGGCGCCCATCAGGTCACCCCAGGACTCGCCCATCGCGCCGCCCTGGTGGCCGCTGATCCCGCTGTCCGGGCCGGCGATCATGCGGTTGGTGACCGCGTGCATGTACTCGTGCCCGATCACCGTCATGTCGTAGTCGCCGTCCACACAGGGCGGGTACGGCCCGCCGGCGGCCGGCTGCCACAGGTACATGTTGGTGGTCGGCGGCAGCCCGTCGCGCATGGTGCCCTGGTTGGCGTTGTTCCGGTTGCCGCTGAGCGCGCCCTGCTGCGCACGACCCTGCTCGGCGTCGCCGCCGAGCCCCTGTCCGCTCAGGTTGACCGCCTGCAGGTTCCACGACGACTCGGTGAAGCCGAGGTGGTAGGTCCAGTCGTGCATCCGGTTGTGCATCGCGAACAGGTTGGCGATCGCCGCGTCCGCGTCGTTGCGGCCCGGAGACGTGAAGACCGCCGGGTCGCACTTCGACGTCCGCCACGGGTCGGTGAACGGGTAGACGTACTCCCGGGTCGCGCTGGTCGGCGCCGGGACGACCGGGCTGCCGGCGCCCCAGGAGACGACCGTGTTGGCCGCGTTGCCCCGCGAGGTGTACGTCGGTTCGCCGGTGGCCAGGTCGACGTCCCAGGCCTGCCCGCTGACCGGGTCCCGCACCGTACGCTCGCAGCCCCGTTCCCGGCTGAGGCACCAGAGCACCCGGGAGTCCTCCCGACCCGGTTTCACCCGGCTCGGCGGGGTGCCCGGGAAGACCGCCCAGTGCGGGTTGTCCGAGTCGAAGTCGACCAGGTCCTCCCGGACCAGCACGGTGCGGTGCTCGCCGTCGACGAAGGTGCTGAACGCGGTCGGGTGCGCGCTGTCGGTGGAGATCAGGGTGACCTCCCAGGCGGCCCGGGCCGGGCTGCCCGGGATCGGGACCGCAACCTGACGCGTCTCGTGCCGGGTCACCTGGTCGGCGCTGAGTCCGGCGTCGGCGAGCGCGGTCGCGTACGCCTGCTCGGCGGAGATGGTGACCGGGCCCGGCGCCCCGGTGTGCCGGGAGAGCGAGGAGCTGACGTTGACCACCGCGCCGTCGCGGACCGCGATGCTGACCAGGCCGTCAACGCCGGCGGGCAGGTCGCCGAAGCGCTGCCGCAGGGTCACCACGGCCCCGGCGCCGATCTGCCGGACCAGTAGCCGTTCCAGCCCGGCGACCGCCTCGGCGTCCAGCCCGAAGAGGTCCCGGTTGGCGGCCAGGTACTGCCGGGCCGCCGTCTCCGGGTCGCTGTCGAGCCCGTCGGCGAGGGGGCCGTCGGTGGCGGTCAGCGCGTGCGGGGTGCCGAGCGGGTTCCATCGGACCGTGCCGGGCAGCTGCTTGGCCAGCCCGCGTTGCCGGGCGTCCGGTGCGGCCGCGCCGCCCCGGTTGTCGACGTCGCGGGGGGCGTGACTGCCGCCGTACGACTCGGGGTGTTCGGCCGGGGTGACCGGGGCGGTGGCTTCGGCCGGTGCCGCGCTCGCCGAGGTGGTGGCGGGCAGCAGCGCGGCGGCGAGTACGGCCGCGGTGAACGCGGGTACGAGCCGTCGCCGGCCGCGGTTCGGTGATCTCCACCCGGATCGTGGCAAGGGGTCCTCCTTGGACTGCGGGTACGCGGAACGGGGGTGAGCGGGGCGGGACGGGTGGTGGGGCGGACCGGGGGCGTGGTGTGGGTACGGCGGAGCCGACCGGGGGAGGCCCGGCCCGGACGTGGATCATGAGCGCGTGTAGATACGTGGATATCAGCAGGTGGGGACGAAGGCAAGGAGTGATCGCGAACTGTTCCGGGACCCGGTGGCCGTCGCGGCGCGGTGACTCGGGTCGGTCCGACACCGGAAGCCCAGGTGGGGCGGGGTCCGGATCCCTTGACAACCTGCGGGTGTCCCCATACCGTCCGGACTAGTTAAATCGTTTCATCCCCCCGACTGACAGCACCGACACATACCCCACATCGCGCCCAGGTCCCCCGTCGACGTCGGAGAGTCCCCCGGCGGCTAGCGCACTCCCTGCCCGTCCCGGGTAAGCGCTTACCGGCACTCCACACGTCCCGCCGGTCCACCGAGACGACGGCCGGAAACTGGGCGCCACCGGGAAGGAGAACGTCCATGGTGCACACCCGGCGCCTGCCCCGCGCAGCGCGGGTCGCCACCCTCGCCGCCGCCGCACTGCTCGTCCTGCCGCTGGCCGCCTGCGGCGACGACGGCGGCTCGGACGGCACGGTAACCCTCGATTTCACCTGGTGGGGCAATGACGACCGGGCGAAGGTCACCGAGGCGGCCATCGACCTGTTCGAACAGAAGTACCCGAACATCAAGGTGAACACCTCGTTCGGCGCCTTCGACGCGTACTTCCAGAAGCTCTCCACCCAGATCGCCGGCGGTGACGCGCCGGACGTGCTGCAGATGGACCGCGCCTACCTGCGCGAGTACGCCGAGCGCAACGCGTTGCGCGACCTCACCGAATACGTCGAGGACGGCACCCTCGCCGTCGCCGACCTGACCCAGACCCTGCTGCCGGCCGGCAAGGTCGGCGACGCGACGTACGCCGTCCCGATCGCCCAGAACACCCAGGGTGTCGTCTACGACCCGGCGGTGCTGGAGAAGGCCGGCGTCCCCGCGCCGACCCCGACCTGGACCTGGGCCGACATGCAGGCCGCCGGGCAGAGGATCAGCCAGGCCAACGGCGGCAAGGTGGCCGGTTTCGGCGACTTCGGCTTCGCCATCGACTGGTTCGACATCTGGCTGCGCCAGCGGGACAAGGCGATCTACACCGACGACGGCAAGCTCGGTTTCACCGAGGCCGACCTGACCGCCTTCTGGACGATGACCGGCCAGATGCGCGACGCGGGCGCGCTCGCCCCGGCCGCCCTGACCACCCAACTCGACGGCTCGATCCAGAACTCGTCGCTGGTCAAGAAGGGTGTCGCCGGCGAGGTCAACTACGACTCCAGCTACACCGGACTCGTCGGGGCGTACGGCGCGCCGCTGGCCATCGCGCCGATGCCCAGCGACACCCCGAAGCGCGGCATGATCGCCTCGATGTCGATGGCGTACAGCGTGGCCCAGCGCAGCGAGCACCCGAAGGAGGCCGCGATGCTGATCGACTTCCTGGTCAACGACGTCGAGGCCGGCAAGGCGCAGGGTGTGGCCCGGGGTATGCCGGCCAACGCCAAGGTCCGGGACGCGATCGCGCCGAGCCTGACCGAGAACGACAAGAAGGTGTACGAGTTCGAGAGCTCGGTGACGAGCCTGCTGCTGCCCACCCCGCCCGCCCAGCCGAAGGGCGGCGGCGCGGTCAAGGCCGAGTTCCAGCGGGTCTACGACGAGGTCATCTTCGGCCGGATCCCGCCCGCCGAGGGTGCCAAGCGGGTCATCGCCGAGGCTGCCAGCCAGCTCGGTTGAGGTCGGTGCCCTGGCCCGTTCCGACTGCGGCCCGGCCGTGTGCGGTCGGTCGGGTCGGGCGGGGCGGGCCACGGTGCCGACGACCGGTGCCGCATGACCGCACGCGACCAGGCGAGGCTGTCCGGACTTGTCCGGAACCCCGCCGCCACCGAGGAGATGCTGGTCCGGCTGGCCCGCGACCCGGCGGTCGCCCGGGAACTGGCCGGCTGGCGGCGGCCACTGCCGGATCCGGTGGCCGAGGCGGTCCTCGCGCACCGGGATCCCGACTCGCTGCTGTTCCTGCGCGGTGACCGGGTCTCCCCGGCGATCCGGGCCCGGATCGCCGCCGACCCCGACCCGGCGATCCGCGACGCGCACCGCGACCTTGTGCGCCGTAAGGTCGCGCGGCGGGTCTTTGTCCCCGTCGACGACTTGGCCGAGGCGTACGGGCGGTCACCCGAGGAACTGGCCCGGGATGCCGACCCAGGTATTCGGGCCGCGGTCGCCGAGGCCTGGTGGGCCGCGCCCGCCCCGGTCCGGATCGCCCTGCTGACCGACCCCGACCCGACAGTACGGGCCGCCGCGTCCCGCCGGGCCCAACCACCGGTACCGGCCGAACTGCACCCGGCCTGCCTCGCCGACCCGGCCACCCGGGCCCACGTCGCCGGCTACGCGGAGCTGACCGACGTCGTCGCCTTCGCCCTGGCCACCGCCCCGGACCACGGGACTCGGCAGGCCGTCGCCCGCAACCCCCGGCTGTCGGCCGAGGTGGTCGCCGTGCTGGTCGCCGATCCGCACCCGTTCGTCCGCGGCGTGATGATCCAGCATCCGGGGGTCGACGAGCGGACCCGGGACCGGCTGCACGCGGAACTGGTCGCCGAGCGGGCCGCCGGCAGTATCGAGGCGCGGGTCGCACTCGAGGGGGACCTCGCCGTACCGACCTGGGTACGCGACCTGCCGCTGCCAGCCCGGCTGTCCTACCTGGACTCCCCGCACGTGGTGTTCCGGCGCGCCCTGGCCACCTGCCGCGACCTGCCGTCCGAGGCGTGGCAGCGGCTCGACGCCGATCCCGACCGGCGGGTCCGCCGCTCCGCCGCGACCCGCCCGGACGTCCCGCCGGAGGTGCTGGAACGGCTGGTCCGGGAAGACGGCGACGGCGGCCCTCTCCGGCCCCGGCTGGTCGAGCACCCGAACTTCCCGGCCGCGGCCTTCGCCCGCTTCGCCGAGGATCCCGAGCCCCGGGTCCGGCGTCTGGCGCTGGCCGGTCCCGATCTTCCTCCGGACCTGCTCGGCCGACTCGCCGTCGATCCGGAACCGTCGGTCCGCCGGGCCGCCGCCGGCCATCCGGGGCTCGACCCGGCCCGGGTCGCCGACCTGCTCGCCGACGAGGACCCCGAGGTGGTCCTCGCCGCCGCCGCCAACCCGGGGCTGCCGTCCGGGTGGGCGTACCGGATCCTGGCCGAGGCGGGGCTGTGAGCGTGGGCCGGTTCGCTACCCTCCGGCCGTGACGCAGTGGGAAGTCTGGCGACAGGACGACAATGGCAACGAGTACCGGTTGGCCGTACATCCGGACCGGATAGCCGCGTTGGCCCAGCTCATGGTGCTGGAGTCCGGGGTACCGCACAAGCAGCTGTACCGGGTGGCCGGGCCGTCCGGGCCGGTCTGCCGGACCAACCGCGATCTCTACCGGCGGGTCCTCGCCGAGGGCCGGCGGATGACCGAGCGGGGGCGCACCCTGGACGAGTTCCTGCGTGGTTGGTGGCAGGTGGCGCGGCCGCTGGCCGGCCGGGCCCGCCTCGACCTGGACGAGGTGGCGGCGATGCTGGTGGCCGCCGGGTCGGTCGAACCGCCGCCGATCCGGCCGGAGTGGCGGTCGACCTCGTTCGAGTGGCTGACCGTGGAACCTCGCCGGTACGTCGACTGGCAGTCCATCGTGCGGTGCCAGATCGCCGACCTGGCCGACTTCGCCGACCAGGGACCACTGCCGCCGTACGCCGGGCTGGGGCTGGACGCGCCCCGGCCGGGCGGTCAACGCCGGTGCATCGGGGTGCGCTGGTACAACTTCGACCCGGCGTCCTATCTGGAGTGTGGACTGGCCGGCGCGCTCGGCGGTTGGGACCCGGACGACGACGTACGGGTCGAGTTGCCCGGCCCACTGGTTCCGCTGCGTCCGGAGCCGGGGCCCGAAGAGGTGCCGGTCGAGACGTTGACCTGGGACGACCTGGCCGAGTTCGCGGTCTGTGGGCAGGAGTACGAGTAGGTCACGGCGAACGGCGACGGCCGGACCAGCCGCTTCCCTGGTCCGGCCGTCGCCGTTTCTGGTGGAGGTGAATGCTCAGAGGACGCCGTCGGTCAGGTTCTGCACCCCGAGGTCGCCGGCGCCGAGCAGACCGGTCACGCCGCCCAGCGCGCCGTCGACGGCCCCGGTGACGTTGCCCGTGGTCCCGCCCAGGTCGGTGACCCCACCCAGGGTGCCGGTCACGCCGTCCAGGTCGGCGACGCCACCGAGCGTCCCGTCGACCGTGCCGGTCACGGTGCCCAGGGTGCCGTCGAGGTCGGCCACGTCGGTGACACCGCCCAGGTCGGTCACGCCACCGAGGTCGGTGACGCCGCCCAGGGTGCCGGTCACGCCGCCGAGGGTGCCGGTCACGCCGCCCAGGTCGGTGACCCCACCCAGGGTGCCGGTGACGCCGCCCAGGTCGGTGACCCCACCCAGGGTGCCGGTGACGCCGCCCAGGTCGGTGACCCCACCCAGGGTGCCGGTGACACCGCCCAGGTCGGTCACCCCGCCGAGGGTGCCGTTGACGGTGCCGGTCACGTTGTCCAGGGTGCCGTTCACGTCGGTGACCCCGGCCAGCGTGCCGTCGAGGTCGGCGACGCCACCGATCGTGCCGTCGACGGTGCCGGTGACCGTGCCCAGGGTGCTGCTCAGGTCGGTGACGTTGCCCAGCGTGCCGGTCAGGTCGGTCAGGCCGCCCAGGTCACCGGCGCCGACCAGGTTGGTCGCGGTGCCGGCGGTGGAGGTCACCGTGGTCGCGGCGAAGTCGGCGGTGCCGAGCACACCGTCGACCACCCCGAGCCCGCCGGCCGCGTTCAGCACGGTCGCGTCCAGGGTCCCGGCCAGGTCGTGCGCCCCGGACAGGTCCACCGTCACACCGCTGCCGAGGCCGAGCACCGGCAGGGCGGTGGAGGAGGCCGTCACGGTCAGGCCGGTCGGGTCGATGCTGACCCCGGCGACGTCGGCCACGCTGACGTCCGCGTCGGTGGCGTAGAGCCCGGTGGTGAACTGGTTGGCGACGGTCTGCACCTGGCCGACGACGGCGGTCGGGCTGACGGCGAGCGAGCTCAGGCCGAGACTCTCCACCGCGCTGAGGTCGGTGAGGCCCTGCAGCGGTACGGAGTCGACCACCAGCGGGATCACGTCGTGGACGTCGGCGGGGACCACGTCGCAGAGCCCGAGGCTCTCCAGGGTGCCCTGCGGGTCCAGCTCGAAGGCCGAGCGGAGGTCGGCGTCGCCGAGCAGGTTGAGCACGAAGTCGTGCAGGGTCGGGGTCGCCTCCGGCGCGGCCGACTCGGGCGTGGTCGCCTCGGGCGCCTCCGGAGCCGGAGCCGGCTGCGGGCTGGCGGCCGGGGCCGAGGTGGCGGTCGAGTCCGCGGTGGGTGCCGTACTCACAGTGACGATCTCCTCGAACGTTCGGCGGGACGATCTGGGCATGTCCGTCCAGACCTGGCGATGACCGTACGGCGGGTTCGACGTACCGGACATCGGGGACAAGCCCGTGTTCTCACCCCGACCGCCGGGGCGCTTCGGGGGTCGGCACGTTAGGGGCTTAGGGGGTGGGAGCGCCGACCGTGCCCGCCGCCGCCTCTCGACGGGCTGGCGGGAACCCCGCTGTCCACGCAGGTGAGCGCGGTGTTGACCGGTGGTGCCCCGAGTCGGGCCGGCACCCCCTGGTGCCGCTCGGGGGTGGGGTGACGTTCAGGGCGTGGTCTGGCCGACCACGCGCTCCAGCGCGGCCCGGAGTCGGGGACCCAGGCTCCGCGCGTAGCTCGCGGTGAGATGCTCCGTGTCCCGGTAGACCAGAAGACCGCCGATCACCGGCGCGCAGCGGTCGGTCGGGCAGATCGCGCCGTTCAGGTCGATCAGCGGTACGTCGTCGAGCTTGCGCACCGCCTCGGCCTGGACGGCACCGGCCCCGGCCGCCAGCGCGGTACGCCGTGACGGCGCACACCGGGTCAACCGGTTCGGGTTCCGCACCGCACACTCCGGTACGTCGATCCCGGGCACCGGGGTGTCCCGGAGCACCACCGTGCGGACCTGGTCGGCGACCAGCCCGGACCAGGTCCGGCGCATCCCCTCGACCAGGGCCTTCTCGGCGGCGCGGCCGGTCAGCGCCCGGCCGTCGACCGACGGCGGGTACCGGCGACCGGTGGTCAGCAGCAGCGTCGGGCGTTCCGGCCCGGTCAGTTCGGTACGCACGTTGGCGTACCACCGGGCGCAGGCGGCGACCGGACGGCCGGCGCTGTCGGCGACCGGCAGGTCGAGGAAGGGACAGCCGGGCCGGAGGTAGGTGATCAACCGCCAACCTCTCGCCTCGGCGACGGCGGCCAGCGCGGGCACCCAGCTCGCGGCGTGGCTGTCGCCGGCCAGCGCGACGGTGAAGTCGGAGTTCCGGTCACCGTAGAGGCAGGCCCGGGCCGGCCCGTCCGCCCCGCCGGAGAAACAGTTGTGCCGGTAGACGTCGGGCAGGTCCGCCCCGGCGTCGGCCGGCTTCGGACTGATCGCGCGCACCCGGGCCACCGGAGCGCCGGCCGGATCGCCCGACGGTGAGCCGCGCAGCGCGGCGGCGCCCCGCGGCGGACGACGGGGTCGGGCGGGGCGGCCAGACCCCGAGCTGGAGCAGCAGCCCGCCGATCACCACGGCGGCCGGCAGCAGGGCGGCGATCCGCAACGTCTCGACGGGTGACCAGGCGGGCAGACCGGCGTGCAGCGGCGCCTCGACGTACCGGCGGGTGAGGACGGCGAGCAGGACGGCGCCGCAGAGCACCGCCACCGCGGCCACCGCCGGCAGGTCACCGAACCGGGCGTGGGCGGCGACCAGCAGCGGCCAGTACCAGAGGAGCAGCGGATAGCAGATCCGCCCCGCCGCGCGTACCGGACGGCTGGCCAGGAATCCGACCGGCCGGTCGTCGCCGGTGGTCGTACCGGTGTGGCAGGTGCGGGCGAGGATGACGGCGGCGGCACCGAGGGCGGGCAGCACGGCGGCGACGCCGGCGGAACCCGGTCCGGGGCGGAGGGTGAGGACGGCGACCACGATGGCGCCGAGTCCGCCCCAGCCGAGGGCGGTGGCGACCCGCCGGGACAGTCCGACCGGGCGCAGCGCCAGGATCGCGAGCCCGGCCCCGAGGGCGGGTTCCCAGACCCGGGTGTGGGTGCCGACGAACGCCGGTGCGCCCGGGGCGGCCAGCACCGCCCAGCCGAACGAACCGGCGGTGAGCAGGCCGGCCGCGTACAGCAGGGGACGGCGTGGATCGCGGCCCTCGCGCCGGACCGCCCAGACCGCGACCGCGGCGAGCAGCGCGGGCCAGAGCACCAGGAACTGTACGGCGACGCCGAGCGCCCAGTGCTGCGCCAGCGGCCCGGCGGCGGCGTCCGGGGCCACCGGTACGCCGGCGTCCTGGGCGGCGAGCCGCCAGTTCAGTACGCCGAGCCCGGCGGTCAACAGGTCCCAGCCCGCCTCGGGCCAGCGGGACCGGGGCAGCCCGGTCAGGACGAGCAGTGCCGACCCGGCCAGGACCAGGACGGCGGTGGGCAGCAGCCGGCGGGCGCACCGGGCGTAGAACGTGGTCAGCCCGACCTGGCCGGCCCGGTTCCACTCGGCGAGCAGGGTGGCGGTGACCAGGAAACCGACGAGTACGAAGAGGACGTCCACCCCGACCGGGCCGCCGGGTACGACGTCGGGTCCGACGGCGACGAGCAGCAGCGGCAGGGCGCCGAGCGCGGCGAGGCCGAGCAGGTCGGTGCGGTGACCGGAGTCGGTCCCGGCGTGGGGTCGGGTCCGCGTCGCCATCTGTGCAGCCTCCAAGCCCAGGGATCAGTCCGGTTAGCACCTTCTTAACAGATGCTTTCCTTTTGAGGGCTTCTTTGGCTTTCATGAGCAATGCTCGTTGAGCCTGCTCCGACGACGGCGACCGCGCACCCGGGCGATCGGCGCTCCGCGACCGCGCACCCGGGCGATCGGCGCTCCGCGCCTGGCCGGACCCCTGGCCAGGGGGACTACCAGCGCCAGAACCAGAAGCGGCGCTCGTAACGGACGAGAAGGGTGCCGGCGGCGGCACTGCCGGTGACGACGATGTGCGGCGCGGTCGAGCCCGGTTCGGGGGTGGACGGAACCTTGCTCCTCGCCGTACCACCGGTCGTGCTGACCCCGTCGATGTCGGCGGTCGCGCCCGGCGGTAGCACGATGGTCGTCGCGCCGGCCTGGGTGGCCAGCTCGATGTGGGACACCCGGTGACTGATCACGGCCTGCCGCAGGTCGAGGTGGACCGCACCGGCCATGCTGTGCACGACCAGCCGCCGGGGCATGCTCCACCGACCGGTACGTCGGATCTGGCCGGCGTGACTGCGCAGCTCGACAACCTCGCTGGGGGTGACCGGTGCGGCGGCGGCCGGCAGGTCGGCGAGGAAGGGCTCCACGTCGCCGTAGGTGCGGGCCCGCAGCACGCCGTCGACGCGCTCCTCGAACTCGGCCAGGGTCAGCCGGCCCTCGGCGACCGCGGTGTTCAACTGGGCGATCACGCCCTCCCGGTCCGCATCGGACATCCGGACAGCCCGGCGCGACGGTACGACCTCGCCACTCACTCCGTCGACTCTACGGGCCGACGACGCAGGCGCGGAAGGCCCGCCGGGGCGCCCGGCGACACCCGGCGTCCACGCCGGGCTCGCCCGCCGCACCGACCCCGCCGCACCGACCCACCGGCCCGCTCCACCGACCACCCGCCGACGGGACCGGCACGGCGACGGGACCCGCTCCGTTGCCGGTCCCGTCGCCGGCTCGTCACCGGTCCTGGAGACCGGCCCGTTCGGCGGCGTCCCGCCAGGCGGCCTCGGCCCCGGGCGTCGGCTGGTACGTCCGCAGCGCGCCGGTACGCGGCAGCGTGCGCCGCAACAGCCCGCGCAGCTGCGGCAGCCCACCGGCCAGTACGCCGAGCGCCCGGCCCTGCACCAGCGCGTTGCCCAGCGCGGTCGCCTCGACCGGGCCGGCGACCACCGGCAGCCCGCAGGCGTCGGCGGTGAGCTGACAGAGCAGCTCGTTACGGGCGCCGCCGCCGACGACGTGCACCACGTCCACCGGCCGGTCCGCCAGCCGGGCCGCCTGCCGCACCGCCGACCGGTGCGCCAGCGCCAGACTGTCCAGAATGCACCGGGTGATCGCGGCCGGCCCCGCCGGCACCGGCTCGCCCCGGTCCGCGCAGGCCCGGGCCAACCGGGCCGGCATGTCGCCGGGCGGCAGGAAGACCGGGTCGTCCGGGTCGACCACGGCGCCCAGCCCCGGTTCCCGGGCGGCGGCGGCGAGCAGCTCCGGCAGCTCGACGTCGTACCCCCGGGAGCGCCAGACCCGCAGCGACTCCTGGAGCAGCCAGAGCCCCATCACGTTGCGTAGGTAGCGGACCGTGCCGTCCACCCCGGCCTCGTTGGTGAAGTTCGCCGCCCGGCTCTCCGCCGACAGCACCGGCGCCGGCAGCTCCACCCCGACCAGTGACCAGGTGCCGCAGGAGATGTACGCGAACCGGTCGCCCTCGGCCGGCACCGCGACCACCGCCGAGGCGGTGTCGTGCGAGCCGACCGCGGTCACCGGCAGCGGACCGGTCGCCCCGACCGCCTCCCGTACCCCGGCGAGCAGTTCACCGGCCGGTTCGCCCGGCTGGCGCAGCGGGCCGAACAACCGTTCCGGCAGGCCGGCCGCGTTGATCAGCTCCGTCGACCAGCGTCGGGTGGAGACGTCCAACAACTGGGTGGTGGAGGCGTTGGTGACCTCGGTGCCGGCCACCCCGGTCAGCCAGTAGCTGAGCAGGTCCGGAATGAGCAGCAGCCGTTCGGCCCGGTCCAGGACCGGGGTGCCGGTCGCGGCGACCAGCTGGAAGAGGGTGTTGAACGGCAGCAGCTGCAGCCCGGTCGTGGTGTAGAGCCGGTCGGCGCCGAGCGCCGCGACCACCCGCTCCGGCACCCCGTCGGTCCGCCGGTCCCGGTAGTGCACCGGGTTGCCGAGCAGCGCCCCGGTCGCATCGAGCAGCCCGTAGTCGACGGCCCACGAGTCGATGCCGACGCTGGCCAGGTCGGGCCGGCGGGTCAGCGTGGTACGCAGCCCGGCGACCGTCTCCGCGTACAGCCGGAGCACGTCCCAGTGCAGGGTGTCGAGCAGGCGTACCGGGTCGTTGCCGAACCGGTGCACCTCGGTCAGGTCGATCCCGTCGGCGGTGATCTCGGCGAGCATCACCCGTCCGCTGCCGGCCCCGAGGTCGACCGCGGCCACCGCGGTCGAGTCCGGGCGGGCTGCCGTACCGGCCCGACGGCCCGGTGCGGTGGTGGTGGCCGGCGGCGAACCGGCGACGGGGGAGCCCGCCGCCGGTTCCGTCGGCGCACTCATCGCAGGAAGGCCGCGGCCACGCCGGAGTCCACCGGTACGTGCAGCCCGGTGGTGTGCGACAGTTCGCCACCGGTCAGCGCGAAGACCGCGTTCGCCACGTGCTCCGGCAGCACCTCGCGCTTCAGCAGCGTCCGCTGGGCGTAGTACGCCCCCAGCTCCGACTCCGGCACCCCGTAGACGGCGGCCCGCTGGGCACCCCAGCCGCTGGCGAAGATCCCCGAACCGCGGACCACCCCGTCGGGGTTCACCCCGTTGACCCGGATACCGTGCTCGCCGAGTTCGGCGGCGAGCAGCCGTACCTGGTGGGCCTGGTCGGCCTTGGCGGCGCTGTAGGCGATGTTGTTCGGGCCGGCGAAGACCGAGTTCTTGCTGGAGACGTAGACGATGTCCCCGCCCAGACCCTGGTCCAGCATCACCCGGGCGGCGGCCCGGGAGACCAGGAACGAACCCTTCGCCATCACGTCGTGCTGCAGGTCCCAGTCCGCCTCGGTGGTCTCCAGCAGCGACTTCGAGATCGACAGCCCGGCGTTGTTGACCACCAGGTCGACACCGCCGAAGGCGAGCGCGCCCTCGGCGAAGGCGGCCTCGATCCCGGCCGGGTCGGTGACGTCCACCGGCACCGCGACCGCCCGGTCGGTGCCGCCGAGCTCACCGGCGACCGCCGCCGCGCCCTCGGCGTTGCGGTCGGCGACCACCACGCAGGCACCCTCGGCGGCGAGCCGGCGGGCGATCGCCGCCCCGATCCCGGAACCGGCGCCGGTGACCAGGGCGACCCGGCCGGCCAGCGGCTTCGGCTTCGGCATCCGTTGGAGCTTCGCCTCCTCCAGCGCCCAGTACTCGATCCGGAACTTCTCCGACTCGTCGATCGGGGCGTACGTCGACACCGCCTCGGCGCCGCGCATCACGTTGATCGCGTTCAGGTAGTACTCGGCGGCGACCCGGGCGGTCTGCTTGTCCCGCCCGAAGCTGAACATCCCGACCCCGGGCACCAGCACGATCGCCGGATCGGCGCCACGGATCGCCGGGGAGTCCGGCGCCGCGTACCGCTCGTAGTAGGCCCGGTAGTCCTTCCGGTACGCCTCGTGCAGCTCCCGCAGCCGGGCGACCACGTCCGGCAGCGGCGTCCCGGCCGGCAGGTCCAGCACCAGCGGCCGGACCTTGGTGCGCAGGAAGTGGTCCGGGCACGAGGTGCCGAGCGCGGCCAGCCGTGGGTGTTCGGCCCGGGCCAGGAAGTCCAGCACCGCCTCGTCGTCGGTGAAGTGTCCGACCTGGAAGCGGCCGGACTGCCGGCTGTCCGTACTGGCCAGGCCCCGCAGTACCGGGGCGAGCGCGGCGGCCCGCTCCCGACGCTGCGCGGCCGGCAGCGGCTCGTACCCGGGCAGCACCGGCCCGAACGGCTCCGGCCGGCCCTGCTCGGCGAGGAACCGGGTGGCCGTCTCGATGATCTCCAGCGAGTTCGCCTCGCACTCGGCGCTGGTCGCCCCCCAGGCGGTGATGCCGTGCCCGCCGAGAACGCAGCCGATCGCCTGCGGGTTGTCCCGGGCGATCGCGGCGATGTCGAGGCCGAGCTGGAAGCCGGGGCGGCGCCACGGCACCCAGACCACCCGGTCGCCGAAGCAGCGGCGGGTCAGCTCCGGCCCGTCGGCGGCGGTGGCCAGCGCGATGCCGGCGTCCGGGTGCAGGTGGTCGACGTGCGCCGCGTCGACCAGGGCGTGCATCGCGGTGTCGATCGACGGCGCGGCCCCACCCCTGCCGTGCAGGCAGTAGTCGAAGGCGGCGACCATCTCGTCCTCGCGGTCGACGCCGGGATAGACGTCGACCAGCGTGCGGAGCCGGTCCAGCCGGAGTACGGCGAGGCCGCCCTCGGTCAGCGTGCCGAGGTCGCCACCGGATCCCTTGACCCACATCAGCTCGGTCGCCTCGCCGGTGACCGGGTCGTCCGCGCTGCCCTTGGCCGACGTGTTACCACCGCCGTAGTTGGTGTAGCGCTTGTCCGCGCCGAGCCGGTGCGACCGGTCCAGCAGCGCGGTGACCTCGGGGGAGGTGTGCGTGTCCGTCATCTCAGGCACCCCACCCCGCCTGCTGGCCGCCGACCCGCTCGGCGACGATCTTCTCGGCGTACCCGGACCGGGCGTACGCGGTCATCGGATCCGGGTCCAGCCCCATCTCCTCCCGCACCTCGCGCAGCAGCGGCCGGACGTCGGTGTTGAAGGCGTCCATCAACACCCCGTTCGCGCCGAGCACGTCCCCGGCCGCCTGCGCGGCGGCCAGCGCCTCCGCGTCGACCAGCAGCGCCTTGGCGGTCGCCTCCTGCACGTTGAGCACCGAACGGATCTGAGCCGGGATCTTCGGCTCGATGTTGTGACACTGGTCGAGCATGAAGTTGATCCCCGACTCCGGCCGCAGCGCGTCGGCCCTGACGATCTCGTGCATGATCCGGAACAGCTGGAACGGGTCCGCCGCGCCGACCATCAGGTCGTCGTCGGCGTAGAACCGGGAGTTGAAGTCGAAGGCGCCGAGCCGCCCCTCGCGGAGCAGGAACGCCACGATGAACTCGATGTTGGTGCCCGGGGCGTGGTGGCCCGTGTCGATCACCACCTGGGCCTTTTCGCCGAGCCGCAGGCAGTGCGCGTACGCGGTGCCCCAGTCCGGTACGTCGGTGGTGTAGAACGCCGGCTCGAAGAGCTTGTACTCCAGCAGGATCCGCTGGTCGGGGCCGAGCCGGTCGTAGGTGACCCGGAGCGCCTCGGCGAGCCGGTCCTGTCGGGCCCGGATGTCGTCCTGGCCCGGATAGTTGGTGCCGTCGGAGAACCAGAGCTTCAGGTCCCGCGAGCCGGTGGCGTCCATGATGTCGACGCACTCCAGCAGATGGTCCAGCGCCTTGCGCCGGATCCGGGGATCCGGGTTCGTGACGCTGCCCAGCCGGTAGTCGTCGTCCTGGAAGACGTTGGCGTTGATCGCGCCGAGTCGTACCCCCCGCTCGGCGGCGTACGACGCCAGCTTCGCGTAGTCGTCGACCCGGTCCCAGGGGATGTGTAGCGAGACGATCGGGGCGATCCCGGTGAACGCGTGCACCTGGGCCGCGTCGGCGATCTTCTCCTCCGGGGTACGCGGCACGCCGGGCTGGGCGAAGACCTTGAAGCGGGTGCCCGAGTTGCCGTACGCCCACGAGGGCACCTCGATCTGCTGGGCGCGCAACGCCGCCCGGATGTCGACCCCGGTCATGCCCTCTCCTCGCTTCGCTCGGTCATGTCGGCCTCCGTGTTCTCCAGCGCGGCGAGTTGTGCGTCCAGGTTGAAGATCTCGTCGAGGACGACGAATCCCTCGTCGGGGCGCCGCCCGTCCAGCCCGACGAAGAACGGTGCCATCTCGGCCTGCCACCTGGCGTTGACCTCGGTGCGTTCCATCGCGGCGAGCGAGGCGGCCAGGTCGGCGGTGCGGAAGTGCCCGACCAGCAGCCCGTCGTCGTGCAGGAAGAGGGAGTAGTCGTGCCAGCCGGCGTCGCGGAGTGCGGCGAGCATCTCCGGCCAGACCGCGGCGTGCCGTTCGCGGTACTCGGCCAGCCGCTCGGGCCGGACCCGCAGGATGAAGCAGACACGCCGCATGGCGGCCTCCCTTGAATGAACCGTTTCAACCAAGCGCCCTCAAAATACGATCGGCATCGTTGAACTGTCAAGAAACGGTCAGTCGACGGGGCGGGCGTACCGGCTCGACTCGCGGACCACCAGCTCCGGTTCGAAGACCACCTGCTGGTGCCGGTGGCCCTCCGGATCGTTCGCCTCCTCCAGCATCAACTGGGCCGCGGTCCGGCCGAGTCGCTGCCGGGGCTGGCGTACCGAGGAGAGCGGGACCGCCGCGGCGGCGGCGAATTCGATGTCGTCGTAGCCGACCAGCGCGATGTCCTGCGGCACCCGGACCTGCTGCCGGGTCAGCTCCTGCAGTACGCCGAGCGCGAGCAGGTCGTTGGCGCAGAACACCGCCGTCGCCCGGCTGGACCGGGGCTGGCCGAGGATTCGGGAGGCCGCGTCCCGGCCGGCCGCCACGGTCGGGCTGGCCGTCTCGAAGCGCCGCATGTTCTGCTCCGAGAGCCCGGCCTCGTGCAGCGCGTGCAGGGCGCCCTGGTGCCGGTCCCGTACCTGTTCCAGCCGCCAGGGGCCGCCGACGAAGGCGATCTGCCGGTGTCCCGCCTCGACCAGGTGTCGCACGGCCAGCTCACCGCCGAGCCGGTCGTCCACCGAGACCGAGCAGACGTCGGTCCGGGTCGAGCGCCGGTCCAGCAGGATGACCAGGACCCCCCGCTCCCGCAGCCGCACCAGTCGCTCGTTGGCGTCGTCCACCGGCGTGATCAGCACCCCCTGGACCCGCTGTTCCTCCAACAGGTCGAGGTAGCGGCTCTCCTTGCCCGGGTCGCCGTCGCTGTTGCAGAAGATCACCGCCATGCCGGCCTCGCCGGTGGCGTCCTCGACGCCGCGCGCCACGTCGGTGAAGAACGGGTTGGCCACGTCCAGCACCACCAGGCCGAGCGTGCGGCCCCGGCCCCGGCGCAGCTGCCGGGCGGCGTCGTTGGGTACGAAGCCCAACTCGTTGATGACGGCCAGGACGCGGCTCCGGGTCGACGCGGCCACGATGTCGGGCCGGTTGAGCACGTTCGAGACCGTGCCGACCGAGACGCCCGCCTGGGCGGCCACATCCCGGATGCTGACCGTGGGTCCCGCCACCACGTCTCCCTCCGTTGCCCGGACCGCCCGGGCTGAAACGTGTCAAGGTTATCCGGCGACCGGACCGACCGTGCTCGTGGCACCGCCAGCGGCGTGGCGACCCCGCCATCGGCGTCCGCCGTGCCCCTCGCCGTGCGCCGACACGGTACGCCGCCCCGCCCCGCCCGGTAGCCCCTTGCCACCGGCGTCAATCGATGCCCTGTCAACGGGCGGCGGCCCGGCGCGACCGACCCGGGTACGCTGTCCGCCGGTAACCGCTTTCCTCCGCGCGTCCGGCGGTCCCGTCGACCGCCACCGGGAACACCAGCGACAGTCGCCATCGAACCGACAGGAGCGGGCTGATGACCGACGAGCCGACCGGACCACGGCTCCGGATAGGCGGCGAGATCGTCGCCGGGTACGTCGTCGCGCCGGAGATCGACCCACGCTGGGGCCCACGCCCGTACCTGCATCCGGTGCGAACCCTGGCCGGGGTGACCGTCACCGACACCCTGCCCGAGGACCACCGGTGGCACCTCGGGGTCTCGGTGGCGCTGCAGGACGTCTCCGGCACGAACCTGTGGGGCGGTCGGACGTACGTCCGGGACACCGGCTACACCTGGCGCGACGACCACGGCCAGATCACCCACGACGCCTGGCTGCCCGACGGCGGCACGGCCGGACCGGTCGGCGTCGAGGCCAGGGTCGGGGCCAGCGCCGAGGCCAGGGTCGGGGCCAGCGCCAAGGGCGGCGTCGAGACCAGGGTCGGGGCCGCCGCCGCGGACACCGGAGGTGAGCCCGTCCCGACCGTTCCGGAGCACCCCGACCGGCCGCCGGCCGACGTCGACGGATTCGCCGAGCGGCTGCGCTGGTCGGATCCCTCCGGTGCCACCCTGCTGACCGAGGAGCGGACGGTCCGCGCCACCGCGCTTCCCGACCGGGCCGACGCCTGGCTGCTCGACTTCGCCTACCGGCTCACCGCGCCCGCCGACCGGGACGTCGTGCTGGGCAGTCCGGCCACGAACGGCCGCCCCGGCGGTGCCGGGTACGGCGGGTTCTTCTGGCGTGCCGCGTCGGGTGAGGTGTCGACCTTCACCGCCTCCGCCGACGGGGAGGAGGCCGTCAACGGCAGTACGGAAGCGTGGTTGGCTCTGGGCGGTCGCAGCGCCGACGGTGCGGCGTACACCCTGGTCTTCACCGGGTTGGGCGACGGCGACCACTGGTTCGTGCGGACCGGGATCTATCCCGGCGTCTGCGTGGCGCTCGCCTGGCAGCGGACCCGGCGGCTGGCCGCCGGCACCTCACTGCGCCGCCGGCACCGGATCGTGGTAGCGGACGGGAACCTGCTCCGCGAGGACATCGCGGCGGTCCTGCCGACCTGAGTACGACAGCCACCGGTCGCGGGCCCGTCCGGCAACGGTACGTCGGACGGACCCGCGAGGGTGCTCAACCCTTCAGACCGGAGGTGGCGATCCCCTCCACCAGGTAACGCTGGAAGGCCAGGAAGAACAGGATCACCGGGATGATGCTCAGCACCGACATCGCGAACATCGGGCCGAACGCCGACTCGCTGGTCTGGTCGATGAACAACCGCAACGCCAGCGGCAGCGTGTACGACTCCGGGTCGTTCAGGTACACCAGTTGACTGAAGAAGTCGTTCCAGGTCCAGATGAAGGTGAAGATGGCGGTGGTGACCAGCGCCGGCTTGAGCAGCGGCAGGATGACGTACCGGAAGGTGAGCACCGGTCCGCAACCGTCGATCGCGGCGGCGTCGTCCAGTTCCCGGGGCAGGCCCCGGATGAACTGCACCATCAGGAAGACGAAAAACGCGTCGGTGGCGAGCAGCTTCGGCAGGATCAGCGGCACGAAGGTGCCGACCAGGTCCAGCTTCTGGAAGATCGTGTACTGCGGGATCAGCACCACGTGGTACGGCAACATGATGGTGAGCAGGGTGAACGCGAACAACGGTCCGCGTAGCCGGAACCGCAGTCGGGCGAAGGCGTACGCGGCCAGCGCGCAGGAGACCAGGTTGCCGATCACCGAGCCGGCCGCGACCAGCACCGAGTTGGTGAAGAACCGCCAGATGCCGATCCCGGCGATGCCGTCCAGCGCGGCGGAGTAGTTCTCCGGCGCCAACCGGCTGGGCAGCAGGCTCAGACTGGACAGGATCTCGTCGGTCGGCTTGACCGAGGTGGCGACCAGCCAGACCACCGGATAGAGCAGCAACGCCAGGACGGCGATGATCAGCGTGTGCCAGCCGATCCCCCGCAGCCGGGTTCCCGTACGGCCGGCGGTGCGGCCGCTGGTCAAGGTGGTCACCTGTCCTCCCCCGAGTAGAAGACCCAGCGGCGGGACGTGCCGAAGAACAGGGCCGTGATGATGGCGATGACGAGCAGCAGCAGCCAGGCCATGGCCGAGGCGTAGCCCATCCGGAACTGGGCGAAGCCGCGCTCGTAGAGGTAGAGCGTGTAGAACAGCGTCGAGTTGCTCGGGCCGCCCCGCCCGCCGCTGACGATGAACGCCGGGGTGAACGCCTGGAAGGCGTGGATGGTCTCCAGCACCAGGTTGAACAGGATGATCGGGGAGAGCATCGGCAGGGTCACCGAGCGGAACGTCCGCCAGCGTCCCGCGCCGTCCACGGCCGAGGCGTCGTACAGTTCGGTCGGGATCTGCTTGAGCCCGGCCAGGAAGATCACCATCGGGGCGCCGAACTGCCAGACGGCCAGGATGATCAGCACCCAGAGCGCGTAGTCGGGCTCGTTGATCCAGCCACCGGTGTCCCAGCCGAACGTCCCGGTGACCGAGTCGACCACCCCGCTGTCGGTGAACATCGCCCGCCAGACCAGCGCGATCGCCACGCCGGTGCCGAGCAGCGACGGCGCGTAGAACGCCGACCGGTAGAAGCCCTGTCCGCGCCGGTTGCGGTTGAGCAGCATGGCGACCCCGAGGGCGGCGGCCAGCTTCAGCGGTACGGAGATCAGCACGTAGGTCGCGGTGACCTTGGCCGAGTCGAGGAACCGGGCGTCGTCGGTGAACAGTCGCCGGTAGTTGTCCAGCCCCACCCACTCCGGGCTGGTGAACAGGTCGTAGTCGGTGAAGGAGAGGTAGAGCGAGGCGAGCATCGGGCCGACGGTGAGCAGCAGCGCGCCGAGCGCCCAGGGGGAGAGGAAGAGGTACGCGATGCCGGGGCGGTCGCGTCGGTAACGCGGGCGGCGCGGGGTCGAACCGCCTTCGCCGGTGGCGGGCCGGGGTGGCGGCCGGTGCAGGGTTCCAGTGGTCATCGTCGATATCCGATCGGCTCGGCCGCGGCTCGCCGGGTGAGCGCCCGACCTCGGCGGCGAGGCAATATGAAACCATTCAACAGCCGCCCGAACGTACCGTCGGGGTGATCCGACTGTCAACGGACGCCGCCGCCCACCGCACCCGGCCGGCCGGTCGTGGTCCCGTGGGGGCCGCACGCCCCGGCGCGCCGGTCCGGGCCTGGTCGGGCCGCACGTCTCGGCGCCAGCCCGGGCCTCACGCCTCGACGCGCCAGCCCGGGTCGCGACCAAAGGCGGCGATAAACCGGGCCTGGTCGTCCGCCCCCGGAGGCAGCTCCACCTCGGACGCCGTCAGCCCGCTCGACCGGTACCCGGCGGAGCGCCCGGTGAACCAGCGGGCACACTCCCGTACCGCCTCGGGATCCAGGCGGACGACGGAACCGACCGCCACCGACAGGTCCCAGCCGTGTACCAGGCACTCGGCCATCAGCTCGTGCAGGTACTCGTCGGCCGAGGTCGGCCCGGACGACAGCCGTACGGTCCGGTCCCACACCCCCGGCTCGCCCGCCGCCCGGTCCGCCTGGGCCGCCGCGTCCCGGGCGACCGCCGCCGGATCGGTGCCGAGCAGATCACCGGAGAACCGGTCGCCGACCTCGGCCACCCTGGCACCGGCGAGCAGCGGCACCGACCAGTACAGTTCGCCGACCACATGGTTGACCAGCGCCCGGACGTCCCAGTCCGGACACGGCGTGGGAGCTGCCCACTGGTCGTAGCCGACCTGACCGACCTGATCGGCCAGGTGGCTCAGCGTACGCCGGTACGCGGGCAGCAACTCCATGCCCCGATTCTGCCTCCAGACGCGCGGCCGTAACCGGCGGATCGTCACTCCAGCCGGGCACGGCCCTCAGTCCAGCCGGGCGGCCCTCAGTCCAGTTGGGTGGGGGAGAGCCCGAGTTCCCGGGCGACCGCGAGCCGGACCCACCCGGTGAGCTGCCGACGGGGGATCACCCGTTCGTGTACCGCCAACTGCACCGCGAGCCCGTCGATCAGCGCGTTGATCCGCCAGGCGGCCCCGGCCGGATCGTCGCAGCTGAACACCCCCTCGGCCACTCCGGCGGCGATGACCTCGCCGAGCCCCTCCCGCCGTCGCAGGTCGAGCCGGCGGGACACCTTCTCCAGTTCCGGCGTACGCAGCGACTCGGACCAGCCGTCGATCCACATCGCCCAGGACCGCGACCGGCCCGGTGGGGCGTAGAGCCGGAGCAGCTTCTTGAGCTTGCCCAACGGAGTGGCGGTGCACCGGAGCACCGCGTCGAGCCGACCGAGATCCTGCTCGGCCGCGTACGCGAACGCCTGCGCGACGAGTCGTTCCTTGGTGGCGAAGTGGTAGAACACCAACGCCTGGCTGACCCCGGCGGCCTGTGCCACGTCGGCGGTGCGGGTGTTCGCCAGACCCCGGGTCGCGATCACCTCACAGGCGGTACGCAGCAGCGCATCCAGCCGCACCTCGGCCGCACGTCTCGTCACGCGGTTACCGTAGCCCATCTCGGCGCGCACAATAAGCTACCAACACGTCGGATAAGTTACCAACATCGTAAATATCGGGGCGCTGTCCCTCGAACGGTGGAGCCGGGCGGCGGACCGACCGCGCTCCCTTGCCAGGAAGGCCCCCGCCGACACCTCCGGGTCAGGAAATGCCCCTTCCCCACACATCGGACCGCCGCCCGCCGTGGCGAACGACCGCTCGACCTGTCTCGTCGACCGCCCGACCTGCGGAGTTGACCGTTCGTCCCGGGTGGCGACCGTTCGTCCCGGCCGGGCAACCGTCCGGCCCACGAAGATCGGCACCGGTCGCTGGCCCGTAGTAGTGTCCGCTCATGTCAGACGGTGTGGCCCAGATCCCTCCGACTGCGACCGCCGAATCGTCCCCGGACCGGCGGCCGTCCACACCGGACGGCGGATCACCGCCGCCGGCCGCGTCGCAGCTGGCCAGCCCGGCGTACGACGACGAGGAACGCCCCGCCCGACAGCTGACCGGGCCGGTCGGCACCGGCGTCGCGGTGGTCGCCTTCGCCGTCGCCCTGCTCGTGCTCTGGCAGGTCTTCCGCCCACTGTCGCAGGGCAGCCAGTTCTATCTGATCATCTTCCTGTCCGGGGTACTGCCGCTGGTCTTCCTCGCCTACCGCTCCGGGCTACGACTGCCGGCGCGGACCGCCCGGGACGTACCCGAGGGCGCGCCCGCCACCCGCCGCCCGGACCGGCCGACGGCGCTCGACTGGGTCCTGGCCGGCCTGGCGCTACTGGTCTGCCTCTACCCGGTGCTGCCGCTGGCCGTCGGGGACGCCGGCGGCGGCTACGACGCCTTCCTCGACCGGCAGGGCCTGCTCGCGCCGGTCGACGTGCTGATGGGGGCACTGCTGCTGGTCCTGCTGGTCGAGGCGTGCCGCCGCACCACCGGCTGGATCCTCCCGGTGGTCTGCCTGCTCTTCCTCGCCTACGGCTACTACGGCGGCCTGCTGCCGCAGACCTGGGCGATCGCCCACGCCGGCCTCGACTTCGGACAGATCGTCGACGCCCTCTACAACTCCGGCAGCGGCTTCTACGGCACCCCGCTGGACGTCGCGGCGACCTACATCGTGCTCTTCACCATCTACGGCGCGGTGCTCGACCTCTCCGGCGCCGGACGGTTCTTCGTCGACCTCTCGGTGGCCGCGTTCCGACGCTCCCGCAGCGCCGCCGGGCGGACCGCGGTCGCCTCCGGCTTCCTGCTCGGCACCGTCTCCGGATCCGGCACCGCCACCGCGGTCAGCGTCGGCGCGGTCACCTGGCCGATCCTGCGCCGCGCCGGCTACCCCGCCGAGCACGCCGGCGGCATGCTCGCCGCCGCCGGGGTCGGGGCGATCCTCTCCCCGCCCACCCTCGGCGCGGCGGCGTTCATCGTCGCCGAGTACCTCGAGGTCTCCTACCTGACGGTGCTCGGCTGGGCGGTCATCCCGACCCTGCTGTACTACCTCGGCATCCTGCTCGCCGTCGAGATCGACGCCCGCCGGTTCCAGGTACGGCCGGTCGAGGTGGCCGCCGCCTCGGCATGGCGCCTGCTGGCCCGCTTCGGCTACCACTTCTCGTCACTGATCGTGATCGTCGTCCTGCTCGCGGTCGGGGTGAGCGCGATCCGGGCCGTGGTCTACGCCACCGGCCTCGCGGTGCTGCTCTCCTTCCTCGACCGGCGGCACCGGCTCACCCCACGCCGGCTCGCCACCGCGCTCGCCACCGGGGTACGCGGCGTGCTCCCGGTCGCCGCCGTCTGCGCCGCCGCCGGCATCGTCACCGCCACCACCACGAAGACCGGGCTCGGCGCCCAGTTCGCCTCGCTGCTGGTCCGGGGCGCCCAGGCGGTCAGCGACAACCCGACCGTCGTACTGGCGCTCACCGTGCTGCTCGCCGCGGTGGCACTGTCGCTGCTCGGTCTCGCCGTACCGGTCACCGCCTCCTTCATCATCGGCTGGGTGATCATCGGGCCGGCGCTGCTCGCGCTCGGCGTACCCGCCCCGGCCGCGGCGATGTTCGTCTTCTACTACTCGGTGCTCTCCGAGGTCACCCCGCCGACCGCACTCGCCGCCGTGGGCGCGGCCGCGATCACCGGCGGCCGGACCGTGCCCACCATGTGGCAGGCCCTGAAGTACGCCCTGCCGGCCTTCCTCGCCCCGATCGCGTTCGTGCTGACCGGCCCGGGCGAGTACCTGCTCGGCCGGGGTGCACCACTGGACGTGCTCTGGGCGGGCCTGGTCGGCTGCCTCGGGGTGGCGGCACTGGCCGTGGCGACCGGCGGCTGGCTGCTCGGGGTGGGCCCGGCCGGACCGGTCGAGCGGACCCTCACCGCGGTCGCCGGTCTGCTCCTGCTCTACCTGCACCCGGTCTCCATCACGATCGGGGTCGCGCTGGTCGCGCTCGCCGTGGTGGTCGCGCTCGTCCACCGTCGCCGGACCGTACCGGCCCCGCCCGCCGGTGCACCGTCGGCCGTCTCCGGTGGTGCACCGGCGGCGGCCGTCTCCGCCGGTGTTGATGTCGGTCCGGTCGGTGGTGCCGAGACCGGTCCGGTTGGTGGTTCCGTCGAGGTCGCCCCGTCCGGCGGTGCCGGTGCCGGTGCCGGTGCCGGTGCCGGGCCGGCGGGCGGCGCCGGCCCGACGGTGCGAGAGGTCGGTTCGAACCTGGGAGAGGAAACGAGATGAGACGTACATCGAGGGTCCTGGCCGTGGTCATCGTCGCGGGGATGGGACTGGCCTCCCTCGTCGCCTGTGGCGGCCGGCAGAACACCGCCAGCACCGACGCCGGCGGTGAGATCACCTGCGACGTGGCGACCGAGACCCGGATCGGCATCGCCACCGGAAACGCGACCGGCGTCTACTTCGCGCTCGGCAACGCGTACGCGGAGCAGATCTCCAACGCGCCCGGCAGCAGGGTCCGGGCCACCGCGGCCGAGACCGGTGCCTCGGTGCAGAACATCCAGCAGTTGGTCGCCGGTACGTACGCGGTGGCGTTCTCGCTCGCGGACACCGCCGCCGACGCGGTCCAGGGCACCGGGAGCTTCGCCGGGCAGAAACAGCCGGTCCAGGCGCTGGCCCGGATCCACACCAACTACACCCAGGTGATCGTCCGCAAGGACGCCGGCATCACCTCCGTCGCCGACATGCGGGGCAAGCGGGTCTCCACCGGCTCGCCGAAGTCCGGTACCGAGGTGATCGCGAACCGGCTGCTGCAGGCGGCCGGCCTCGACCCGGAGAAGGACATCCAGGCGCAGCGGCTTGACCTGACCAAGACCGTCGACGGGGTGAAGGACGGCTCGATCGACGCGTTCTTCTGGTCCGGCGGCCTGCCCACCCCGGGCATCACCGACCTGCTCACCACCACCCGGGACCAGGTCAGCTTCCTGGACATCACGCCGCTGCTCGCCGAGATGAAAAAAATCAACCCGGTGTACGAGGAGGGGGCCGTCCCCGCCGCCACCTACGGTACGCCGGCGGACGTCAAGACCATCGTGGTGCCGAACTTCCTGCTGGTGAAGGAGGACCTTGACGCCGACCTGGTCTGCGTGCTGACCAAGGCGCTCTTCGAGCGCAAGCCGCAACTGGAGCAGGCGAACGCGGCGGCCAAGGAGATCAGCCTCCAGTTCGCCTGGCGGACCGACCCGGTGATCCTGCACCGGGGGGCGGCCAAGGCGCTGACCGACCTGAACGCCCCGAAGTAGCGGCGGAACCCGTCGGGCCGCACCCAGTTCCTCCTATCCAGGTTCCTAGGATGTTGTAGGGGAGGTGGGTGCGGCCACGGCGTTTGTCCCGGTCAGGGGCGTCTGACCCGCCGTCGGCGGCCCCGATTTGGCATCCGCTCGCGGGCTCGGCTAAAGTTCTCATCCGTCACCGGGAAACACCGGAAGACAAGCGGACGTAGCGCAGTTGGTAGCGCATCACCTTGCCAAGGTGAGGGTCGCGGGTTCGAGTCCCGTCGTCCGCTCGGAGATGCCGCCACATCGGGGGCAACCTCGGTGGAGTGGCCGAGAGGCGAGGCAACGGCCTGCAAAGCCGTGTACACGGGTTCAAATCCCGTCTCCACCTCGGCAACAACGAGGGCGATTGGCGCAGTGGGAGCGCGCTTCCTTGACACGGAAGAGGTCACTGGTTCAAACCCAGTATCGCCCACCAGCTATACATGCAGGTCACGCGGCTCGTTACCGGATCTTCGGTAACGAGCCGTTTCGTGTTGTGCTCCTTACGATGGGAGCAACTTGGGAGCACCTGATTCGCGCCGGGGTCGTGGCGGGGTTGATGCGTGGTCCGGTGGGACGGAGCGCACGGCAGTTGGGTGAGAATCTGGCGTCGGTGTTTCTGCGGGTCGGGGCTGTGTGGCGGGGGTGGGTTCGCCTGCTCGCGGGTTCGCCGCGACCGGGTTGATGCGCTTGGCGCTTTTGAGTCCGGTCGGATGGTGTGGTCTCCGGCCGGCTCAGGTGATCACCATGCATGAGGTTCTCCCTTCATGAGGAGCGGTCACCGTCACAGAGATCGGGTCGGGGGTTCACTCGGGCGACGGTTGGCGCTCGTGGCATGCCTGTCGCGACGACAGTCGCGGGCGCCTGTCTGGCAGTCGTTCCGTGCTCTGCTACGCCGGCAACCGGTATGCGGCAGATCCGTGTGTAGTTGCTCCGTCCCAGTTGAGGTGCTGGACGGGCTGTCTTCCGGTCGGCTGTCGCGCCGGTTGGCGGACCGGTTCTTGGTGGTGTTGGCCCTGGGCGGTCGGCGTGGCGGGTCTGAGCCATCGCTGAGGGATAATGCGTATCCCCGGTGGGGGCGACGATCGTGTTCTCGCCGTATGGCCACCCGCACGATGGTGCGGAGGCGCCGTTTGAGGTGTTGTCGTGCTGTCAGCATCCGTGGGGGAGGGGTGTCGCCTCCATGATCTTGCAGGAAGGACCCGCGTTGGATCGCTTCGAGCGCATGCTGACGTTTCTGCGGCGTGGGCAGGCCGATCATGCCGAGCGGCTGCGGGGTGAGGGCGAGGCGGAGTGGCTGCCGTCGTGGACTGCCGGGGATCCGCTGAGTCCGGCGTTCCGGCAGGCACACCAGCTCGGGTCCCTGATCAAAGGGATGCGCCTGGACGACACGTACGCGTGGGCACTTGCCGCGGACGTGGTGTACCGGATTTCCCTCTCGGACGGTGTGACGCACCGGGTGCGCCTGCGAGGTTGGGACGAGATCAACTATGACGCCGTTCTCGTCGGTGACACCGTCGTCGCGGTCGAGGACGAGCGGTTACTCGTCTGGGACCTCGCCACCGGCAGGTTGCTGCTGGCCACCGATCCGGACGACATTCCCCGGCGTGCGGGGGGCCTACGCAGCCTTGCGGTCGGTGCTGGTGTGGCGGTTACCGGTACCGAGGGTGGGTACCTGCTGCAGTGGGATCTGGCCACTGGTCGACTGTTGGCGAGAACGGCTGCGCACGGTGGCCGTGTCGGGGGAGTCGCGATCAGTACCGACGGCGCTCCGGTTGTCCTGAGTTTCGGTGGTGAGGACGACTGGACGCAGACGTTGTGCTTTCACGACCTGGACGGGTTGCGGCGTACCGGCGAGGCGCCCACGCCCGAGTGGCTGCGCTGTGCCAGCTGGACCATGTTGGACGGTCAGCGGCGCGCGGTGACCGTCGCGGACAGCGGCCTGCTGACCGTCTGGGATCCGACAACGACGGCACCGGTGGCGAAGTTCTCCACCGGCACGCATCCGAGTGACGCGCTGACGTTCACCGCCGACGGCGCCTGCGCGGTGATCGGGGTGTCGCGGGCGTTGCGCATCGTCGACCTGCGCGACGGCACCGTCCGCGGATCGATCCGTACCGACTTCACGCATGACGTCGACGATGTCGTCGCCTGCGGCCGGTTCATTTTCGCGGCCCAGGGCGGCAGCAGTGAGGGACGTGTCAACCTTCTGGAACTCACCGATCCCCTTCCACGCGACGCCGAGGATCGGCCGCGTCTCATAGATGCAAGTGCAGCCACAGTCGACGGGCGGGCCGCTGTCGTCGGCGTGGACGAGTTCGGCCAGTACCGGGTGTACGACTCGACTGACGGGCGCGAACTACGGCTGGCCGGCCAGCGCACCAGCGCCCATCCGCTGATAGCTGGGCACGTGCAAGTGCGGACTGTCGACGTCGGTGGCCGGGACCTTGCCGTGTCCGTGGAGCGCCTCCAACCGACGGTTGTCGACCCTGCCACCGGCGAGATCCGGGCCGCGCCTCAGCGTTGGACGAGTGGGCCGGTTCTGTCGGCTGTCGCCGCACGTGATGGTCTTGTCGCGATGATCGACCGTGGTGGCACCCTCGCCGTCTGGGACGTGGCCACGCTGACCCGACGCGCTTCGACCCGGCTCGGCGGAACACTGCCGGGGACCTCGGTCGCGCTCGGCGACCTCGCTGGCCGTACCGTCGTGCTCAGCGGCGACGGCGACGGTCGGATCCGCTTGTTCGACGGCGCCGACCTGACCGAGATCCCACCTCACGGCCGATTCGCCGAGGCCATCGACCCGACCGAATACACCGTAGACCGCCGGAACTGGCCCGGACCACACGCCATCACCGCCTTGGACGTGGCCGGCGGGGTGGTGGTCAGCGCCCTGAACGACATCGTGACCTGCACCGACCTTGTGACCGGTGAGCGGTCCGGGCCCACACTGACGCATCCCGGCAAGGTCTGGGCGATCCTGCCGACCGTCTTCGACGGCGGCCCCGTCGTCGTGACCAGTTGTGCCGACCAGGTATTGCGAGTTTGGGGAATCGCCACCGGTCGAACGATCCTGACGGTCGCCCTGCCACGACCGGTACATCAGATCCTCTCGGCCAGCACAGACCAGATCATCGTCCGCGACGACGGCTACCTCGTCTCGATCAGCCCCAGCCCCCGACCGCCGCTGGACCACGAGGCCTCCCGCAGCGACGGCCCCTCCGAAACGGCAGGCCAGCCCATCCCCTCGGGCCCGGACGGCTACACCATGTGAGCCCGAACCCTAACGGGGTCAGGCTCGATCTGCGGCGAATCCGGATGTCGGATCATGACCGTCCAGGCATCATCATCGCGTGAACGCCGCCTCCCGAACGATCGTCCTGGTGGATGACCTCCGTTCGTTCGTGGATGGCCGTGCCCGCCGAGGTGGCCCGGACCCGCGCCGCTGGAGTTGAACTCCTCGGCCGGTACCGGGACCGGCGCTTGGACGAGCTGTGGTTGGACCACGACCTTGGCGGGGACGACGCGATCTGGCCGGTCGTGGAGGTCCTCGAACGGGCGGCCTTCGACGAGCGTCCCTTTGACGTCGGCGTCATGAATGTCCACTCCGCCTACCCGGCTGGCGCTGCGAAGATCGCTCTGGTTTTACGGCGCTGGGGGTATCGCGTCCGCATCGCGTCGAGCTCCATGTAGGTCGGCTATCTCGACGGCACGGCGTGAGCTGACCGGCTCGATCGCGCCGACCCGCGGCTGTCACACTCGGAGGGCGGCATGAGCGGACGTTTGGTACGGCAAGATCAGCGGTGTGCGAGCAGTCCTCAAGAGCCTCCACCTCGATCCCAACCCGTCGACGCTTCCTGACGATCCGTCCGAGTTCGCGTTGCTCGCCCGCATGATCGTCGGCCCGCCCGACACGCCGGGCGGGGAGTCCTTCGACGTCACCGTCTGCTCGCCGGAGTGGCTGGCTACAGTACCTACGCTGGTCGTCCTACACCTGGCTTAGGTAACGAGACCCACAGCGACCGGGTGTCGTCCGGGTCGGCATGGTTATCGCGATGGCTGCCATTTTTCTAGGCGACATCGTGATGCCCGACGGCGGGCGGCGCGGTCGTGACGTGAACGTACGGCTGACCCTGGTGGTCGCGTACTCGTGGTGGGTGCGGTGCAGCTTGCCCTCTACTACCACGCGGCGGCGGAAAACCGGTGGTTGCGCACCGTTGTCATCTGGATCGCGATGACGTGGTTGCGTGGGGCACCGACGACCTGGACACGGTGCGCGGGTAGAGATGGAAGACCGCACTCGGCGGCAAAGGTCGTTGCGCCGGCGAGTCACAGCAGATCAAAGGCGCCCGTGGGGCGCTGTGACGCAATCCCGGGAGCCTGTCCGAGAGGAATGCCACCCTGGCGTCGATCCAGGCCAGCAACATAGCCGCCGTACCGGGCCTATCTGCAAGGAACCAGTTCCGGCAGGTCGTCGCGGTCAAAGGGGTACTGACCCGCTGCGGCCGCGGCTGCTACACCTCCATGTTTGTCACCACGGCCGACCTCCACCGTGGCGGACTCTGCCACCACTCCCTGGGCGATCATGAAAGCCACCCAAGAAAACGTCAGTAGCCCCACTCCTACCGAATGACGGCGATGGGGCAGTCGGCGTGGTGCAGGCCCGTGTGACAGATCGAGCCGAGGAGCAGGCCGGTGAAGCCGCCTCGCCGCGGGCACAGACGATGAGCAATTGTGCCGTCTCGGACTCGGTTCCCCGTTCGACGTTGGCACGCCGTTGTCGTGCACCGGCGGCAGCAGGTTCAGCGCCTGCTGGCCGCATATGTTGCCTGGCCAGCGGCCTGGCGTTATCGGGTGGGCGGCGCCTGCCGTTGATCCCGAAGGGGTGGGGCACGTACCTGTGGTTTCGGGGCCCTACCCCGGAATCCCGCAGTGTCAGATCCGCCACCGGAATCCCCTGAGCCGGGTGCGGCCCGAGGGGCGGAAGCCTGGCGACGCGCGGCGCGTGCGGCCGGGCCGACGAAGTCCGGCGAGCCGGTGCCGAGTAGCGGTCCGCGCTGCTGGCATGACCACGAGCGTCCTGCAGTGCCGAGGCGAGAGCCACTGCCGCCGGCAGCGTGCGAACATCGTGACGAGCCTGCTATGGGGCGGGGCTGACGGTCTCCCACAGTTCATTGAAGGCGATGCTGTCGTAGAAGGCTGTGCCGTCGATCACCTTGCCGTTTTCAAGGGTCATGAACCAGGCGTAGGTATTCCGGTATGTCGTACCGGCACCGGTGATGCCTTCACCGTCCCACACCACAGCGACCGTGCGCTGCTCGTCGTCGGCGTAGATGGCGCGGATGGTGACCGGGCGGAAGGGTGCGTCTGTGCTGAATCGGGCGCCGAAGGGGTGCAGAACCTCGTGGACGAACTGCTCAGTACTGTCGTATGTGCCGGAGGCAGCCGATCTGCCGACAATCTCCCAGCGCATGTCGGGTGCGAAGATGCTCGTGATGTATCCGGTCCCGGCCGTCCACGCGGCGAAGGCGTCGGCGACGATCTCGTGGTTGGATTTCATGTGCTGGTTTCCTTCGGCTCGCGGATCAGATGAGGTCGTGGAGGGTACGGGACGTGATCTCGTGCAGGCGGTCCTGCGTCGCCCGATCGGACGCCTGCGGGTTGGGCGGCTGGGGGTTCCGTTCGTCGTAGTAGGTGCCATTGTCATCGCGGCGGAAGGCGACGTACCGGAGGTTGGCCGCCGCATGTTCGGGCCGATCGCCGGCGATGGAGAACATGGCGTGCAACAGCCGGGTCGAGATCACCCCCGGGTGCATGCTGACGACGTCAAGTGACCGGCTGGGTCGATGCGCGGCCAACCAGCAGGAGTAGGCGACCAGCGCGAGCTTGGAGTGCGCGTACGCGGTCGATGGCGAGTATGCGTGGCGGGCCAGGTCGAGGTCGTCCAGGAGCAGCGCCGCTGAAAGGTGCGTGGCGGATGCGACGTTGACGATCCGCCCTGCATAACCGTCACCGACCAAGTCGATGAGCCTGGTCGTCAGGAGGACCGCAGCCAGGTAGTTGGTCTGGAACGTGACCTCCGCGCCGGCCCCACTGACCGTCCGGGTGGGCGGCCCAGGCCGCGCGGCATTGTTGATGAGGAGGTCGATCCTGTCGGTGGCCGAACGGATCTGCCGGGCGAGCCTCACGACCGTGGCGAGGTCGCTGTAGTCGGCCGTGAAATAGATCAGCTCGGCATCGGGACGCATCGTCGACCGCACCGTATGCAGCAGGTCCGCGACCTCGTGCTCCTGTTCCAGGCCGTGGAGGATCAGACGACCGGCTCGGTCTGCGATCGTCAGCGCGGTGGCACGGCCGATCCCGGTTGTCGCGCCAGTCAACACGATGTTCGTGTCGCGGATCGCATCCACCTTTTCGGCGCGTCCGACAATCGGGTGTGTTCGCACGGCTCGGCCTTCCAACGCGTCCCTGATCTCGTGATTCCGTCCTCGATGCTCGTCCTCCGACAGCGCCGAGGCTACCTCCGCTGACCTGGCTGGGCGACGTGGTTCCGTCATCCGCCGTGCCGCTGCCAGCGTCGCCTGGCCACGTTGCCAATCGCATCCGTACAGGCCCTAGCCTGGGTGATTCACGGTGATCGCCGGGCTGCGCTGTTGGTCGGCCTGTAGATGAGCGGAGGTGCCTACCCTGCAAGGAAACCTGTGATTGCGACATCTACGGGTTTCTCTTCGATGGGGCCACTTCCGAGGTGCAGCTTACGGCGTGGTCGAAGGATCTGCGGGCCACCGCGGGCGGGTCGGGTGTGGTGCCGCACGTCGGTGCGGCGCTGCCGCGGTTGCTGGCCGATCGGGCCAGGCTGACTGGGGCGCTGTCGGCGGGGCTGGCCGGTGGCCGGTGGCCGGTGGCCGGTGGCCGGTGCATGATAGGGGTCGGGCCCTGGTCGATCTGGCAGCGATGATCATTGACGGCGGCGAGGCGAATCGCGGACATCGGTGCCAATGCCCGCGTCAGGGTCGGCCGATCTGCATCGCGCGTTTGGTACCGCGCGGCAATCACGAGCAAGGTGGACAGGGCAGCGGCTCGGGGACGGGCACATTCCGGGTCCAGGTCCGTGCAGGCTTCGGCTGAATCGATGCCCGCCCGACACCACCGTAGCGTCGACCAACCACATCGGCAGCTGCGCCCGCCCCGCTCGGCGACGGTTAGGGCCCATCCGACGGCCGGCCGAGCGTCCGGGCCGCGTGGCGGTCGACCGCCAGCATCGCCACCACGACCGCGACCACCGCAGCCAGGTGTAGCCCGGCGTTTACGGCGACACCGATCGGCATCATGGCGAGCACCGCGACCGCCGTGACGAGCCTTGTGCGTACGGGAACAATGCGCAGCGAGTGGCGGATCTCGGCGATCCCGGCGAGGAACACGACGACGCCTCCGGAGAGCGCCAGCGCTGCTGCCGAGGTAGACGGATGGCCCGGGTGCGCCACCACCGAGTGAATACCCGCGGCGGCGATCACGACGCCCAGCATGAGCGGTACGTGCGCGAAGCCCATCCGCAGCGCCAGCCGCGCCCGCGGGCCAGGCTCGGTGACGGCCAGCGCGGCCTCGGTGCCGCCGGCGTCAGTGAAGTATGCCGCCCACAAGGCGACGGGCAACGCCAGTGCCAGGACCACAGCCGCGACGATGCCTGCGGTGAGGTGCTCGCCGTCCACACCCATCCCGATAGCCACAACTGATTCGCCCAACGCGATGATCACAAGAAGCCCATGCCGCTCCACGAAATGCGCAGGTTCGATCCGGAACGAGGAGACCAGACTCATCCAGGACAGGCGCGGCACCAAGTAGGGAATGACCATCTGCAGCGCGAGCGCGGCCATCCACAGCCCGTACCTGACGGTGCCGTGGGCTAACCCGCCAGCGAGCACCAGCGAAGCTGAGCCGAGGTTGTACGCCGCCAGCCGGCGGAGGGCCCTGCCGAGGTCGGCCTGGGTGAACATGAGCAGGTGCACGCAGATCACTACGAGGTAGCCCATCGCGAAGACGAGCCCGGTTTCCCCGAAGGCGTGTGGCATTCCTACGGCGGCGATGAGGAAGCCTGCCATCGCCGTGAACAGCAGCAGCTTCTGCACCGGTTGCTGAGGCGGCACATGGTTGGGCAGCCACACGTACCCGTCGAACATCCACCACAGGATCCCGAAGAGCAGTAGAACTCGGCCCACCCCGGTGAGCGAGAGGTCCGCCTCGAGCATCCGGGTGAGCTGGGTCAGGGTCAGGACGAAAACGAGATCGAAGAAGATCTCGACCATCGTCACCCGATTGGCCGGCGCCCGGTGTGCGTTGCGCCACTGCCAAGCCGTACGTACCTGCGTCATGGTGGGTGGGCTCTCTCCGTAGGGCTGACCAAATGTGCCTTTCCCCGCAAGTAGCGGATGACGACCATTATGCGACTGTGGCTGTTGGCGGTTGGCCTCGCATCCGTGAGGCCCTAGCCGTGCATCACCAGTGAATGGGTGTGTGCGAGGGCTGTGCCGGGCTGGCGAAGGCACCTGTCCGTGTCCGTATGGTCAGTCATCGCCTGCCCGCGTCCGCTGCGCCGGACGGCACAAGGATGGCGGCCAGCCCAACGCTAGGGCTGTTACGGATGCGAACGGCGCCCAGGCTGGGCCACCTTATCGGTGGCCATCCGGCGGTCAGGTTCGCCGGCCGGACGGCTACGGCTGGGCGGCGGCCGGGACGACGTCGTGCAGGCGCCGTCCGCAACGGGTGTGACGATCGCCTCCCTGGGCAGCCGCAGCCGCCGAAAGATCCGCAAGGCGTCCCTGGGCAGCCACGATGCGTGTCGCCCTGCCCTCGGCCGTGGCGAACGCGACGTCCATGGCACTCTCTCGTCGATCCAAAGACGAGTTGTGGAACAAAAGATCTGAGCTAAGACCTTATGTAGGACGAACGATGGTAGAGGGAAGTGGGGCAATGTCTGATTATGGCCACGATCTCCTGTTCGGCACGTTCGTCACACCAACGGCGCAGGCGCCGGGCCAGGTGGTGGCGCTGGCCGAGCTGACCGAGGCGGCGGGCCTGGATCTGGTCACCTTCCAGGACCATCCGTACAACCCGGACTTTTTCGACACGTGGACATTGTTGAGCTGGGTCGCCGCCCGCACACGGCGGCTGCGGGTTTCCGCGAACGTGCTGAACCTGCCGTTGCGCCCACCGGCGGTTCTGGCCCGGGCCGCCGCGAGTCTGGACCTGCTCTCCGGTGGCCGGTTCGAACTCGGTCTCGGAGCTGGCGCCTTCTGGGACGGCGTCGAGGGCATGGGTGGTCGCCGACTCACCGCGGGACAGGGCGTGACAGCGCTGCGCGAGGCGATCGAGATTCTGCGTGGTGTCTGGGATGACACCTCGCCCGGACTACTGCGCAGCGACGGCAAGTACTACCGGATTCCTGGTATGCGACGCGGCCCGGCGCCGGCCCACCACATCAACATCTGGCTCGGCGCCTATCAGCCCCGGATGCTGGCGTTGACCGGCCAGACCGCCGACGGCTGGCTGCCGACCCTGGAATACCTCCGGTCACCGGACCGCAACACTGCCAATCGCCTCATCGACGAGGCGGCGGTGGCGGCGGGACGTGATCCGCGACAGATCCGTCGGCTGCTCAACCTGTTCCAGGTCGACATCTCATCCAACAGCAGGGGGTTCCTCCAGGGCCCGCCCGAGCAGTGGGTCGACCAACTCCTCCCGCTCGTACTCCAGGAGGGGTTCACGGCCTTCCTGATCGGCCGCGACGACCCGCGCCTGATCCAGACCTTCGGACAGGAGGTCGCCCCCGCGCTGCGGGAGGCGGTCGCCCGCGAGCGGGCGACCGCCGGAACTCCGACCGGGCCTGCCCGGTCGAGCGTCGCTCTGGCCAAGCGCCAGCCCGGCATCGACTACGACGGCCTGCCCACGACGCTAGCCAGGCAGGCCGTCGAGCCCGGCGACCCGGACTACGATCGGGTGCGGCACAACTACACCCGCCCGGGGTCACCGGCGCTGGTGCTACGCCCAGGCACCGCCGCCGAGGTGGCCGACGCGCTGAGCTACGCCCGCAGTCAGGTTGTGTCGATCTCGGTACGCAGCGGCGGGCACGGCATCAGCGGCCGCTCCACCAACGACGGCGGCATCCTTATCGACCTGTGCCGACTCGACAAGGTGGAGGTACTCGACCGGGCGAGCCGGCGGGTTCGCCTCGAACCAGGCGCCCGATGGGGCGACGTCGCCCAGGCCCTGGCCCCATACGGCCTGGCGATCAGCTCCGGTGACTACGGCGACGTCGGCGTCGGCGGGCTCGCCACCACCGGCGGGATCGGATACCTGGCCCGTAGCTACGGCCTCACCATCGACCACATTCTCGCCGCCGAAATCGTCCTCGCGAACGGCACCCTCGCACGCGTCGATGCCGCGAATCACCCCGACCTGTTCTGGGCGATCCGCGGCGCTGGCGGCAATTTCGGCATCGTGACCGCTCTCGAAATTGAGGCGTACGAGGTCGACTCCGTCGTCTACGCCCACCTCGCCATCGACGCGTCCGACACGGCTGAGGTGTTGCGGCGTTGGGGACGGCTGGTCGAAAACGCGCCGCGGGAACTCACCAGCTTTCTGTCCATCTACCCGAGCCGTCGACGCACGAGCCCGCTCGCCCAGGTGACCCTGGTTTATGCCAGGGACGACGTTGATGCGGCCCAGGCCGCGCTGACCCCGTTTCTGGAGATCGGTCCGGTCCTTGACCAACAGGCACAACTGGCACCGTACGCGGCGATCGTCGCACCACCCCACAACCGACACCACGGGCAGGGCATCGAGAACACCCACAGCGGGCTGCTACACCACATCACCACCGAATCGGCGGCCACCCTGCACACCATGGTCCACTCCGGCGACGTGCTCGCCGTCCAACTCCGCTCGGTCGGCGGCGCGGTCAACGACGTACCTCGTGACGCGACCGCCTACCCGCACCGGACGCAGAACTTCTCGGTACTCGCCGCCACCTCGCCGGAGCACCTGCCACAGCTCGACAAGTACTGGGCCGAGCTGTACCCGCAGCTCGACGGCATGTATCTCAGCTTCGAAACCGACACCGACCCGAAGCGGCTGCTGGATGCGTTTCCCGAACCTACCCTCGGCCGGCTCCGGCAACTCAAGGCCACTTACGACCCCGACAACGTCTTCAACCGCAACTTCCCCATTCCGCCGGCAACACCCGCCGGTGCGGGAAAGGAGACCGACCATGCCGATTGAGATCGGGCTGATCACGTTCGGCGAGCTGACTGCCGATCCGACCACGGGCCGGCTGCCCGAACCCCGTCAGCAGCTGCGTGACCTCGTTGAGCTCGCCGAGGTCGCCGACCAGGGCGGCCTAGACGTGATCGGCGTGGGGGAGCACCACCGTTCTGATTTCGTCGCGACCGCGCCACCGGTGGTTCTGGCGGCGATGGCCGAGCACACCGCTCGGATCCGGCTGAGCAGTGCCGTCACGGTGCTCAGCTCCGACGACCCGGTCCGGGTCTGGGAGCAGTTCGCCACGCTCGATCTGCTTTCCGGCGGCCGGGCGGAGATCATCGCCGGTCGCGGTTCGTACACCGAATCCTTCCCGCTCTTCGGCTACGACCTCACCGACTACGCGGACCTGTTCCGCGAGAAGCTCGACCTGCTTCTGAGGATCCGTGAGGCGAACCCGCTCACCTGGTCGGGCGGGCGCTTCCGCCCGCCGCTGCGTGAGGCGGACATCGCCCCGCGAGCGGTGCAGGAGGAGTTGCCGGTTTGGGTCGGGGTGGGCGGGACGCCGACCTCGGCGATGGACACGGGTGACCGAGGACTGCCCATGATGCTCGGCGTGCTGGTCGGCGCCGTCGACCAGGCGTCGCGCAACGTTGAGCTCTACCGGCGGGCGGCCGAGCGGGCCGGACACGACGCGGCCGGCCTGCGGGTCGGGTTGAGCGTGCAGGGGTACGTCGGTACAACCAGCCAGGAAGCGCGTCGGACCATGTATCCGTACTTCACCGCGGGGTTTCGGGACAACAACCATCAGCGCGGACATGGGTTTGTGCTCAGTCCGGAGCGGTTCGACACGTTCACCGGGCCACGGGGCGCCCTGGTCGTGGGCAGCGCGCAGGAGGTGGTTGACAAGGTCGCCGCCTACCACGAGGTGTACGGCATCAGCCGGCTGATGCTGCACGTCGGCTTCGGCGGCATGCCTCGAGCACAACTGCTCGGAGCCGTCGAGCGACTCGCCAACGACGTGGCCCAGGTGCTCAGGCGCGAACTCGCCGTCCCGACCTTTACCTACCCCGGAAGTTTGGCGAGCCTACCCACGAGGGAGACCGAACGGGTATGACCACCGCTGCCGGATCCGACCACGGCGGGGCCGCCGGTTCGGGTGCTGTCCGCCACGGACCCCGGCGGATTGGCGGCCGCGGCCGATCGCCACCGCCTTCGGTGGCTGTCGACCTGCGGCGTACGTCAAAAGGTTCCTTACTACTACACCGACCGGCGGGGTACGCGATTCAACGCAGCGCTGGCGCCACTTCGAGCCCTAGCCGTATCAAATTCTCACAGTAAGGTAGGAAATTATCATCAATCTGGATCTTCCACTTCCGGACAAGAGTGATCCGGTCTGGAGCGCTGCCAACGGTTTCGTGGTGCGCAGCTCCGAGGGAATCACCAAACTGATCAATGGTGGTCAGGAAACCTTCACCGTCAAGGCCACGGGCAAGCAGACCGACGGCAAGCTCAGCTTGATGGAGGGTGAGGTCTCACCCGGGTTCGGCAACCTGCCGCACGCCCACGGGGCCGAGGATGAGGCGTTCTATGTCGTCTCTGGCGAGTTCAAATTCATCAACGGCAACCAGACCTTCGACGCCGCCGCCGGCGACTTCATCTACATTCCCCGTGGTACGCGGCACGGCTTCAAGAACATCAGTACGGAGCCGTCCAGGCTGCTTGTCTTCTACAGCCCGGCGGGCGCCGAGGAATTCTTCCTGAAGTATGGAGAGGACCCGGACCCCTCCGGCAAGCTGCCACCTCACTGGAGTGAGGAGAAGTTCTCCGCGCTGGCGGATGCGTTGACCGCTCACCACATGATCCTTCTTCCGGACAGCAACGACTGGAAGTAACGGGTATACCTGCCACAGCCACGGCGACACGCCTGCCCCGCGTTGAGCCGGTGTGCGGTCACGGCCCGATCGGGTCGGGTCGTGACCGCATCCGGCACCGCATTCCAACCGGTGACGTGCACCAGTCTTCAGAGTCACGGCGGCGAGCCGTGCGTCGCCGCCCCCGGCCCCCTGCGTTCGGTGGTTCCGATCCGTGCCGTTCGGCCGAACGAGCCGCCGAGGTGTCTGCGGCGAACCGGCGGGGCGGGTGTCTGTTGATGCAAACCGGCCCGGGCGCACCTATGTCAGCCTCACCGGCTCGGGGCCGTCCATCTGTAGCAGCCCCTGCACTCCGACCATGGTCCGAGCGGCACCGAGAGTTGACTGGTGACCGTCCGCCGGGACCCACAGATGCGAGCGGCGTCCCCACGGCCAGAATCACCCCGTGACGTGCTCGGCCTCGCGCTCGACCGGCGGCCGCGAGCCCGAGCGACGAGCTGTCGGAAGCCAGCTTCGACGCGCATCCACACCCGCGCCACCGACCGACTGGCCTCCTATCGCACTTCACCTACCAGCGGTCGACGGCTCAGGAACTGTGGGAAAGCCGTTCATTTCTGATAGATCCGAATAATGACCCACGGCCGTCCGGGTGGCCCGGGTCAGTCGACGAAGGGCAGCATCCGAGGACGAGTCAAGGACCACACTGACGTGATCTCAGCATGGATTCGGTAGGTATCGGTATTCGAAGTGGGTGAGGTGGAGAGCGGCGCGGACGATGTCGCCGATCTGCCGTGGGCTGGCGGTGGTGTGACGAAGGGTCCGCCAGCGG
>NZ_JBDPMH010000037.1:0-73834 GCF_039871735.1 Plantactinospora sp. B24E8
AAACAACACCGCGCCGTGGCCACCCGCTACGACAAACTCGCCGTGCGCTACGAAGCCACCGCCACCATCAGCATGATCGACACCTGGCTTCGGAGACTCGAACGGCACTTATGACACACGGCCTAGATGATTGAGTCCTAAATCTGGCCTGGTGGGGGACTTGGCGTATCGATACAGGGAAGGGTGTCGTTGTCTGCTCGTGACTGCCGACATCGACACCCTTCTGACTGCACTGTACGTGTTCGTAGACGATCACCTGGTACCGCATCGCCGCCGTCCCGGCCGTCCCCGGCAACTGTCCGACGCCGAGCTGATCTGCCTGATGATCACCCAGGTGTTGTTCGAGTTCCCTCGCGAACGGCACTGGATCCGCTGGGCCGGCACCCACCTCCGAGACGCCTTCCCGTACCTGCCGACCGCGTCCGGTTACGGCAAACGAGTCCGCGGCAGCGGCCAGCTCATCGCCACCGTGCTGCGAGCCCTGGCACATGTCACCCCGACGAGTGCCCCGATCCTGCGGCTGATCGACTCCACCCCGGTGCCGTGCGGCACCTCTCGCGAGACCGCGAAACGCTCGGACCTGGCCGGAGACGCCGGCTACGGCTACAGCGCCTCACACTCCCGCTACTTCTGGGGCATGCGCCTGTATCTCCTCGCGACGGCCGAGGGCATGCCGGTGCTGTGGTGCCTGGCCCATCCGAAACTCGACGAGCGTGAGGTGATGGCCGCCCTCATCGAGGCCGACCACCACCTGATCGCCGAGGGGCAGGTCATCCTGGCCGATCGCGGCTTCGCCAGTCCGGAGTTCGATCACTTCTGCGACCTGCGGAACATCCACCTCGTCCGGCCGAAACGCGCGAACGCCAAGGCCGACGCCCCACGCACCCCGGCCGAGAAAGCCCTGCTCCGCGCCCGCCAATGGATCGAGTCGATCTTCCAGAGCCTGAAAGGTCAGCTCTCCCTGGAACGACACGGAGCCCGCCGCCACGACGGCCTGTTCGCCCGCGTCGGTCAGCGCCTCCTCGCTCTGGCCGCTGTGATCTGGCACAACACCAACATCGGCGCACCCAACCCACGATCACTCATCGCGTACGACCATTGACCAGCAAAGATTTAGGACTCAATCATCTAGCGGTCGTCATTCGTCGATAGGAAAGATCGGCAACTTGTTTCGGCACCATGTTTGACACGCGGGATGCCTGCTATGCCTTTCTTATTCGACTTGTTGATATCGCCGGGTTTAGGTTGATCCCGATCATATCGGGAGGCCGGGGTGTTCACGCGTGTCGAGTTGTTCGAGCGCATCCGGGCTGATCGGCGGGCAGATCCGTCGGTGTCTCAGCGAGAGTTGGCGCGCCGGCATCAGGTGTCGCGTCGTACCGTTCGGGCGGCGTTGGCGTCGGCGGTCCCCTTACGCTGGGTTACCAGCCGGCACGGTCAGCACGCGGGTTGCGGCTAGAACCGCGCACGTGATCATGCGCCGAGCCGTGCGGACCGTCATGCGAAGATCGATGCGTGGTCGGGTTTCCTGTCGTAAGGCGGTGATGAGCGCACCATGCGGGAACAGTTCCTAGTATCCCCATCGTTACCGCGTCCTAGACGGCGCCGTCGGTTCCTCCGGTACTTGAAGAATCTGCCTGAGCGGTGCTCAATCAAGGTGTTTGATTCGCGGCGGCACTTCCTGTTTGGTGCGGGCGGGGACGAATACGGCTGGGCAGGAGAAGCAGGGTAACGGGCCGGGCCGTCCAAACTCGTCCTGAACGTCTCGTCACCGCCGCGCCGGCCCGCGATCCGGCGATCGGCTGCTGGTGGCCCAGTTCGCGAGAGCCGCTTCGCTGGTGGTGTGGTCGAGGCCGATGATCGCGGCGCCGCGCAGCGGCCCGTCGTCGCCATGGGTGGCGTCAACGACTGGGGGCGGCTGGGTGCGGTGCGAGGTCATGAGGCCCCCGGTGTAGGCGTTCTGAAAGGCAACCCGGGCGGCGTCGCGCAGGGCGGGACCGAGGCCGCCGAGGGTGATCAGGTCGGGATCGTGGATGTTGACCAGGCCGGCGATGCCGGCGGCGAGGGCTTGCGCGACGGTGGTGACCGCCTGTCGGGCCCGGGTGTCGTGACCGGTGCGGTTGAGGACGTCGCGGGTGTAACCGTGCGGGTCGGTCGGGGCTGGTTCGCCGAGATGGCGGGCGAGCGCGCGGCCGTCGACCTCAAGTTCCCAGCAACCACGGGCGCCGCACGGGCAGCGCAGCTCGCGGTCGCCGAGCGGCAGGTGTCCGTACTCTCCGGCGGCGCCGTGAGCGCCGGTGACGGGTCGACCATCGATGGTGAGCGCGCCGCCGATGCCGGCCTCGACGATGAGGTGCAGCGCGGTGCCGGCGGCGGTTGCCGCCCCGGTACGCGCCTCCGCGGCTGCGGCAAGGGTGGCGTCGTTGCCGATCAGCAGTGGCAGGGACGTACCGCTGGTGAGGGTGTCGAGGTCGACCGGTCCCCAGCCGAGAGTGGAGGCTTGGACGAGGTGCCGGTCATGAATGGTGGCGGCGACGGCCAGGGACACCGCCCGGAGCCGTCCGCCGTACCGGGTCAGGGCGTGGTCGATCGTCTTGCGCACCGCGCCGAGGACCGTTTCCGGGCGGCGGCTGCGGTGCCGGTGGTGCCGCAACTCGTGCGGCTGCCCCTCGACGGTGATGACGGCCTGCCGCCACTGTCCCTGACGCACGTCGACGGCGAGCACGACCGGACCCTCGGGGTGCGGCCGTAGCACGGTGGTGGGTCGGCCACGCCCACGGACCGGGGCCGGTGCCTCGGTCAGTAGCCGCAGCTCGCGCATCCGAGCGGTGATCTCGGTGGCCAGGCCGCTGGCCAGTCCCAGCTCGCGGGCCATCTCCGCGCGGGTGATTCCGGGGCGACGGGCCAGCACGGCGAGTACCTGCGACACGGTATGCCATCTGGCCGCGTCCGCACGCTGTCGGGTAGGGCTTGCCATGGGAGGGGACCACCGCCTTATGCTCGTACCGCGAGTATAAACGAGGGGGTTGGTCATGGACCTGTCGACGGTGTCCGCAGTCCTGCTGGACATGGATGGCACGCTGGTGGACTCCGATGCCGCGGTCGAGCGGGCGTGGCGGGAGTGGGCCGGCGAGTATGGCGTCGATTCGGCCACGGCCCTGGCGATCGCCCACGGCAGCCCAGCCGAGCGCACCGTACGGCGGTTGCTGCCGGCGCTCGACGACGCGCAGGTCAGGACGGCGGCCGCGCGGCAGTTGGCGCTGCAGTACGACGATCTCGCCGACGTCACCCCGACCCGGGGCGCGCGGGACCTGCTGGTGACCCTGGCCCGGCTGGGCCTACCGTGGGCGGTGGTGACCAGCGCCGACACCCGGCTGGCCAAGGCGCGACTGGCCGCCGCCGGTATCGACCCGCCGGTGCTGGTCACGGTTGACGACGTCAGCGCCGGCAAGCCCGATCCGGAGGGCTACCTGCACGCCGCCCGGCTGCTCGACGTACCGCCCGAGTATTGCCTCGTCGTCGAGGACGCCGCCGTCGGGGTCGAGGCCGGACGCGCAGCGGGCGCGACGACGGCCGGCCTCAAGGGCGTCGACGCCGATCTTCGCCTGGTGGACCTGACCCGGCTGGCGTACCTGCTAACAGAGGCGCCTCGTACCAGGGCTTGAGCTGGCGTGACCTTCGGTAACCCGTCCTGTCATCGGCAGATCCGGAAGCCGTGCGGGCTACAAGTCGTCACCCGGTGTAGTCGCTCGATCGCTGACGATCTCTAGACCTCCGAGGCCGGTTGCCCCGACGCGGTCACCGATGTTGATCAGCGCTTTGTAGGTTGAGGGCGTACCCGACCCTGCATTGGAGCCTGGACGCCGGCGCCCACCCCCTCCACGAACGGCGGCGTCGGGACCGAACCGTCCCGACGCCGCCGTGTCCCACCCCTCACGCAAGAGCCGGGCCCTTCAGACCCCACATCGGGAGCGGAGCCTGAAAGAACCCGGTCTGCGCAGATCCTACCCAATCGCAGCCCTCAACCCGCCGAAGCGACCCGCTGACAACCACCACGCGGCCACCCACGACCAGGTGGTGCCCGAACAAGCTGTCGATCTTCGGCCCCCGGCCACTGGTACCCAAAGAAGCTGACGATCAACAACCATCGATCATCTACCACGGCAGGTGGTACCCGAAGAACCTGCTCAAGTGGTGCTCGTTCAAGGTGCCGGAATCACGGCGGTCGCCGAGTCGATGTCGGCACCGTCGACCGCCGGCGGGACACCATTGCCGGCCGCGTACACCTCGACCACCTCGCCGGCCAGGTGCCGGGCCAGGTCGAGTACGTGCGCGGCCTGCTCCACCACCGGCCCGCCGGAGGTGTCCCGGCGCGGCCACCAACCGACCGGCGGCACCTTGTCCAGCCAGGCGCCGGTGACCAGCCGCACCGGCCGGTCGGCGAGGATCCGGCGGGCCTGCTCGACCACGGTCAGATATCGCCAGTGGTGCCCGACCGCGGTCACCAGCCCGCCGTGCCGGACCAGTTCGGCGGTCCGCAGCGCGGTCTCCCGGTCCAGCCCGATCGGCTTCTCCACGAACATCGGCAGGCCGGCCTCGAGGACCGCCTCCTCGACCGGGCCGTGCGCGAACGGCGGCACGCAGACGTACACCGCGTCCAGGTCGGCCGCGAGCAGCGCGGCCGGGTCCGGGAAAGCCCGGGCGTCGTACGCCGCCGCCAGCCGCCGCGCCGACTCCGCCGCCACGTCCGTCACCCCGACGATCCGTACGTCGTCGAAGCCGGCCAGGACCCGGGCATGTCGCTGCGCCACGTTGCCCGCCCCGACCAGCCCCACCCGACAGACCCGCATCGGGTCACCTCCCACCGTCTCCGCCGACCGTCGACTCCACGTCCTCCGACGACCTTCTCCGGCCCGGCCGGAAATGAAACGTTCATCACGACGCCGCGTCATCGGCGGTCGAGCTGATCAAGCTGTTACCCCGGGACCCGATTGGCGGGACCCGATCGAGGGAATGTTCGGCCCGGCTCATTCACGACCCAGGGGGTGCCCGTGCGGCAGTCAGCGACCACCGTCTCACCCGTTGTCGGGGCGTGGACCACGTACCGTACCCGCGACGCCGCACAGTGGACGGCACGCCGACTGCTCAAGGCCAAGGGGGAGAGCACGGTCAGCGTGGTCATCCCGGCCCGCGACGAGGAGGCGACGGTCGGCGCGATTATCGACACGCTGCGCCGGCACCTGGTCGAGAAGACCCCGCTTGTCGACGAACTGATCGTCGTCGACTCCCGCTCGACCGACGGGACGGCCGAGGTGGCGACCGCTGCCGGCGCCCGGGTGGTCAGCCAGGACCAGATGACCCGCGGGCTGCCCCGACTCGACGGCAAGGGCGACGCGCTCTGGGCCGGTCTCGCCGCGGCCGGCGGCGACGTCGTCGCGTTTGTCGACGCCGACCTGCGCCGCTTCTCGCCCCGCTTCGTCACCGGACTGCTCGGCCCGCTGCTCACCGACCCGACGGTCGCGTTCGTCAAGGGCTTCTACCACCGCCCGCTGGTCGGCGCCGCCGGGGTCGAACCCGACGGCGGCGGCCGGGTCACCGAACTGATGGCCCGCCCGCTGCTCAGCCTCTTCGTCCCGGAGCTGGCCGGGTTTGTCCAGCCGCTCGCCGGCGAGTACGCCGGCCGCCGTGCCGTCCTGGACCAGATCCCGTTCGTCTCCGGCTACGGCGTCGAGATCGCCATGCTGATCGACCTGGTCGACCTGGTCGGCCTGGACGCCCTCGCCCAGGTCGACCTCGGTGAACGGCTGCACCGGCACCAGGACACCGAGGCGCTCGGCCGGATGTCGGCCCAGATCCTCTACACCGTCTGGTCCCGGCTGCACCGGCGTGGCCTGGTCACCGACCCGGTGCCGCCGGCCGGCGTCCTCACCCAGTTCCGGCGCGGCGGCGACCAGGTCCTGCCGAACCTGGACCGGGACATCGTGGTCACCGACGTCTCGGTCGCCGAACGGCCACCGCTGGCCAGCGTCGACGAGCGGTTCCGCACCCGGTGGCACCGGCAGCGGACCCGGAGCGCGGCGACCCAGGCCCGGACGGCCGGCGCCCCGAACCGGTCCGCCCGTCCGGCCGGACTGGCGGTGACCGGCGCATGAGCCTCACCGTCCTGGTCAACGCCGGGCCGTGGCTGCCGGTGCCGCCGAAGGGGTACGGCGGGATCGAGAACGTGGTCGCCACCCTCGTCCCCGAACTGCGCCGACTCGGGGTCCGGGTGGTCCTCGGCACCGTCGACAGCAGCGAACTCCCGGTCGACGAGAAACTCGCGATCTTCCCCGACGGACAGTTCGGCCACCTGCAGCGCCCGTACAACCAGGCGTGCGGGATCGTGCAGAGCCACCTGCACGCCGCGGTCCGGCGACTGTGGGACGGCGGCGACATCGACCTGGTGCACGACCACGTGGAGGCGGCCGGCCTGGCCACCCTCGCCGCGCTCGGCCCGGACGCCCCGCCGGTGCTGCACACCCTGCACTGGGACCTGTTGTCGCTTCCTGAGGTAGAAGGTCCGCTTCTCCACGCCTGACACGCTCCCGAACGGTGCGTCGCGGCCGGCGGGCTGCGGCCCCGCCGACCTGCGGCCGCCACCTCGGCTGAGGGGGCCGGGCGTCCACCGTGTAGGCCCCGGCGAGTTCGGTGGGAAGCGGCTCAGACCGGGGCGTACGGACTGAACTGGATGCCGGCGAGCCGCCAGCCGCCCGGCAGTTCCACCCACACCTGGCTCAGCCGGACGGTCAGGGCCATCACCTCGCCTCGCCAGGTCACCCGGCTGCGTTGGACGCAGCGGACGATCGCGGCGCGGTCGTAGCGGCGTACGTCCAACTCGCTCGTTTCGAGCGAGAGGTAGCCGAAGTCGGCGTGCCGGTCGATCCACTGCCGTTTGTCGAGTGGGAAGCCCTGGTCTCCGATGGAGACGAAGTCATCGGCGAGCAGGGCTTCCAATCGCTCGGTGTCGGCACGTAACTCGGCGTCGTCGAACGCCTGCCGCAGTTCGCGGACGTTGTCGGTTGTCACGTGGTGCTCCCGTCGGTGTGGGCCCATCGTCCGGTGGCGATCCCGGCGTCGCCGTCGGTCAGATCGTGACGAGCAGTTTGCCGGTGGTGTGTCGGCGGACGAAGTCCACGCAGGCCTGCGGCCCCTCGTCCAGGCTGTACCGGCGGCCGATGGTGGCCCGCAGCGCGCCGCCGACCGCCTGTTCGCCGACCTCGCGCATGCCGCCGAGGGTGCCGTCCATGTCCAGCACGAAGTGCAGTTCGACGTCGTCCCGGCGGATCCACTGCTGCTCGGGGACGGGGTAGGTGATGGTGAGGAGGCGTCCGCCCGGGCGGACCGCGCGGGCCACGCCGACCAGTTGGTCGCTGGGCAGGGTCAGGTTGACCACGACGTCGACATCGGTCGGGTACTCGGTCTCGGTGTATCCGATGACCTGGTCGGCGCCGAGCCGGCGCAGCAGGTCGGCGTCGGTGTCGGTCGCGGTGGCGACCACCCGTGCCCCGGCGTCGGCGAGCAGCGGGACCAGGGTGGTGCCGACGCCGCCGGTCGCGCCGACGACCAGGACCCTCTCGCCGGCCCGGACCTGCCCGGTGGCGACCAGGGCCCGGGCGGTCAGGCCGACGGTGGGCAGGGCGGCGGCCTGTTCGAGGTCGAGGCCGGCCGGACGGTGGGTCAGGAACGGGGTGTCCGCCTCGAAGACCGCGTACTCGGCTAGCGAGCCGGTGCTCAGCGACGGCCGGGTGGTACCGGCCATCGCCCGCAGCGCCCGGGGTACGGCCTGACCGAAGATCTCGTCACCGACCCGGTACGCGGTGACGCCGGCGCCGACCTCGCTGACCGTGCCGGCGAAGTCGTTGCCGGGTACGTGCGGGAACTCCAGCGGTACGGCGTCGCGGAAGTCGCCGCTCGGCAGCCGGACGTCGGCCGGGTTGATCGAGGCGGCGGCGATCCGGACCTGGATCTGTCCCGGGCCGGGCCGGGGCGTCGGCACCTCAGTCACGGTGTACTCCTCGGGTGGTCCGTAGCCGGTCGCGACGACTGCCTTCATGGATGACCTCCAAATAAACGGACCGCACGGTCACGTTGTGGGGCCACGCTAGCGATAAGCGGACCGCCTGGTCAACTTGTTAGGGTGGCAGCCGTGACCCAGCCCCGCCCGCTGCGCGCCGACGCCGCCCGCAACCGCAGGCTGCTGCTGGCCGCCGCCGCGGACGAGTTCGCGGAACGGGGCCTGGACGCCTCGGTCGCCGACATCGCCCGCCGGGCAGGCATCGGCAAGGGCACCGTGTTCCGGCACTTCGCCACCAAGGACGACCTGCTCGCCGCGATCGTCGTGGATCGGATCCAGGCGTTGACCGACGTCGGCGAACGGCTGCTCGACGCGGCGGACCCCGGCGACGCCCTGCTGGAGTTCCTCACCGCCGCCGCCCACCAGCGGCAACAGCGCGACCTGTCGTTCCTCCAGGAGGCCGGCGACCTGAGCGAGGAGGTCACCCGGCTCCGGACCCGGATGTTCCACACCGTGCACCGACTCGTCGACCGGGCCCGCGAACACGGCGCGATCCGGGCCGACGTCACCGGCGCCGACGTCATCCTGCTGATGTGCGCGCCCAACCACGTCGTCAGCTACGTGCCGGACGCCCCGCCCGACCTGTGGCGGCGCTACCTCGCCATCATCTTCGACGGGCTACGCCCGCAGGGCGCCCACCCGCTGCCCCAACCGCCCCCGGACAGCTACGGCGACCCGGTCGGGTCCTAGCCGTACGCCGGGCACCGTCGGCACGCCCCGGCGACGCGCCCGGCGTACCAACCACCGTGGCGCCGCGTCGGTTAGTGTTCCGGTGACTACCCGCCCCACGCGTCGTCCGCCGCCCGTGCGACGAGCCGGGGTCGGGGCAGCGGTACCAAACCGAGGCGGGTTGGGGGCAGGGTGGGACTGTCAGCCACATTCGGGCGGGCGGTCGCCGCCCACCGGCAGGCCCGGGCACACCTGGACGCCGCCCGCCGGGCACTCGGCCAACTCCGCCCCCCACCCGACACCGGGGAGGCCGCCGACACCGTCGGCCGGCTCCGCCGGGTCGGCGAAACCCTCACCGCCGAACCCGAACCGGCCCGGTTCTTCGCCGGCCCGCTCCCGGTCCGGCTCGGTTGGGCCGACACCGTCGACGGCGACTTCCCGGCCGTCGTACCGCTGGCCGGCGGCACCCACCTGGCGCTCGACACCGACGCCCGGCACCCGGCGGTCGCCGCGCTGCTGCGTACCCTCGTCGTCCGGCTGCTGGCCGCCGCACCACCCGGCTCGGTCCGGGTCTCCGTACTGGACAGTGCCGCGCTCGGCGCGACGTTCCTGCCGCTGCGGTCCCTGGTCGAGGCCGGGGTGCTGCACCCGCCGGCCACCACCGACGCGGAGGTCGCCGAACGGCTCGACGACGCCGAACGGCACGCCCGGGCCGCCCAGCACGCCAGCACCGGCAGCCCTGAACTGCTGCTCCTGGTCGCCGCCTCCGCACCCGAGGGCCGCGACCTGCACCGGCTCGCCGCCCTCACCCACGCCGGGCCGACCGCCGCGACCTGCGTCCTCGTCGCCGGCTACCCACCCCGGTCCGCCGGACTCACCCCACCGCCGTTGGGCGCGGCCACCGCCGTCCGCCTCGACCCCCAGGGGTACGCCTGGATCGGCGACCCGCCCGGACATCCGTTCAGCGCCGACGGCAGCGGCCTGTCCGCCCCGGTACGCCTCGACGCCGACCCGCCACCGCACCTGGTCGCCGCCCTCGCCGAACGGCTCGGCGACCTGCACCGCCGCGAGTCCGAGTTCGGCTTTCCGGACCTGCTGCCCGGCCAGCCGTGGTCGGAGTCGTCCGGCAACGGGCTGCGCGCGGTCGTCGGCCGCGCCGGCCGGGATCCGGTGATCTGCGCGTTCGACGACCAGACCCCACACTGGCTGATCGGCGGCCGGACCGGCTCCGGCAAGACCGTCTTCCTGCTCAACGTCCTCTACGGACTCGCCGCCCGCTACTCACCCGACGAACTCTCCCTCTATCTGCTCGACTTCAAGGAGGGGGTCAGTTTCTCCGAGTTCGTGCCGACCGGCCACGACCCGTCGTGGATTCCGCACGCCCGCGCCGTCGGCATCGAGTCCGACCGCGAGTACGGGGTCGCCGTACTCCGCGAACTGCGCCGCGAACTCAACCGGCGGGCGTCGGCACTGAAACGCCACGGCGTCACGAAGCTCGCCGACCTGCCCCGGGACGGCAAACCGGTGCCGAGGATCGTCGCCGTCGTCGACGAGTTCCACGTGCTGTTCGCCGGCAACGACGCGGTCGCCCGGGAGGCCGCCGCCCTGCTCGAGGAACTCGCCCGCAAGGGCCGCTCATACGGCATCCACCTGGTCCTGGCCAGCCAGAGCATGACCGGCATCGAAGCCCTGTACGGCAAGACCGACTCGATCTTCGGCCAGTTCCCGCTCCGGGTCGCGCTGCCCGGCGGCAACGGCGTACTCGACAAACTCAACGAGGCCGCCGGGGCGCTGCCGGTCGGCTCGGCGATCGTCAACCCGTCGGCCGGGATCGGCGGCGCCAACACCGTCATCCAGTTCCCGGACGCGCACGCCAACGCCACCGAGGTCGCGGCCCTGCGGCACGAACTGTGGCAGGCCCGCGGGTCGAACTCCCGGCCACCGGCGGTCTTCAAGGGCTACGAGTCGGCGCACGTCGACGACGATCCGACGTACCGGGGACTGGTCGCCGGCGGACGACGCCCGCTCGCCCTGGTCGGCCGGACCGTCGACGTCGACCTGACCACCGCCAACTTCCCGCTCGACGCCAGCCCCGGCCGGCACCTGGCGGTCGTCGGCACCTCCCCGGTCGGGGCGAGCGTGCTGCACGCCGCCACGGTCAGCCTGGCCCGCCAGCATCCGCCGGGCAGCGCCCGGTTCCTGGTCGCGCCGTTGGTCGCGGTCGCCGACGACCTCGCCGAGTCGACGATCGACGAGCTGACCGGCGCCGGGCATCCGGTGACCCGGCTCGACGCCGCCGGACTCCGCGACGAGCTGCGCAAACTCGCCGGCCAGCCGACCGACGGACCGGCCCGGACCTTTGTCGTCGGGTTCGGCATGGACGGCGCCAGCGGCGCCCTCGCCGCCCGCGACGAGAACTTCAAGTCCGGGCTCGACGACCTGCAGGCGGTGCTGCGGCAGGGGCCGGCGCACGGCGTACATCTGCTCGGCTGGTGGCGTGGACTGCGGCGGCTCGCCGACGACATCGGCGGGTCCAGCAACCGTGACGACGTCGCCTGCCTGGTGGCGTTGAACGTCACCGGCGGCGAACTCGGGATGTACCTCGGCCAGCACGACCTGGCGTACACCCCGAGGGCGAACCGGGCGCTGCTGGTCGACCGGCACGACCAACGGACCCGGCTGATCGTGCCGTTCGTCAGCCGGGGCCACGAACCGGACGACGAGGGAGACTGAGGTGGCCAGCTTCGCCGAGTACGCCGCACTCGCCCGGCACCTGCACGACCTGCACCGGTCCGGCGCCCAGGCCACCGCCCGGGTCGCCGAGCAGCGCGGCAGCGCGGAGGCGGTCGCCGACCGACTCGACCAGCGGCTCGACGCCCAACAGCACCGGCTGGCCGCACTCGGCCAGGCGATCGGCAAGTCGGTACCGCCTCCGGGGCCGGGCGGGCCGGTGCAGCCCGGCCCACCCGCCTCCACGCCCGCCCCGCACATCCCACCCCAGCCACCGCCGCCTGCGGCTGCTCCCGTCGCGGGACAGCCGATGCCGCCGGCCCCGCGTCAGCCGCTCCGGGACGACGGGCACCCGCCACCCGCCCCGCACATCCCACCCGTCCGGCAGCAGCATGTCGAACCGGCGACCGGCGGTACGTCGTACCCGGAGGTCGCCGGCGGGCCGGCGCGCCGCGCCCTGCCGTCGACCTCGGTGAGCGGTGCGGACACCGGCGGTTATGTGCCCGGTCAGCGCGGACCGGTCGACCTGCCGGCGGCGGCCGGCGTGTGGGCCGCCGACCCGCACCGCGAGCTGGAGCTGGCCCGGCAGGCCGCCGACGGCGCCGACATGCTGATCGTCCAGGCGGAGACGATGGCCCAGCAGCCGACGCTGTTTCCGACGCTGTCACCGCGTCGGCGCGCGCTTGCCGTCTACGGCATCTGCTCCGCCGTGCTCGCGGTCATCATCTGGATCATGCTTACCGCCGTCGAACTCCGGGACGCCACCACCAGCTGGGCGAAGGCCAGCGCGGCGTTCGGCGTCTTCGCCTGGGGCTGCGCCGGCCTGCCGGCGATGACGTTTTTCGTCGGATACCTGGTGATGAGCGTCTGGGGCAAGCCGAAGATGGTCGCCGGCCGGGCGGCCGGCTATCCCCGACTCGGCTTCCTGATCTGCTTCGCCGCCTCGCCGGTCGCCTTCCTGATGTACTACGCCGTCGCCGGCTGACCTGTCGGCTGTGCCCACCGCCCGGGGCCGGTCAGGCACGGAACGCGTTGAGCACCAGGGTCGCGTACCGGTTCCAGACGTCCGGGTCGTCTTCCCGAAGCACGATCAGCTGACGGACCGCGCCGCAGAGGACGATCCGCACGTCGCGTGTGTCCAGGTCAGGTCGGACGTGGCCGGTGCCGGCGGCGTTGCGCAACAGCCGTCCGACGAGGTCGAGCAGGTTTCCGGCCGACGGTAGGCGTCCCTCGTAGAAGGCGGTGGCCAGGCCGCGGTTGCGGGCCAGTTCGTCGAAGAGCGCCAGGACGTATTCGTGCAGTCCTCGGTACGCGTCCGGCGCGGCCAACGCCTGTCGTGCCCGAGCTTCCAGCCGGTGGAAATGCTCGCCGGCAACGGCCGCGACGAGGTCTTCCTTGGTCGGATAGCTGCGATAGACGGTGGCCCGCCCGACGCCCGCCCGAGCAGCGACCTGGGGCACCGTCACCTCGAGGCCGTGTTCGGCGAACAACTCCTGGGCCGCGGCGACGACCAGCTGCTGGTTACGACGCGCGTCGGAGCGCCGGTGTGGGTGGGCGGCACTGGCGGATCGCGACTCGGTCACCGCATCAGCGTCCCACACCGCCACCGCCGTTCAGTCCGTCTCGGCGTCGAGCTTGGTCACCGTCTCGTCGCCGTAGACCTGGGTCACCGGCACCTGCAGCACGGTGCTGACCCGACCGAAGGTCCAGTAGTAGCCGACGACCTGGATGACCTCGACGATCTCACGGTCGGTGAGGTGCTCGCGGGCCTCGGCGAACAGCTCGTCGCGTACGGTCGGCCGCTGCGTGATCTCGGCGGCGAGACGCATGACCAGGCTGTCGTACGCGGTGAGGCTCGGGTCGGTGAGCCGGCGCTCGCCGATGACCCGGAGGGTCTCGTCGCTGACGCCGGCCGCCCGGGCCATCGGCACATGCTGGGCGGTGACGAAATCGCAGTCGGTGTACTCGGCGGTGGTGAGGATGACCAGTTCCCGGGTGCGGTCGGGCAAATCGAGCGCGGTGAACAGGGTCCGGGCGAACTGGATGAACGGCTTCACCGTGCCGGTCGCGTGGGTGAGCATCCTGACCTGCGGGTCGGGCGGCAGCGCGCTGAGGAAGGTGCTGACCTCCGCAGGGATGGTCGCCGGGTCCGGATCCGGCAGCCGTGGGCCTTCCGAGGTGGTGTTCTCCCCGATGTCGGCGCCCGTCTCGGCGAGTTCGGCGAAGCGTCCGTCCGGCGCGAACCGGCCGAAGACGACGACCTCCTTCTGGGCGGTCGTGCCGTCGTTCATCGTGATCCGGTAGCGGTGCCGCTCCGCGTACCGGTCGCCGTCGACCACCTCGTCGAGCACGGTGACGGTGCCGCCGCGGATCTGGCCGCGGATGGCGACGACCATCTGTCGGAACGCTGCCCGGTCCAGTTCCCGGCCTTCGGCCCGGTGGACGTAGCCGGGGGCGTAGTACCGGTCGAGCGCGGTGTCGAGCTCCTCGGTCGGGTCGAGGGCGACGGCGCGGAGGGCGTCGCTGATGCGTACGTGGGCCATGTGGCATCTCCTGTAAACGGACTCGTGTGTCCGCTAAACCGTAACGGACACACGAGTCCGGTTACCAGTGGGCTACGTCACAGCCCGTTACTGGATTACATCTTTGCGCTATCGGGTCGGCTTGCGGCAGGGATGTCGCGCGGTTGCCTGCACGTGCATCTGACCTGTTCTCATGGGGTGTCGCCGACCTGATTCAGAGGTGACAGGTGGGACGGGGGTGCGGCCCGTCAGCGATACGCAGGGCGACCTCGCCAGGGCCGTCGCGGCTGCCGGCGGGCACCGCTACGAGTCGATCAGGCCAACCACACTCGGGGCCGGTCGGGACAAAGACCGGCGTCGGTCTCGACGGAGGGGAGGCGGTCCGGTTGGGTGCCGCCCGCGCCGTTGACCTCAGGACCGGGGGATTCCTTGGAGCGGACGACGGGACTCGAACCCGCGACCCTCACCTTGGCAAGGTGATGCGCTACCAACTGCGCTACGTCCGCGTACCGGATCAACCTAGTACATCGGCGCCGGCGGAATTCCGCCCGGGTCGGTGAGCGGCGATCGGGACAACGGATGATCCGATCACGGTCGAGTCCAATCGGAGCCGTCCGGCGGATCGCCGTGGTCTGCCTGCCCGGCGTTGTCGTCCAGCTGCCCGGTCTCGTCTGCCTGCTTGGTCTCGGCTGCCTGCCCGGTGTCGGCTGCCTGCCCGGTGTCGGCTGCCTGTTCGGTGTCAACCTCGACGGCGGTCAGGAAGCGGTCCAGTTCGGCAGGGGAGAGGCCCTCGTCTTCGAGCAGCCCGACCAGCAGCAGCGTCTGGGCGGCCACTGTCGACGGTTGCTCCGGCTCGGGGGCGGGTCGACCGTCCAGGGTGGCCCAGAGCAGCGACTCGGCGAGCCTCGGGTCCAGGTCGTAGCCGGTGACGTCGTACCGCTCCCGCACACTCGCCACGAACCGGATCACCGGGGCCCGCTCCTGGCCGGCCCGGAAACGGCGGTCGACGGCGAGCCGGAACGCGGAGTCGAGCAGCAGGCCGTACCGCTGCCAGCCGCGTTCGTCGAGCCGGCTCAGCCGGTGCTGGTGGTCGCGTACCCGGCCGGTGGCCAGGTCGCGCAGCGGGGCGACGTACCGGCTCACCATGCCGCACCTGCCGCGCTCTGCGTACGGCGGAGCCGGGCCAGCAGGCCCCGAAGGCCGGTGCGTGGGTGCAGACTGATCAGCACCGTTGCGGCGGTCCGCGCTCCGGTGACCAGGGGCGCGGTCGGTCTGACCGGGTTGGCCCGGGGCCGGGGCGGCGGGGCGGTGCCGGTGAGACTGTCGACGTACCGGTCGACGGCCCGGGCGCCGAGCGCCAGCCGGGCCGCGACCAGGTCGAGCCGGGCGATCGCCGTCCGCCAACGCGCGGCCGCGACCCGGGCCGCCGGGTCGCCACTGGTACGCCGCAGCCGATCCTCGGCGGTCGCGAGCTGCCGGCGCACCCGGGTCACCACACCGCCGGCCCGTTCGGCGTCGGCCTGGGCGGCGGCCAGCCCGTCGATCAGTTCTCGTACGCTCGCCGGCTCTGCTCCGGGGAGCTTCCGGGCCTCGGCGATGCCGGCGTACACAAGGTTGAGCGCGGCCCAGGCGTCGGTGAGCGCCCCGCTCCAGCGGGTCGGGCCGGCGTGGAGAAGTGGAAGATCGGCCCCGACAAGCTGCCGGGTCGCCCGGTCGACCGCCGCCTCGACAGTCAGACAGGCGGCGCGCAGCTCGTCGGTGGGCAGCGGCGTACTGACGTCGCCGGTCATCATCGGAAGCTGCCGGTGGCCGTACCAGGTGTGGTCTTTTCGCTGGTTGGTGCGCCGGTGAGCGTGGTGGGCCAGGGTCCGCCGGGCGGCGGCCAGGGTCGCGCAGGGGCCGGGCCGTCCACACCCGAGACACACCCCGGTGTACGCACACACCGCGTGCCGGACGATCACCTCCCGCGCCTCGGAGATCCGGGTACGCGCCCAGCTGGCGTAGCCGGCGTCGGAGAGCGCGGTCATGTCGCCGCCCGGCGGTACTGGTTGGAGGGGCTGGTCATCGTGCCTCCCGTCTGATCGGTGGGGGATAGCCGGGTACGGGCAGGGGGCGCCCGGCCGGCCGGAGGGGACGGCCGACCGGGCGTGGTGCGGATGGGACACCGACCGGCCCTAACTGGTTGCAGACCTGGGAGCCGGTCGATGGAAGCGTATATAACAGGTGATGTACGCGCAACCCTCTGGCTCGTATCTCTTGCTATACAAGGTGGCTCGTGATCAAATGGCGGTGCAGACCTGGGAGTCATACATGCCCGCCAAGCCCAAGTGGGCGCAGATTGTGGACAGCATCCGCGCCCAAATCGCCGCCGGTGACCTCAAGCCGGGCGACAAGTTGCCGTCGACGGCCGAGCTGTGCAAGCAGTACGACGTCTCCGCGATCGTCGTTCGCCAGGCGATCAACGCACTCAAGATCGAAGGCGTTGTTGAGGGAGTGGGCGGCGTCGGCGTATTCGTCGCGGAATCCTGACTGTTCGACGGTTGCTGCAGGCTCCCTTTGGAGGAGTTGAAAGCCGGTCAGGATCACCCCCGCGTGCGTGGGGAGCAGATGGTGACTGCGGTCGGCCAGTACATCGACGCCGGACCACCCCCGCATGCGCGGGGAGCAGCTGCAGCGTCAGCGGAAGAGTACGCAATCAGACGGACCACCCCCGCGTGCGCGGGGAGCAGGTCTCGGCGGCCAGGAGAGCCTCGGCGCTTAGGGGATCACCCCCGCCTGCGCGGGAGCAGAGGGGGGCCGTTTGCTGGCCGACGCCGGCAACAGGATCACCCCCGCGTGCGCGGGGAGCAGACACCCCGGGCTCACTCGAAGACGAGCGGATCCGGATCACCCCCGCGTGCGCGGGGAGCAGTTCTTGTTCAAGGCCGCGATGATGCCACTGATGGGATCACCCCCGCGTGCGCGGGGAGCAGCAGCAGGTGACCAGCCTGATCGGCCCGGTGTCGGGATCACCCCCGCGTGCGCGGGGAGCAGAGGTGGGCTGACGTGGCCCGGCCCTTCGATCCGGGATCACCCCCGCGTGCGCGGGGAGCAGCGGAGGCCGACGAACACCGAGAACCCGCAGGGCGGATCACCCCCGCGTGCGCGGGGAGCAGGCGGCCACCGGCGGGCGCTGGCTGGTGACGCCGGGATCACCCCCGCGTGCGCGGGGAGCAGATGGCTTCGATCGTGGCGGCCCACAGTTTCGGCGGATCACCCCCGCGTGCGCGGGGAGCAGGAGGTTTCGCGGTCGCGGCAGATGCCGATGCGGGGATCACCCCCGCGTGCGCGGGGAGCAGATCAGCGGGGCCCGTTCGAGGCCGAGGCCGTGCGGATCACCCCCGCGTGCGCGGGGAGCAGGGCCGCGTTGGGCGTGCGGCGTCAACCTGACCAGGATCACCCCCGCGTGCGCGGGGAGCAGTTGACGGCCCGGGTCACCGTCATGACCTGCGGAGGATCACCCCCGCGTGCGCGGGGAGCAGGCACCGCCGCACAGCAGCAGTTCAACGCCGAACGGATCACCCCCGCGTGCGCGGGGAGCAGTACGGGTTGCACGTCATGACCCGGCGGGAGCCAGGATCACCCCCGCGTGCGCGGGGAGCAGTACGATTTCCGATTCCGGAACCTCATCGGCAACGGATCACCCCCGCGTGCGCGGGGAGCAGACTTGTTGACCTGCGGCGCTAAAGATCAAAATCGCTGATTTTAATCACTTTGCTTCGCAAGATCTCTCCCAGGTGGCCGTCTCACGGCAACTCCAACTGGAGGCAGCGTAGCGGGTTACTGACGCTCGAACGAGCACAGTGCTCCGAGGGTCGGCACCTCGACGACGGCGATCCGACCGGTTCGCCGCGTACGGATCTGTGGCTGGGATCAGGAGGGGAGGCCGAGGCTTCCCATCGTCAGGCCGTCGCTGATGTCGCGGGCCAGTACGGCTCCGCTCGTGGCCGCCCTGTCCAGGAGGGTGCGGAACTCGACGAGCTGCCGGATGGCCTGCCCGTACGCCTGTTGTTGCGCCAACGGCAGCACGGGGATGGTGAGTCGCTTGACGTCGATGCGCAGGGTGCCACTGGCGGTGATCGAGGATCGGCCGGCTATCCGCGCGTTGTCGGTACGGGAGATGACTCCGGCGACGAACCACGGGTCGAACCGGGTCGTGTCGACGCGGATCAGTTGTGCCCCGGGGCCGAGTTCGGCGCCGACCTGTTCCGGAGTCGCCACCCGGGCGCTGATCTTGTTGCCGATGACGGGGACGAGGATGTCGCCGGGGCGTACGCGTGGTCCTGGCCCGTCGTCGGCGGAGCGGGTCGCCCGGCCGCTGGCCGGACCGCCGGAGAGGATGTCGGACCCGGTCAGTACGGCGGTGTCGGCGCCGGCGCCGGTGGATCGGCTGCTGCGGGACAGCGCACGCTGGACGGAGATGCTGCCGGAGCGGACGAGGTCGGCGATGTCCGCCTGCGGGGCGTCCCGCAGCGGTGCCTCCTGCGCCTGCTGCACCGCGGGCAGGACGTGTCGCAGCTGGTCGAGCAGCTGGTCGAAGTCCTTGATCCTGGCGATGACCTGGGCCGGGTCGACGGTGAGGTCGTGGGCCTGCGGCAGGTGGCGTTGCGGGGTCAGGTCGACCTGGTCGTCGAGTACCTCGATGGCGGGCACGGTGCGGTGGACGCCGGGCAGTTCCTGGTAGTTGTCCGACCGGTAGGCGCGCCAGGCGTCACCGACGACCTCGGCGAGCGGCCGGTCGGCCGAGGCGGCGGTGGTGTCGACCACGAGCAGGTCTCCGCTGGGCGGCTGCTGCGGATCCGGCTGGCTGAGGACCCAGACCTGTAGCCCGATGCCGGTGGGCGGCATCAGGCCGGCGGGCAGGGCGATGACCGCGCGCAACGTGCCGCGGCGGATCAGTTCCGCGCGGATGCGGCGGCCGGCCGGGCGGGATGCGGCGGCCGGCGGCATGAGTACGACAGCGGTGGCGCCGGGGGCGAGGTGAGCCAGGGCGTGCTGCACCCAGGCGAGTTCCGGCTCGGTGCGCGGCGGCAGCCCGTAGACCCAGCGGGGGTCGTAGGCGAGCTGGTCGTGACCCCAGTCGTGGATGCCGAAGGGGAAGTTGGCGACGACGACGTCGGCCCGCAGGTCGGGCAGGGCGTCGGCGAGCAGGCTGTCTCCGATGTGGACGACGGGCGGTTCGGCGTCGAGTCCGGTACGGCGGGCCCGCAGGTGTACGAACCACAGCCGCAGCAGGGTGAGCAGGGCGTACTGCGGGTTGATCTCCTGGGCGTGGCAGCGGGTGACGCGGCCGGCCCGCACGGCCTGGTCGGCGGCCATCCGCAGGATCGACCCGGTGCCGCTGGCGAAGTCGAAGGTACGGGCACCGGTGCCGGCGAGGGCCAGCATCACCTCGGCGACCGGGTCCGGGGTGCCGGCCAGGCCGGACAGCGACTGGGCGGAGGAGACGTACCTGCTGTGCAGGTATTCGAAGGCGGTCTCCGCGCCCTGTTCCGTGCCGAGTTGGTCGAGTGTGCCGAGCAGGGCGCTGAGCTGCGCGGTCCACTGTTTCGGCAGCAGGGGACCGATCATCGTGGCCAGTCCCGGGTCGAGTTCCCGCAGTCGGGTGGTGAGCTGTTGCGGCGTCGGCAGTCCGCCCTCGACCGCGTCCGGCTGGTCGGCGTGGGCGAGTTGGTCGGCGCCGGTGAACTGCTCAGCACGGGCGAGCAGGTACGCGCCGGCAATGCCGAGCAGGTCGCTGATCTGGGCCGCCGGCTGGTGGCTCTCGATGTGTCGCCATGCCAACTCTTCGGTGCTGGCCTGGCGCAGCCGGCCGTGACGGCGCAGCCAGTCTTCCACCGCCCGGGCGTCGAACAGCGGGCTGGCCGGGCTGCCGCCGACCGGTGTCGGAAAGTCGGCGTACCGGCGTCGCCAGTTGCTCACCGCCGCCCTGCCGACGTTGGCCAGGCGGGCGATGCCGCTGGCGGTCAGGGTGGTGTCGCCCGGGGCGAGGCTCAGCTCGTCTGTCACGCCGTGAACACTAGCATGGAGGATGAGGTTGTGTACACGCTTCACGGACGCTACTGTGCTATCGTTCCGATTCACAGTCCCCTCCTGGAGGATCCGATGCCACGTCGTGGGCACAGCACCACCATCGGAAAGATCGCCAAGTTTTGTCAGGAGCGTCGGGTCTCCGAGATCCGGATGCTCGGTGAACTGCTCCGGCTTGAACAGCAGGCCGCCGCCTCCGGCAAGGGGCGGTTGCCGAAGCAGACCGGGGACCCGCACCCCGCGCGCTGACCGACCAGATCCATCCCGACAACCGAAGGAGGACCATGAACAACCTTGCTCGTACCCGAGCCGTCCACCGCGCCATCGCCATGCTTCACACCGGTCGGGTACGTCTGCGCCGGCGCGCGGCGCTACGCGCCCGGGGCCGCCGCCACCGTGCCACCACACGTGTACGCACGTGTGCGCCGTGACCCGGTGATCGGTACTGCCATCGCCGACGCCTACGTGGCGGCGCCGGTCCGCGACGAGCGGGCCTTCCCCGCGTACGCCGCGTTCTGTCGGGAGACCGTCCAGCAGTACCACCTGCTGGTCGGCCGACCCGAGTTCGGTGGCCTCGGTGTCTCGGTGCGGTTCGTCGACGAGGACCCGTACCAGGACGTCGAGTCGATGCTCGACGACGTACGGCGGCGCCGGCTGAAGGTCTGGGCCAGCGCGGCCAGCGGGAACCCGCACCCGTACCTCAGCGACGGGGAGAACGACATGTTCCGCGCGGTCCACGACGTCTTCGGGCACGCGGCGACCGGGCGCGGCTTCGACCGGCACGGCGAGGAGGCTGCCTGGTTGAAGCACCGCACCATGTATTCGCCGCTCGCCGTGCGGGCGCTGACCACCGAGACGCGCGGACAGAACTGCGCCCAGATCTTTCGGTACGGAGGTGGCCGCTTCCCGGAGCAGAAGGCCGCGCTGCTGCCCCGGATGTTCAGTTACGTATCCGCGTCCGGTGGCTGTCTCGGAAGTGGAGGCGGGGGTGGCGTCGACTCTCGCGTGCTGAGCCGGACGATCTCGGCTCGCAGGTCGAGCACCGCCGGGCCGTCCGGTCCGTCGGTCCGCAACCGGCTCTGCGGCAGTGTGGTGAGCTGCCGCAGAGCCCGGCTGTGCTCGCCAAGCGCCACGTGTGCCCGCGCGGCCCGTCGTTGGTAGTCGAACACCAGGGAGTCGTCGTCGCCGTACTGCCGGGCCCGCTCCTCGGTCAGCCGTCGCCTCGGTCGGGCGGCGACCCGGTGCTCCCCGGTGGCGTGCAACTGTTCCGCGTGTCGTACGGCCCGCTCCGGGTCGGTCCCGGTCTGCTCGGCGACCGGTGGCGCCCCGGGGTGGGCCTGCGCCGGCACCCGCTCGACGATCGCCGAATACGCCCGCACCGCACCGGTGGGGTCCCGGAGCACCCCGGGGATCGGCGGCAGGTCCGTGCAGAGCGGAGCCAGTACGGCGTAGACCTCGGCGGCGTTGGCCGGCCGATCGTCCGGGCGCGGCGCCAACAGTGCGTGCACCAGGTCGTCGAGCGTCGCGGGAATCTCCGGCCGTGTCTCGGCGGGACGCGGCGGGGGAGCGGACACCTGGTGGCGCAGTGTGGCCAGGGTGGTGGCGCCCTCGAAGGGCAGCCGGCCGGTGAGCAGGTCGAAGAGCGCTCCTTCCGTCACGGACGACCGGGCATGGAGCTGCCGTCGTGTAGAAGCGACGTCCCCCGCCGCCGCCGAACTGTTCCGAACAAATCCGAACAGGTGAATACCTGGAATTCGTCGTGTCGGTCGCATGAAAATCGATCGACTTCGGCGCCTCCCTCGGAGGGTATCCATGCGGTTGGGATGTTCCGTCGCGGCTGCTCTGGCCGCGCTGCTCGTCGTCACCCTGGTAGGGCCGGCACCCGCTGCCGGGGCGCCGGTCGCCCCGCCCGAGTCGCTGGCTCTGGCTGCCGTGGAGGAGAGCGGAGCCAGCGTCGTTGCCAGCCAGCGTGACCGTCTGCTCGGCAAGGGGTGGCGGAGTTCGGCGGACCGTGCCTGGGTCGTCTCCGGAGACGCTGCGGGGCTGCACGTCCTCGTCGCGGACGCCCGGGACGGGTACGCCTGGCGGACCGCTGCCACGCTGGTCGAGCCGGGCTTCGACGCGGACCAGTGGATCGGCAACGCGTGCGTGACCGGCTCCGGCCGGCGGCTCGCCGTCGCGTACGCCCCGCGGACGTTCACGAACAGCGGCGCGCTCTTCTCCCGAGGAGCGTTCACGGCCGTGGTGGATCTCCAGACGGGGGCGGTGACCCGGCTACCGGTGCTGTCGACGCTCGCGTACTACAGCCCGGGCTGTGGCGCCGGCGAGACCGCCGTCTATACCCAGGCAGCCGGTGACGACGCCGCCCGCACCCGGATCATCAGGGTGGACGCCGCCCGTGGGCGTACGGTGGCTCGTCCGATCGTGCTCGACGGGCAGGTGACCTCGGCGGTCCCGGTGGGCTCGACGATCGTCGCCGCCGACCGGCACCGGTTGGTCCGGATCACCGACGACGGTCGCCGCGCCACGCTGGCCCGTACCCGTGCCGTCCCCTTCCGGGTCATGGTCGCGCGGGACGGCGTCAGCTATCTCGACCGAAGCGGCGACCAGGCGTTCGTGGACCACGTGGGCATGACCGGAACGTCGACCAGCCGCGCGGCCGAACCCCGTACCGTGGCCCGCGGCGGGCTGACCGACCTGGACCTGACCAGGGACGCGACCGGGCAGGTGTACGTCACCGGGACCACAAGCTGGCACGGCGGTACGGGCGGACCGGTCGGGCTGGCCGTGCCGAAGGGGTCGTCCGTCTCGACCCGCGGCGACACCGCACTGACCTCGGTGCTCTGGTCGGGGCGGGCGACCCCGCAGACGGAGACGGAGTCGCGGCGGCTCCGTCGGCCGGTCGACATCCGGATGCGGGTACGGGCGACGGGCCAGGAACTCTCCTTCACGGTGCATCCCACGAGTGGCCCGGCTCCGGCGAGGGGCGGCCCTGCGGCACCGACCTCGTCCGCCCCTTCCGGTGGGTCCGCCGCGACCGCCGCGACCGGCTCCCCGACCGATCCGGTCGAGGCGGAGCGCACCTGCTCGGTGCCCCGCAACGACCCGCGCAACCAGGCCCTGCAGCCCAAGCCACGGCAGGTCGAGTGGGCGATCGACCAGGCCGTACGCAACGTGCTGACGGTGCAGCGGGAGGCCAACTGGAAGAACCTCGGCATGCCGGCCTACACGCCCCAGGGCCTCTTCCCGCCGCTGGCCCTCAGCGGTGGCGGGTACGTGCCGGCCCAGGTCATGCTCGGCATCGCCGCCCAGGAGTCCAACCTCTGGCAGGCCACCGGACGGGCGCTCCCGGGAGTCACCGCCAATCCGTTGATCGGCAACTTCTACGGACGCGACATCTACAACGACACCTCCGCAGACGACTGGGACATCAACTGGGCGGACGCGGACTGCGGGTACGGCGTGATGCAGGTGACCGACCGGATGCGGCGCGGCGAACCCGACTCCCTGCCGTACGACTCGCAGCGCGCGATCGCCCTCGACTTCGCCGCGAACATCGCTGCCGGGCTGCAGATACTCCAGACGAAGTGGAACCAGACCCGGGCGGCCGGCATGGTGATCAACAACGGTGATCCCCGGTACATCGAGAACTGGTTTTTCGCGCTTTGGGCGTACAACTCCGGCTTCCACCCGGATCGCGGTGACGGCTCGCCCTGGGGCGTCGGGTGGCTGAACAACCCCGCCAACCCGCACTATCCCGCCAACCGCGATCCCTTCCTCGACCGGACCATGGCGGACGCCGCGCGGCCCCAGTACTGGCCGTACCAGGAGAAGGTCCTCGGCTTCGCCGGCCACCCCATCGAACTGCCAGAGGCGCCCGACGTCCTGGTCGCGGCGTTCCGACCGGCGATCTGGAACGGCGGCGACATCAACGGACCGATCAACCGCTCCAACGTCAAGCCGCCGGTGAACCTGTTCTGCGACAGCAGCAACAACTGCGTTCCGGGCGCCAAGATCCAGCCGGACGACGAGGACGTCAAGAACGAGCCGGCCGGACCGTGTGCGAACCGGAACGCCGCCGGCAAGTACGACCTTCGATGCTGGTACCACCAGTCGGCGGTGTGGAAGCCCGACTGTCCGCAGAGCTGTGGCTACGAGCTGCTCCGGTTCGACCCGGGCTATGCCTACCAGGACGACGGCACGTCGTACCCGCCGAGGTGCGACGCCACCGGCCTGCCCAGCACGGCGCTGATCGTCGACAACCTGCCCGACGGGGTGCCCTCGATCCGGCCCAACTGCCCCCGGTTCTGGACCAACGCCGGCACGTTCGGGCTGACCTTCGCCGCCGACGGCACCGGTCACTATCCATCAAAGGTCGACTTCCACCAGTTCGGTGCCGGGTTCGGTGGGCACTTCTACTCCGGTTTCACCCGGGGACCCAACTACGTGCCGGCGGGCGCGGAGACCAAACTCAAGGTCACCGGCACCTGGCGCCTCGACCGTACGCTCAACGGCTGGGTGCGGATCAAGGTGTTCGTTCCCGACACGGGCGCGTGGACCGGGCAGGCCCGTTACGACATCGACCTCGGCGACGGCCGCCGCCGGTACCGGGTGGTCAACCAGGCCTGGCAGGCACACACCTGGGTCGACCTCGGGGTGTTCCCGGTGAACGGCACCCCGTCGGTGACCCTGAGCACCCACACGGCCGACGGCGTCGGCAGCCACACCATCGTCTTCGACGCGGTCGCCTTCATCCCCGCCCCCAAGCCGTCCGCCGTGTACGTCGCACTGGGCGACTCGTACTCGTCCGGCGAAGGGCTCCCGCCGTACCTGCCCAACACCGACTTCGTCCGGTCCACCGGGCAGACCAACGCCTGCCACCGGTCCGCGAGCGGCGCCTACCCCAGCCTGATACGGGCACCAGGCCAGACCAGGACCATCGCGCAGGAGGCCGCCGACGGGACCGCCTCGTTCGCCCTTCTCGCCTGTTCCGGGGCGATGACCACCAACGTCACCACCGACGCGTACAACGACCCGCCGACCGCCGACGACCAGGCCGGGCACACCGACTGGGGACCGGCCGGCGACTTCGGCTACCCGTACAGCTACAACGGCGAAATTCCGCAGGTGGACCAGGGGTACCTCGACCAGGAAACCACTCTGGTCACGCTCACCATCGGCGGCAACGACGTGCGCTTCGCCGAGGTGATCCGCAGTTGCGTGGCGGCCCTCGACCCCTGCTACTCCGCCTCACACAAGCTGACCCGGGACACCGGAGTGGTCGATCCGGAGGCCCTGCGGGTGTACGAGAAGAAACTGCTACGCGACCAGCTCGGCGAGCACCTGCTGGCGGTCTACCGGGCCGTGCACGCCAAGGCACCCAACGCACAGATCCTGGTGCTCGGCTACCCGCAGCTCTTCGGCGACCGGCCCGGCTCGTCGTCGTGCGTCGGCCTGCTCGCCGACGAGATGTACTTCCTCAACACCCTCGCCGACCTGCTCAACGCCACCATCGCGCACGCCGTGACCCAGGTGCGGGCAGAGGGCGCCGACATCCGGTTCCTCAACACCACCCAACGGTGGCGGGAGGGAATCAGTCACTGGGCCTGCGACAACTGGACGGTGCCCTGGACCAACGGCGGCATCATCAGCTGCGACAGCGGCATCGGCCGGGAGACCCCGTGCCGGGCCAGCTACCACCCGACCCTGGCCGGGCACCGGGAACTGGCCGACCTGGTCAGCATCCAGTTGCGCGGGGTGAGCAGCGCGGCGGCGGTCCAGCGCCGGATCCTCGACTACGTCGCCACCCGTACCCCGGACAACGGCCGCTGGGAGGTCACGCCGGAGCAGGCCCTCGACATCGCCGAGCGGTGCCTGGACTACACGGCGCGCGGCGGCGTCGTCGGCGATCCGTGCATGGCCGACCCGATGCTGCTGGTCACAACAAGGGACGCGCTGGGCGCGGCGGAGAACGACGATGACGCGCTGGCCCGGATGCCGACCTGGGTGCAGCTCAACTTCGTCAGCAGCGGAATCAAGGAAGCCATCCTGCCCCGGGACTGGATGGACCGGAACCCGTACAAGCAGACCAGCCCCTGCCCGGTGCCACGCAGCGACCATCCGCTACCCGACCACGAATGCGACGAATACCCGTTCTACAGCAGCGAACTCGGCGGCGCGTGGGACTTCTACGACGGGTTCAACTCCGAGAGCAGCACCCGGCTGAAGATGATTCCCGCCACGGAGAACGGCGCCGAAGGCAGGCTGCTCGGGGCCATGTACACCGCCTGCAACCTGACCAGCGGCACCTACTCCGCGAGCGGAACCACGACGACCATCGGGGACCGGTACCTGACCATTCCCGTCCTCTCCGCATCACCATCCAACACACCCATGACGTTCTACGTCTGCTAAGGAGGAACTGACGGTGCAGAGATTCCGTCGAGCGCTGGCCCTGGCGGCCGCGGCCCTTGTCGCGACCGTGGCGGCGGTGGTCGTACCGGCGACCGGCGCCATGGCCGCGCCGCCGCTCGATCCGAGCATGCCGAGCAGTTGGGCGAAGTGGACCTTCCACAGCGGTGGCGACTACAACCTGGTGGTGGACGCCAGTTACTCAGGTGGGCACGGCGCCGCCGCGCAGCTGTACGGCGACCACGGCGGGTCCAACCAGATCTGGTTCCAGGAGGCGGCTGCCGAGGGCGGGCAGTTCCTGCACCCCGGCTACGACCGGTGGCTGTGCCTCGGCCGCAACGGCACCGGATGGGGCTCCTCGGTGTCGGTGCAGGCCTGCGACGGCAGCGCCAACCAACGCTGGCTCATCACCCGGTTGCGTTACGAGTACTACCTGCTGAAGCCGTACGACGCCCAGGACCTTTGCGTCGACGTACCGAACAGCAACTTCGCCCAGGGCGTCGACCTTCAGCTGTGGGGCTGCAACGAGAGCGCGGCCCAGTACTGGCGAATGGGCCAGTGTTGGGCGGCGGCCTGCGACGGTCAGTGGCCCGACGTCACCGACTGCGACACCAGCGGTGGCGACGAGGTGCTGGACGTGACTCGGGGCAGTGAGCGCCTGGTGCTGATCCGTGCGACCGGTTGCCACGCCTTCTACGCGCGGCTGACCTATCAGGCGGGCACCGGCGACACCATCAAACTCGTCATGCGGCGGCACCACACCGACGGAAACAGTTCGGCGATGGTGCTGCCCGTCGAGGCAGGTCAAACCCGCTGGTCGCCGATGTTTGGCGTGGACCAAACAGGTGCGACGTTCGACGCGTGCGTCGAGAAGTACGGCGACCCCAGCTACACGTTCTGCACCAACCTGTGGTGGGTGTAGCGGAGCAGAGAGCCAGACGGCAGCCGCGCCGGCCCGTGGCCCGGCGCGGCTGCCGTCCAGCCGCCGCAGCCGCTCCCGGGCCTCCTCGGCCTCGGGGGTGGCGGAGCTCTTCCTGGGTGTGCAGCGCTGCCTGGCCAGGCCCCGCCGCTGGCGAGGTTGTCCCCGGTCGACTCGTGGAGGTCGCCGAGGTTGCGCTGCGTGTCCGCCTCGTTGTACCGGTCGCCGGTCCTCCGGAGCAGGGTGAGGGCCCGTCGGCGGTCAGCGCGCGTCCAGTCGTACGCGAAACACCCGACCGTGGGCCGAGGCGAGCCGGAAAGCTGCCGACGGTGAGCCTGTCCACTCCTTGAGCCGGCGCAGCTGACTGTGGAATCGCGGCGTGCGTCGACGCGAAGGGCCGGGGAGGTGGGAGGGACGGAGGGGTGGGTGCCGGTGGTAACGCGGAAGCTGATCCGCACGAACAGCTCGTCCCACGGCTTGTCTGTATGGACGAGGGCGGCTGGGTCAGACTCCCCAGCACGAGTCGCCCGCCCCGGACCCGGGGGAGGCGGTCCGGGGCGGGCTTGGGGGTGATGAGGCGGGTCAGTGGCGGCGGGGGATTCAGTACAGGATCTGGACGGCGATCAGCGCAGGGTGGGTGCCGGGGAGTTCTTGCAGCGCACGGGCAGGGTGCGCGCCGAGGTAGACCATCAACCCGATCGGGTTACCGCGAAAGGAGGCCAGGAGCGCCAGGCGGGCCTCCCGGCATGGCCGGGGAGCCGCGCAGGCGTGACAGGCGTACGACGTGGTCGGTTGATGTTCGGCAACCCGCGCATGTTTCCGCTGCAGGTGCCGATGCCAGCGCTCCTGAGGTCCGATCATCGGTCATACCCGTTGACCGCATCCGGCGCGGTGCTTTCGTCCCTGCCTGAAGGTGTTCGGGCGGCCGTTTGTCAGATACGGCTGGCTGCCCGCGTCCCAGCCGGCCCGATCATTGGTCGGCCGTGACCAGCTTGCCGGAGGCGGTGCGTCCGGCGTCAGGGCGCGGATCTCGGCCCGTTCCTGCTCGGTCAGCTCGACGTGCGAGTTGGCGCGGACCGCAGCCCGATACTCCCGGCGGGTCAGCGGCAGCACGGGCGGCGGTTGGTAGGGCATGGGCACGTGTTCGATCGAGTCCGGACACGGCCAGCGGAGGCCACAGCGGCAGTACCGCCAGAGCCGCCACCATGCCCGACGGTGGCGAAGCCAATCGGTGGTCGTCGGCCGTATCCCGGCGGCGAGAGCTGCCCAGGCCGGCAGTCCGTGCCGTCGCCATCGTTCGTACGACCCGGACGGGTACTCGCCCGGTAGCGCCCTGACCTTGGTGAGTTCCGCCGTGAACCAGGCGATGTCGAGTCTGCCGGTCCACTCCGAGCCGACCCGGGTCATGCCGTTCCGAAGTCTCTCCTCCGTCCACTGTTGCGCCGGCCGGTTACGCGCCCGCCAGTTGTCATAGACCACGACGAGGTAGACCAGGTCGGATCGTCGCTGGGCCGGATTCATCTGGTGATGGTGGCACGGATCCCACGCACGGTTCGTCGGCGACTGGCGTGAGCGGACCGTGGGTGACGCTGACGATCCGGTGCCATTCACGAACCGAGGTATGTGCTCAGGTCACAGCTCAGCCTGTCTCGTTTCACAGTGCTGGCTCATCCCTGGAGCAAACGATCAAAGGAGCGCCATGCTCGCCGCGTACGTCACGGTCACCATTCTTGCCGCCGTCTTCAACGGCATCGCCTCGTTCACCTAGCGGTGATTCCTCGACTGAACCCGTACCAGTCTCGATCCGGTCCTGCTCCGGCCCACGCGGGGGTGACCCCTTGGTTGACACGCCCCGCAGCAGCGCGCAGCTCGTCATCCGAGCGGTGGGAGGCGAGGACGACGTCCGCGACAGCCAACCGGCGGCGACTGTGAAACTCGCTGTCCTATTACCGGAGCCGGTGATAGACATCCGGCGTGAAAGAAGATCTTGAGTTCCCTGACCTGCTGCGACTGATTGATGAACGGTCGACCGCCTTCCGTACTGCGGTCGCCGCCGCGCCCAGTCTCGACGCACAGGTGGCGACCTGCCCCGGGTGGACGCTGTTCGATCTGGTGAAGCACCTGGGTGGGGGAGACCGGTTCTGGGCCGCCATCGTCGGCGCGGGGCCTGCCGACGGTCCCCCGGCCGAGGCCGCCGCCGCGCGGGCCGCTCTGGAGGTGCCGCAGGAGCGGGAGGCCCTGCTGGCCTGGCTGGCCGCGTCGACGCAGCTCCTGCTGAACGCCCTGCGCGAGGCAGGACCGGGCAGCGGTTGCTGGACGTGGTGGCCTGCGTCGCAGTCACCGCAAACCTCCGGTGGTGTCGCCCGGCACCGGGTCCAGGAGACCGCGGTGCACACGTACGACGTCCAGCTCACCGGGGGCGCCCCGCAGCCGCTGCCGGTCGAGGTGGCACTCGACGGTGTGGAGGAGTTCCTGTTCACCGTCTGTGCAACGCAGAGCGCCTGGCCGCACAAGCCCACGGCCTTCGACTTCCACGCCGCCGAGAGCCGCTCCTGGCGCCTCACGGTCGACGGCGACGGCGCACGCGTCACCCGCATCCCCGCGCCCACTGCCGCGACCGGCGAGGACTCGGACGCGGCCGGCGCCTCCGTCCACGGCACGGCCAGTGAGTTGGTCCTTTACCTGTACGACCGTATCCAGGCCGAGTCCCTGCAGGTTGACGGAGACGCCGGGCTGCTCGACCTGCTCCGCGCCTGGGAGCCGGAGGGGTAGGACGTAGCGGGGGCAGCCCCGAGCCGCGTGGAGCACGATCTGCGCCCGTACCTGGCCCGATGCTCGGTCTTGTGGTCCCAGGCCGCCTTCTTCGACCGGTACCGCTCGGCGGTGGTCAGGACAGGACTATCGGGCGCGTGGCGGCAACAGGCAAGGCAGGAAGGCCGATCAGCAGAGGTGGTTCACGACGGCCACAGCCTTCCGCATCTTGGCTGTGCTGGGGCAGCGGCCCGGACGCTCACGGGGATTTTGGAGGGTGTCGACAACGATCGGGCAGCTCACGAGAGTTCGTGCTGAGTTCCGTCGGCGACGGCGTGGAGCTTGTCGGGGTTGGCCACGTTGTGGATGGTCGAGATGCGGCCCTCCGGATCGAAGTCGAAGGTCAGCGTGGCGACCACGCGGTCCGGGCCGCGGAAGACCATGCCCGGGCCGCCGTTGATCCAGGTGAGCTCTGCCCGCATCTGCCCGGGCTCGATGCCCTGGTAGGTCACGGTGCCGAGCGCGGCGAACCAACGGGCCACGGTATCCAGGCCGACGACCGGCTTGAGGGCCTGGCGGACCTTGCCGCCGCCGTCGGTCCACAGCGTCACGTCCGGGGAGAGTAACTCCATGAGGGTGTTGATGTCGCCGCCCGTCGCCGCCGCGAAGAAGCGTTCGGTGACGTCGCGTTGGCGGGCGCGGTCGGCGGTGAAGCGGGGCCGGCGGGCCTGGACGTGTTCGCGGGCGCGGTGCGCGGCCTGCCGGACCGCCGTCTCCGAGCGTTCCACCGCCTCCGCGATCTCCGCGTAGTTGAAGGCGAAGACCTCCTTCAGTACGAAGACCGCGCGTTCCAGGGGGCTCAGCGTCTCCAGTACGACCAGCAGGGCCATGGAGACCGAGTCTGCCGTGGCGACGCCGTCGGCGGTGTCCGGGCCGGTGAGGATCGGCTCGGGCAGCCATGGCCCGACGTAGGTCTCGCGCTGGTGGCGGGTCGAACGAAGCCGCTCCATCGCCAGGTTGGAGACGATCCGGGTCAGGTAGGCCTTGGGGTCGGCGACCTCGGAACGGTCGGCCGCCGACCACTTGAGCCAGGCGTCCTGGACCAGGTCTTCGGCGTCGGCGGCGGTGCCGAGGATGCGGTAGGCGACGGAGAAGAGCAGGGTGCGGTATTGCTGGAAGGCGAGTTGGTCGGGGTCGGTCTGCTGCGGTTGGGTCACTTGGAGCTCCGGATCCGGGTGTAGCGGCCGCCGTGCGGCCAGAACGCGCCCGAGGCGGGCATCTTCTTCATGCGGGCGAAGGTCGACCACGGTGCGGCGGTGACTGTCTCCTTGTACTTCGCGGCCCGCTTGCCGGTCAGCACGATCCGGCGTGGGCTGTCGTCGGGGTGGGTGAACTGTACGACGGCGTCGTTCCGGCCCAGGCTGACGGGTGTGTGGTAGTAGCCGAAGCGGAAGGGCTTGGGTTCCTTGCCGGCCAGCACCCGTAGGATCGTCAGGGCCGCGTGCACGCCGGTGGGCATGCCGCCCTGGCAGGTCCCGTGCATCACGCCGTAGCTCTGACGGATCGCCGCCGCGTCGCCCACGGCGTAGACGTCCGGGTGGGAGACCGAGCGCAGCGCGCTGTCGGTGATCACGCGGCCGCGTTCGTCGACGGTCAGGCCCGCGGCGGCGGCCAGCGGCGAGACGCGGGTGCCGCTGGTCCACAGCACCGCGGCCGCCGGGATGTTGGAGCCGTCCGCGAGGACGACGCTGTCCGGCAGTACCTTGGTCACCTCGACGCCGCTGCGGACCCGCACGCCGAGCCGGGCGAGCGCCGCGTCCAGGTAGGCCTTGGCCTTCGGGTGCATGCTCGCGCCCGGCTCCTGCCGGCCCAGCAGCACCGCCTGGAGCTGCGGGTGCTGTTCGGCGATCTCCGCGGCGGCCTCGATGCCGGTGAGGCCGCTGCCGCCGACCACGACGGTCCCGCCGTCGAGCCGGGTCAGCCGGTCGGCGAGGAGGGCGGCGTCTTCCGGGCTGTTGAGGGTGTAGGCGTGGTCGTCCACGCCGGGGACCGCGATGGTGTCCGCGATGCTGCCCAGGCCGTAGACCAGGGTGTCGTAGCGCAGGACCCGGTCGTCGTCGATCCGGACGGTCTTCGCCTCGGCGTCCACGGCGGTGACCCAGCCGCGGACGAAGCCGGCGCCGGTGCCGTCCAGCAGTTCCGGAATGTTCATCTCGGCCGTCTCCTGGCCGGTGGCAGTCATGTGCAGTCGGAGCCGCTCGGTGAAGGTGTCGTAGGGGTTGACCAGCGTCACTTGCACGTTCCCGCGCTTCCTGGTGCGGGCCGCGAGCTGGATCGCGGCGGAGAGCCCGGCGTAGCCGGCGCCCAGGACCAGAACCTTATGCTGCTGCGTTGTTGTCGCGTTCATCGCTCTGCTGTCTCTTTCGTGTCGGTCGTTCCCGCCGTGCGGACGACCACCAGACGCAAGCTGCCCTTCCGTTCGTGACATGGGGCTGACGTGGCCCGCGTCACGCTTTCGCCCCCGGCGAGGCGCACTCCATCCTCGTCGACCAGCACGGGATCCCGGTGCCGGACATCGCGCCGACCAGCGCCGCCGGCACCGTCCTCGACGTCGACACCACTCGCGTGCAGAAGACCCGACAGGGCGCGCTGGATCGGACGTCGTCGACAATCCCGTCGCCCGGGCGGTACCACCGCCTGTGCCTCAGCTCACAGCCTCTGGTCGTCGCATCCCGCAGGGCTGGCCCGTCCTCGGAGCAAACGATCAGAGGAGTGCCATGTTCGCCGCTTACGTCACGGTCACCATCCTCGCCGCGCTTCTCAACGGCATCACCTCGTTCACCTACCTGATCGGTCACGACTATCCGAAGGCCCAGGCGGACATGAAGGGCGTACCCCGGTCGTGGCTGCCGGTGCTCGGCCTGTTGTTGGCGGCGGGCGCGTTGGGGCTTCTCGCCGGGTTTGTCGTGCCGCTGCTGGGCGTACTCGCCGCCGTCGGGCTGGTGTTGTACTTCATTGGCGCCCTGATCACGCACCTGCGGGTGGGGTCCCGTCAGCTGGTCGGAGGGGTCGTGTTCCTCGCTACCGCGGTGGCCGCGCTGACGCTGAACCTGGCCTACCACGGATAGCCGTACCCGGTCTCCGGGACACGACGAGGAGCAAAGAGGCGGCGCCCGCAACAACCGGCGCCGCCCACGGTCCGCGGTCAGGGCGTGCGGTCGCCGTTCGTCGCAGGCGCACCGACGTGTACGTCGACGTCGGCCGTCCCGGTCATCTGGTCGTACGCCCTGGTCTTGAGCCGGTTCGTCTCCCGCTCACCATCGAGCAGCGCCGCGCGCAGCTCCTCCGCGTCGCTGATCTCCTTCGCCGTCACCGCGTCGGCGGAGGTGGTGACGCCCTGCACCACCTCCAGGTGGGTGCCGTCGGTCGGCATCAGCTCGGTCCACTTCGCCAGGCAGTAGACCTTCTCCGGCGCCGGCTGGCACTCCTCCTTCAGCTCCGGCATCTCGTCCGGGGTGCCGAGCGTGCCGGTCCGGAAGGTGTTCAGTTCCTCCACGAACGCGGCGAGCCGCTCCTCGACGGTGAACGGGAGCCGGGTCGCCACCACCTTGCCGAAGATCCAGCGCAGCGCGGTCAGTTCCATACCGGCGCGGACCGGCAGATAGAGCTTGGCCCAGCTGGCGTTGAGGAAGTCGCCGGGGTCGCGTTCCGGGGCGCGGGCGTCGCCGGCCGACCACCACCCGGGGTACGAGACGAACGAGGCGCGTTCCCAGTCGAAGACCCGGTGCCAGAAGTCGATCTCCCACGCCTCGTCCCGGACACTCGCCGGGAAGTGCTGGGCGACGATCTGCGAGACCATCTCGTTGACCGGGGAGAAGCCGGCCCGCAGCCGCGCCTCGAACTCGTCGGCCGCGACCGCCGCCGCCTCCAGCGCCTCGTCCCGCTTCGCCTGCCAGTCCTGCAGCTCGGTCACGTACTGCGCGACCAGGGCGTTGTGGGCGGTGTCGTCGGCGACCTGGTTGTTGTTGCTGAGCGTACGCCGGAAGTTCGCCGCCACCTGGAGGTTGGCGCCGGGGCCGGCGATCCACATGCCGGCCCCGACGTGCACCCGGACCCGCAGCACCGGCTGGCCGTCGGCGGAGGTGGCGATCGGCATGCCGGCGGTGTCGGCGGCGATATTCTCCGGCGGGCGCCGGGTGATCAGGTTGAGGTTCTGCTTGATGAACGCGATGTCGCCGTCCCACACCCAGTCGCTGTCGTACGGGATGTCGATGTCGTAGTCGGCGCTCATGTCGCCGACGATGCCCCACTTGTCGAGGGTGACGACGGCGGAGTGGAAGACCCGGGTCTCGACGCTGGGCGGCATCCCCGGGGCCGGTGGCCGTTCCGGCCTGGTCGGCACCGGCGGCAGCGCGGCCAGGGCGTTGTCCCGGATCCGCTGCCGCCCGTCGGCGATCTTCCTGGCGAAGGCGAGCGCCGGGTCCTTGATCGTCGGTGCCCAGCAGATCCGGGCGCCGTACCGTTCGTGGGCCAATTCGAGGCGTTGCAGCACCTTGAAGTAGTGCAGGGTGATCGGGGTGACCCGGTTCGGGTTGCGGACGGTCCGCTTCGACGTCGTCTCCATGCCGGTCTCGGTGACCAGCTTGAAGTCGGTCCGGTGCTGGGTACGGTAGCGGGCCGCGACCTTCGAGGTGGCGGTCTGGCTGTCCTTGACCGCCCGCCGGCTGCTCTCCTGACTCGCCTCGGTGACACTCGTGGTGAAACCGATGGTGTGGCTGGCATTGAAGGTGCCCCACGGGCCGGTCGGGCTGGTGTACTGGCCGGTGTGGCTGGCGTTCAGCCCCCAGGTGTCGGTCAGCGACTTCTGCCGCTCGAAGCCCTCCTGTAGTTCGGTCGCCAACGCGCTGGTCAGTTCGACGTCGGTCTGCTGCTCGGTCTCGTTCTGTTCCTCGAGGGTCAGCTCCCGTTTGGTGTAAGTCCGCTGCTCCAGCACCGCCTCCCCGGCGGGGGCCAGGGCCAGCGCGTACACGTGCTCGCCGAGCGCGAAACCGACCGGGCGGATCCGGGTCCGGTCGAGTAACGCGATGCCGATGTCGGACTGCAGCAGCCCGGCGACGAACTCGGCCGCCTGGTCGCCGAGCAGGCTCTGCCGCCGCGCCGGCGGCTCGCCGCGGATCATCCCCGAGTCGACGCCGGGCAGCGACTCGTGGGCCTGGTCCAGGTCGCGTTGGCCGACCAGACCTTCTGTTCAGTTCCTTGAGCAGGTGCGCCAGCCGGCCGTCGTCGATGGTGCCGTAGCGGGTCGCCTCGACCAGCGCCTGCTTGACGTCGAACGGCAGGATCGGCGTCTGGCCGTCGTCGAAGGTGAGCAGCACCGGCACGAAGTAGTTGGAGTAGACGTACTGGTCGGAGTGTGCGGTGCTGAAGCCGAGCGTGTCGGTGTCGGCGTTCGCGACGACGACTTTTCCCATCGAGTTCCTCTCAGAGTGGAGTCTTGAACAGAGCGGACAACCCCCGGTACGTCATCTCGTGCGAGGTCGCGTAGAAGCCGGTGAACGCCGTCCGCGCCCGTGAGCACCGGGACCAGTTCCGGGTTCGCCGCCCGTACGGCGTCGACGACCGTGCCGAGACTCTTCTCGGCGTACGCCCGCAGCCCCGGCGACTCGCCGAGCAGCGCGGCGACCTCCCGGGCCATCCGCTCGTGCACCTTCTGCCCGAGTCGCCACGGCTGCGCCTGCCCAGCCTGGCGCAGTTTCCGGAACTCCTGGTACGCCACGGTCTGCAGCGTCCGGTTGAAGATGGTGCTCAGCCGTTGTTCGAGTTGCGCGGCGATCGCGGCCCGGACCGCGGCCGGCCGGACGTCGCGTGCCACCTTCGGTGGCTTGACCTTGCGGAACACGTCGTCGAGCCGGGCCAGGACCGCGTCGAGGGCCTCGTTCAGTTCGGCCCGGGTCGCCTGCCGGCCGGCTGACGATACAGTCTCGGACATGCTCGCCATCAACACCGGTTTGCCGTTCTCGCTGACCAGCATGCCGAACCGGGTACCGGCAGCAGTACCAGCGAACGCCTCGGCGTGCGCCGACTGGGTGATCATGGTCAGGGTCAGTTCGGCGTCGGCCATCAGCGCCTGACCCTGCCGGACCAGCGGGCCGAGGACCTCGGGCGGGAAGAGGGTACGCAGCACCGCCATCCCGACCCGGGGCGTGCCGGCTATCACCGTACGCCCGATCGCCACCAGCAGGGCGGCGAGCTGCCCGGTCACCAGGCGCAGTTGTGCGGCGGTGCCGCGTACCCCGGCCAGCAGCAGCGGGGCGTAGCGCAGGGCCGCCCGGACCGCGACCCCGCCGAGCAGCCGGGCGAGCTGGACCAGCCCGGTCAGGATCTGGAACAGGTCGCCGGCGATCCGGCCGAGTTGCCGTCCGGCGGCGAACGGGTCGAGGTTGGCCAGGTGCCGGCCGAACTCGTCCTCCCAACCCCGCCACAGCGCCGCGACCCGGTCCGGGACCGTCGCCGGGTCGAGGGCGGCGACGATCCCGCCGAACGCCTCCCGGACCACGGTGACCTGCTCGGCGAGCCGGTGTACGCCGGCCCGGGGGTCGACGGTCAGCACGATCAGGGTGGCGAACTGTTCCTGCTGCAGCCGGCCGATCAGCTGCACCAGTTTGCCGAGGTCGACCAGCACGGTCGCGAACGACTCGGCGACGCCGACCGCGAAGCCGTCCAGGAAGAGTTTCGGGTTGATGCCGTTCCAGGCCGCGTAGTGGCGCATCGCGTCCAGCAGCACCGGGTCGAGGCCGAGCAGGAACCGCCGGAACGCGCCGTCGCGGTCGACGTCGGTGCCGGCCAGGTCGAAGAACGTCTCGGCCAGCCCGAGTTTGCCGAGCATGGAGACCAGGTCCCAGACGTTGTCCGGGGTGATCCGGTCGTTCATCGCCGCCAGCACCCGGGTCCGGGTCATCGACCTGGTCGCGCCCGCGTCCACCCAGTACTTGACGGTCAGGGCCACGAACTCGACCCGGGGATCCTGGGTACGGGTCCCGTACACCGCGGCCCGGGTCGCGGCGGGCACCCGGGGCACGCTGAACCAGTCGCGGATCATGACGGTCTCGCCGGCCGGCTGCCCCATCGTCCACCTCCGATCGGAGCACTCTCCGGGCCGGCGGCGCACCACGACAGGCATCGGTCGACAACCCGACAACCGCCCGCCCGATAAACCTCCACTCTGGACCGGTACGGGCCGGATGTCGTCGTACTGCCTGCTCGGGCGGGTTGGGGCTGAGTCGATGCTCAGTTCCTTACAGGGTGCGCGGCCCGTCCGGCACGCCGAAGAACCAGTGCCGACCAGGTACGGGCACCGGCGGCAGTCGGTCCTCGATCAGCGCCTCGATCGCCTCGGCGAGGTCGGCGACCACCTCGCAGTCGATCCGCTTGTGTCCACGCACGAAGTACGGCTCACCGTCGATCACGTACCGTTCGGCGGCCTCCGTCGACGTGATCGTCCGGTACCCGCGCAGTCGGCGTCCCGCCTCCGCGATGATCGCGCGGGCGAAGGCCCGTTGCCGGCTGTCCCACTCGTCGGGGTCCAGCGGGAAGGCAAAACTGGCGCCGACCTGCACCTGGGTCCGCAGGTCCGCCAACACGGCGTCCACGTTCGGCGGCCGCTGCCCGGGTGGCGTCTCCGTGGCCACCTGGATGGCCTCCAGGAGCAGGATCCCGACGCTGACGTCGTACGCCCAGAACCAACGCCCGCCGAAGTCGACCGACACCGTCTTGCTCACGCCATCCCCCCGCCGTTTTCCACGCTTCCATCGTCGAGTACGGCGCGAGCGATTATCGGCCGCTACCGAGGTCGCAGGTCGGCAGGTGACTCCAGCCGTCGCAGCACATCCTCGATGAACGGCGCCTTGCCGGACCGGTACCTCGGTCGATCCTCGTCGTCTGCCGCCGCGAGCTCGGCCTTGAGCTGTGCGTATTCGGCGGGCGAGCATGTCGACGATCGGCTTGGCGGCCAGGCCGGGAATCGAGGTACTGCCGACGTGCTCGACCCGACCGACAAGTCGGTTTCCGAGGGCCGCCTCGATCCGGATCTGCTGCTCGGCGAAGCTGATCGGCCAGCGCGCGTCGTAGGGGACGACCTTGATCGGACCCTGTCGCCGAGGGGTTCCGCCGGAACCCTGATCCGCAGCCATCCGCCCAGGGGACGGCGGCGGATGCCCGTCGAGAGGGGCGCCTTAGCCGCCGCCCAATCTCCGCTTTCGCCGCGCCGAACACCTGACGCGGGCAGCCGACCACGGCGGTGGGGCGTCCCGTCCGGTCATACGTCGGTTTCATCGTGGTCTTCCGGCCGGCCGGGCCCGTCGCCGGGCATGTCCTGAATCGGTCACCCGAACTCCCTCCGTTCCTGTCTCGGGATTCGGTGACTGGCTCGGTCGCGTACGGCTGAGCGCTCGGGAATCCAAGCGCGACGTCCGATGAGGATCTCGTGATTGGTCGTGGCGACCGACCACGAGGACGGGGGTCACACGTCGCGGAGTTGAAGTGAGAGCAGGCCGGCGAGGAGGGCGCCGGCTGCCCACAGGGCGAGGACGCCCAGGCCCTGCCACGGTCCGATCACCAGCGTGTCCAGTGCCGTCGTCGCCTGGATTTTGAGGCCGGCCAACATCGGCGAGAACTGTTCGATCCGCTTCAGCCACGCAGGGTCGGTGATGATCGAGGTCAGGATCGGTGCGACGTACAGCAGGAGGAGCATCGTGGCGATCGACCCGGCCGTGTCGCGTAGTATCGCGGCGACGCCATAGCTCAACAGCGCCACCAGGGCGAGGTAGAGCACGGTGCCATACCCGGCGCGCAGTGTCGGCCCGTCGGCGAGCGACAGGCTCTGGTCGCTGTTGGCGGCGCTGAGCGCGGTGCCGGGCAGGAGACGCCGGACGGCGAGCAACGCGCCGAGGACGCCGAGTGAACCGACGACGACCACCACGCCGGTGAGGATGGCCGCCTTGCTCAGGTACAGCCGCCATCGACGTGGTACCGCGGCCAGGGACATGGTGATTGAACGCGTGGTGTACTCCTCACTCATCACCAGGACGGCGAGCACGACGACGAAGATCTGCCCGTACTGGGCGCCGGTGAGGCCGAGCCTCGGCAGGTCGTCCAGGCATATCGACGGGGTCGGGCAGGTTCGGCTGCTGGCACCGGCCGTGACCATCGCGCTGATGCCGACGGTGACGGCGACGGCGGCGAAGAGGAGCCAGGGCGTACTGGCGACGGTCCGTAGTTTTGTCCACTCCGCATGGATGGCGTGCACGGCGCTCACGCGTCCCTGCGCTGCACTGCCCACAGCGCGACGGCCATCGTGACCAGTGCGTAGGCGCAGATGACCGCGAACCCGGCCCACGGCTGGTCGTAGACGCAGCCGTTTTCGGGCACGCAGATCCGGGGCACATGGTCGTACCGCGGGATTGTCTGCTGGATCGTGAACCCGGCGGCGGGGGTGAGCCGCATCAGCCACTGCCCGGCCACTGGTGGCAGGCCGCTGGCGAGGAGCTGCGGCAGGACGATGAGTACGATGACGGCGGCGACCGTGCCGGCGGCGCGTCGCAGTACCGTGCCGAGGGCCAGGCTGAACACCGCGATCGCGGCCAGCACGGCGGCGGTGCCGACAATGGCGCGCGACACCGTGGGGTCGGTCAGTGACCAGTCCGGGTAGACGGGGGGCAGGAAGCCGTTGTCGCGCATGATCGGCTGAGTGATGAGCAGCACGGCGACGCTGGCCGTGAACCCGATGACGAACGCGACCGCGCCGACGACCAGTGCCTTGGCCGCCAGTACCCGCCGCCGTCCGGGGCTTGCCGCGAACGTGGTGCGGAGCATGCCTCGCCGGTACTCGGCGGTGACGAACAGGACCGCCACCGCGACGATCGCCATCAGCCCGGCGTACCCGCCGGTCAGGTTCTGCTTGATCACGTCCTCGCCGGGCGTTCGTGGCGCGATGTCGCCGACGCCGACCAGCGTGAGGCGGTCGCCCGCCCAGACGGCTGGGGGCGGTGCGGCCTGTGGCCCCTTGCCGCCCGCCCGGTCAGGTGCCGGTGGCGTGCCGGCCTGAACCGCTGAGTCGTCGACCTCGTCGTCCTGCCAGCCGTCCGACGGCTCACCAGACCCGGTGCCCGGGGCCCCGGCCGGCTCCAGCGTCGGCCGTTCGAACACCGCCCGGGTCGTGGTCGGGTACTGGCCGAGGCGGATGCTGCCGAACTGTCGCTGCGCCAGCAGGGTCGCGGTTGGTGAGGTGACGAAGGGCCCGACCTCGACGGTCTGCGGCAGGCCCGGGACGGTGACGGTGCCGACCGGATCCCAGGAGAGTCCGTCCGCCGACTGGAAGGCGCTGATCGTCGAACCGGCGCGGGTGAGCCTGAGCCAGGTCGGCGCGCCGGCAGCCGGGCCGGCGATGTCGGTCGTGAAGTTCGACTGCAGCCGGACGCCGCGGCCGGGGGTTACCATCACCGCGGCGTAGCGCGCGCCCGGCCGCAGTCCATCCTTGATCATCAGCCCGGCTTTGGACCACACGGTCCGCTCCACGTCCCTGGCCCGTGCGTCGCCGCCATCCTCCGGCGGCACGCTGAACTCCAGCGTCGTCGAGGCGATCCGGGTCGTCACCGTGCCGTCGCCGGTGAGGGGACGGTGGACGAAATGGAACCGGTCCTGCACCCAGGTGCCGTCCGGGCCGACGAGGGGCGAGTCGAGGGCTCCGGGTTGGCTGCTCGACGCGGTCAGGACGCCGACGAGGATGATTAACACGGGTGCCGCCAGCAGGGCGACGGTCCAGCGGCGGACCGTACGCAGCTTCGTCCACTCCGACAGCATGAGCCGGGCGAAGCTGGGGCGGTCGACGTCCGGCAGTGTGTCGGCGGCGCGGTGTGCGGTGGCGGTCATCGGGCGGCCCGCCCCCCGCGCCCGGCGGTGCCGAACTCGACCGCGTCGCGGGTCAGTTCCATGTACGCCTCTTCGAGGGAGGCCCGGTGCGCGGACACCCCGGTGAACGTCACGCCGCGCCGGGTGAGCAACTCGACGACGCGCTCGATGGACAGGCCGGCCACGGTCACCGTCTCCCCGTCGGTGATGGTGGCCAGCGCGCCCGTGTCGGCGAGGGCCGTCATCGCCTCCGTACGCATGCCTGTACGGACAGCCACCCGGTCCCCGGATGCGGTCGTGACCAGTTCCCGGACAGTCGTATCGGCCAGGAGCCGGCCGCGGCCGATGACGAGCAGGTGGTCGGCGCTGTCCTCCAGTTCACTCATCAGGTGACTGGAGATCAGGACCGCCCGACCGTCGTCGGCCAGGGATCGCAGCAAGCCGCGGATCCACTGGATGCCCTCGATGTCCAGGCCGTTGAGCGGCTCGTCGAATATGATCACCGCCGGGTCCCCGAGCAGTGCGGCGGCGATGCCGAGCCGCTGCCGCATACCGAGTGAGAATCCGCCGACCGTCCGCTTCGCGACCGTGGTGAGGCCGGCGAGGTCGAGGACCTCGTCGACGCGGCGGCGTGGGATCGCGTTGGACTGGGCGAGCCAGAGCAGATGGTTGCGGGCGCTGCGACCCGGGTGAACCGCAGAGGCGTCGAGGAGCGCGCCAACCGTGCGCAGCGGCCGGGCGAGGGTCCGGTACGGCCGGCCGCCGACCAGTGCGGTGCCGGCATCGGCAGCGTCGAGCCCGAGAACGATTCGCATCGTGGTGGACTTGCCGGCGCCGTTCGGCCCGACGAATCCGGTCACCATGCCGGGCTCGACAGTGAACGACAGGTCGTCGACGGCCACCTTTGAGCCGTACCGTTTGCGCAGCCCGCGCACCTCGATCGTCACGCGAGCGCCGCGTGCGGGAGATTCAGTCATGGTAGCGACGCTAGGCGGCCGGTGACGGCCGGTCGTCCCGCTGCGGAACCGACTTTGCCGCAGGGCTCCGGGGGACGTCGCGGCGACGGAGTCCCCCGCACGGGGGACGGGCGTCGGGGGACGCGCCGGACCGGCGATGCCGGGACAATGGCCGGATGGAGGGGCGTGCTCACCGCTGGCCGGCCGCAGTCGGACGGATCGTCGGACGCGTCACCGGCCTGCCCGAGCTGCCAGCGGTCGCCGCGGCGGTGCTCGGGTTCACCGCGATGGCAGAGACCGTGCTGCCCGGCGTGGTCTCCGATGCCCTGCTGCCGGCGGCGTTGCTCCTCGCCCTCTGCGCCACCGCGCCGGTGGCGCTGCTGCCGACCCAGCCGGTATGGGCCGTCACCGCGACGACAGCAGCAGCGTCGCTCATGCTCGCGTTGTACCCCCGGCCGCCGATCGCGGCGCTCGTCGCCGAGATCGCCGCGCTCTACGTGCTGGGGCGAAGCCGCCGGGTGACCGTGGCAGGCTGGTTCGTCTTGCCGTTCGTGGTCTACGCGATCCTGGGCCCGCCCGGTGGTGGCCGGGACGGGCGGATCTCTGCGCTCGTCATCGCGGCGGTCGCCGTCGGGACGGCCGGCGCTGGTGCCGCGGTACGCACCCGTGCAGTGGTGACGGCCCGCGACGAGTCCCGCGAGGCGATGGCCAAGACCCTGCTCGCGTACGCGGCGCGGGGCGAACGCGCCCGGATCGCCCGCGAGTTGCACGACGTCGTGGCCCACCACATCTCGAAGATCGCGGTGCAGGCGGAGGCAGCCCGACTGGCCACGCCGGGCCTGCCGCCGGAGGGGGCGAAGCGCCTCCTCGCGATCGGCGACACGGCGCGGGCCGCGCTCACCGAGATGCGTCGACTCCTCGGGGTCCTGCGCGACGACGAGGAGGCCGGCGTGATCGAGCCGTACCGCACGCCGCAGCCCGGCCTACGGCAGCTCACCGAGTTGCTCGACGAGGCACGCGAATCGACCGGGGCGGGCGTACGGCTGCTCGTCTCCGGCCACATCGTCCCGCTCGATCCCGGCGTGCAGCTCACCACGTACCGGATCGTGCAGGAGGCGTTGACCAACGCCCGCCGGCATGCTCCCGGCGCCGCGGTCGACGTCGAGCTGGCATACACGAGCGACGTCCTGCGCGTACGGGTCCGCGACAACGGCCCAGGGCCGGTCCCCGGGCGGCGCTCGGGTACCGGACACGGGCTGCTCGGCATGCGCGAGCGGGTCGCCACCCTGCGTGGCGAGCTGTGGACCGGCGCCGCACCGGGTGGCGGCTTCCTGGTCAACGCGGTACTGCCCCTCCCCGAGGAGGCGGCGCCCGTCCCGGCCGAGCCCGACCACCACCGGCGCGCCCGAACCCTCGTCGGAACCAGCGAATCCGTGACGGACCGATGAGCCGCGCCGTGCGAGTCGTCGTCGCCGACGACGACGAGGTCGTCCGGGCCGGCTTCGTCATGCTCCTCGACACGCAGCCGGACCTCACCGTCGTCGGCAGCGCCGCCGACGGCGCCGAGACGGTACGGGTCTGCCGGGAACAGCGACCCGACGTAGTGCTCATGGACATCCGCATGCCGGTGATGGACGGCATCGCGGCCACCCGGCACATCGCCGCCGCCGACGGCCCCCGGATCCTCATCCTCACCACGTTCGACCTCGACGAACACGTCTACGACGCACTCGGCGCCGGAGCGAGTGGCTTCCTTCTCAAGGACGTCACCGCCGAACGGCTCTTCGACGCCATCCGGGTCGTCGCGGCCGGTGAAGCACTCCTCGCGCCGAAGGTGACCCGACGACTCATCGGCGAGTTCGCGCGTCTGCGCCCGCGACCGCCCCAACACCCCGCCCCGCTCGACACGCTCACCCCGCGGGAGACCGACGTGCTGCGGCTCATGGCCGAAGGCCTGTCCAACCCGGAGATCGCCGAGCGACTCGTGGTCAGCGACGAGACCATAAAAACCCATGTCAGTCGCCTGTTGGGCAAACTCGGTCTGCGGGACAGGACACAGGCGGTCGTCGTCGCCTACGAGACCGGACTGGTCGTCCCGCGCGGCAACCGGCCCGGACGGTGAACAACGACCCCTGACCGCGGTGCGACGCCGAGGCGTTCGTGGCGTGCCGACGGGCGGCGATAGCCGCAGAGGCTCGCACGTCGCCCGCTGGCGGTGTCAGCCCTGCTCGGTGGTGGGCCGGAGCAGACGGCCGAGGTGGTTGAGCGGCAGGTGTACGGGCGATCTCGCCGGTCCGCCGAATCGGCACCAGGTAACCCAGGGTCAGTTCGCGTACGGCCTGGAAGCTGTCCTCGCTCTGGGCGGCGCCCATCACGTACCCCGTGCCGGGACCAGTAGCCGCCCAGCGCCCGGGCGGCCGGGTTCTCCGGAACGGCCGGGCCGACGACGGCGGCGATCAGGCGTCGAGGGTGTGGTCGACGTCGACCACGATCTTGCCGGTCGCGGCGCCCTGCTCCACCACCGCGTGCGCGTCCGCGACGGTGTCCAGGGTGAACCGTCGGGAGTCGAGTACCGGACGCAGCTGGCCGCTGTCGGCGAGGTCGCCCACCTCGCGCAGGATCTCGCCGTGGTGCTCCCGGCCGACCCCGGTCAGCATCGGCATCAGGGTGAAGACTCCGGAGTAGGTGGCACCCCGGAACGACAGCGGGGCGAGGCTGTGTGTGCCCCAGCCGAGCGCGCTGACCACGTGCCCGGTGTAGGTCCGGACCGCGACGAAGGACTGGTCGAGGGTGGCGCCGCCGACGGTGTCGAAGACGACGTCGAAGCCCTCGCCGTCGGTGTGCTCGTCGACGTACCGCTCGACCGGGGTGCTGGTGTAGTCGATCGGGGTCGCCCCGAGTCGCCGGATCGTCTCCAGGCTCCGGGCCGACCCGGTGGCGAAGACCTCGGCGCCCCGGGCGCGGGCGAGCTGGACGCCGGCCTGTCCGACACCGCCGGCGCCGCCGTGGACCAGCACCCGCTGGCCGGCGCCGACCCGGGCCCGGTCCACCAGCGCCTCCCAGCTGGTGATCGCGGCCAGCGGCAGCGCCGCCGCCTCCCGCAGGCTCAGTGCTCCGGGTACGTGGGCGAGCAGTCGGGCGTCCACGGCCGCGTACTCGGCGAGCGAGCCCTGCAGGTCGCCGACGCCACCGGTGAGGCCGTACACCCGGTCGCCGGGGCCGAAGGCGGTGACCTCCGGGCCGACCTCCACCACGACGCCGGCCAGGTCCATGCCGAGTACGGCCGGCGGCCGACTCCGGGCGTGGGCGGCCCGCCCCGCCCGGATCTTGGTGTCCAGCGGGTTGACCCCGCTCGCCGCCACCCGCACCAGCACCTCACCCGGCCCGGGTACGGGCGTCGGGATCTCGGCCACGGTCAGCGGGCCGTCGAACTCGTCGAGCAGTACGGCGCGCACGGCGCCACCTCGTCTTTCGGTCGTGAACGGGAAACTGTCAGGCCAGGTGCCGGTCGAGCAGTGACCGGGCGGCGGCCTTGGCCTCGTCGACCACGCTGCGGTCCTGCAGCAGCCGGCCGGAGGCCAGCGCGCCGTCGATCAGGAGACCGATCCGGCGGGCGAGCGCGGCCGGTTCGGTGGCGCCGGCCCCGGCGGCCAGCTCGGTCAGCCACTCCTGTCGGCGTTCGGTGTGCCGGACCGTGATCGCCCGGGCCTCCGAGTCGAGCGGTGCCTCGACCGCCGCGCTGACGAAGGGGCACCCGAAGAACCCGTGCCGGTCGAAGGCGTCCAGCAGGGCGTCGAAGAGGCCGACCAGCTGGTCCGCCGGCCGGGCACCGGCGCGTTCCGCCGCCGCCCGCAACTGGGCCCGCCAGGATTCGTCGGTGCGCCGCAGGTACGCGGCCACCAGCTCCTCCCTGGTTCGGAAGTGCACGTAGAGGGTCGACTTCGCCACCCCGGACTCGGCGATCACCTGGTCGATACCGACGCCGCGCAGCCCGTGGGCGTAGAACAGCCGGGCGGCCGTACCGAGGATCCGTTCCTCGGTGTTGGTCTTCCTGATCTTCGTCGCCATCGTCGCCTCCCGATCGCCGCCCTTAATCGAACAGACTAGTTCGTTTGATTAAGGGCGGTGGCGTGTTTCCGCTCACGACGCGGGCATCGCCTCCGCGATGATCAATATCGCCGACCCGGATCGACGCTTGACCCGGACCCCCGGGTACGGGTTTACCGTCGGAACATGCGAGCGGGAGAGGTGGCAGAGCAGGCCGGGGTCACGATCCGGGCGCTGCGGTACTACGAGCGGGTCGGCCTGGTCGTGCCGACCCGCTCGCCGAACGGCTACCGGGACTACGACCCGGCGGCGGTCCGGCAGGTGCGGGAGATCCGGGAACTGACCGCGCTCGGGCTCTCGGTCGAGGAGACCCGACCGTTCGTCGAGTGTCTGGCCAGCGGGCACGGGTCGGCCGACGAGTGTCCGGCGTCGCTGGCCGCGTACCGGCACGCGATCGACCAGCTCTCCGAGCGGATCAGCCAGCTGACCCGGCGGCGCGACGCGCTCGCCGCCCACCTGGCCCGGGCCGCCGGCCGGCTGATCCCGGACAGCGCCCCGTTCGCGGTCACCGAGCGGGGTTCCGCCGGCCCCACGGTCCGGTGTGACCCGCCGACCCGGGGCGACGGTGGCCCGGAGATCAGCCGGCTGGTCGGGGTACGACTACCGGCCGTCACCCTGCCCGCCACCGACGGCAGCACCGTCGACCTGGCCACGTTCGGTCCCGGCCGCACCGTCCTGTACGTCTACCCGCTCACCGGCCGGCCCGGCGTCGACCTGCCGGAGGGCTACGACACCATCCCCGGGGCCCGCGGCTGCACCGCCGAGGCGTGCGGGTTCCGCGACCACCACGACGAACTGCGCGCCGCCGGCGCCGCCCGGGTCTACGGACTCTCCTCCCAACCCCGGCACTACCAGTCCGAACTCGTCTCGCGGCTGCGCCTGCCGTTCACGATGCTGGCCGATCCCGAGTTCGCGGTCCGCGACGCACTGCGGCTGCCGACCTTCGAGGTCGGCGGACTCACCCTGTACGGGCGGGCGACCCTGATCGTCGCCGACGGTCGGGTCGAGCACGTCTTCTCTCCGGTGCCCGCCCCCGACCGGCACGCCGTCGAGGTCCTCGACTGGCTGCGGACCCATCCGGCCCGGGCAGCTCGGCGCTGACCTCCGCCGCTGCCCCGGGCGGGTCAGCGGCGCTGGTCGCCGCTATCGGCCTGAGCGGATCGGCGCTGGTTGCTGCCGCCGGCCCGGGCGGCCACCGTGGCGGCGGTGCGCCGGTGCTCGGCGGCCTCCTCGGGCCGGCCCAGCGCGGCCGCCGACCCGGCCAGATAACCGGCCACCGGTCCGAAGCTGAACACCCCACTGCCCGCCCCGGCCAGCTCGTCGACAGCCGGCAGCAGTTCAGTGTGCACCCGTCGCAGCACGACGTGGTCGTCGAGGGTCAGCGCCGTCCGGAGGGCGAGCACGAGCCGCGCCTCCCGGAGCAGGTCGTGTGGCGATTCCGGCAGCGACCGCAGCGCGTCGGCCGCCTCGGTACGTCGACCGGCGGCGAGCAGCAGCGACGGTCGTACCCACGGCTCCTCCGGACCCCAGTCCGCGTCCTCCGGCAGCGTCGGCGGCCGGTCCTGCGGCAGGTCGTGCCCTGACAGCCGGAGGGAGAGCAGCGCCAGCGGCAGCAGGCCCCGGGACATGCCCGGCATCCCGCTCGTCGCCTGGGCGGCGGCCACCGCCCGGTAGGTCGCCTCCGCCTCGCCGACCCGGCCGGCGACGGCCAACCGAAGGCCCCCGTACCAGCGGGTCAGGACGCCGACCAGCGGCAGGTCGTAGCGGGCGGCGAGCCGGTCGGCGGCGGCCGCGTGTGCGTCGGCCGGACCGAAGTCGGCGAGTGCGGCGTACGCCTGCACGCCGACGAGGTGACCGAGGACCTCGAAGGTGACCAGCCCGTGCCGGGCGGCGACCTCGACCAGTTCGGCGCCGATCGCGGCCCGGTCGGCGGCGAGGCCGGTCCGCGCGAAACTGTGCATGAACCGGGCGTTGAGCGCGAAGGCCAGCAGCTCCGGGTCGCCGGCCCGCCGGGCGGACTCCTCCGCCTGGTACGCCGCCCGGCGTCCCCGGTCGCCGGTCGTGCCCCGCAGTTCCAGCGCCAGGGTGCTCAGCAGCCGGCTGCGTTGCGCCACGTACCCGTCCGGAAGCGTGCCCAGCGCCCGTTCGGCGAGCCGGACGATCCGCGCCGAGAGCCGCTCGTCGTCGTTGCGGGTCCAGCTCGCCGGCACCTCGAACGCGGCGAGCACCTCCGCGGTGAGCGCGGCGTCGTCGAGCCGTTCGGCGAGGGCGATCGCCTCGGCCCGGTGCCGGCGGGCCTCGGTGAGCCGACCGGTGACCGCGAGGGTACGGCCGAGCCCCATCGTCGCGGCCAGCCGGCCCGGTGCGGCACCCTGCCCGGACCGGTCGTACGCGGCGACCGCGTCCCGCCACAGCCGGGCCGCCTCGTGCGGCCGGGTACGGCGTTCGGCCCGCGCGGCGGCGGCCCCGGCGTGGTACGCGGCCCGAACCGCCGCGGCCCGGCCCGTCGCCCGGACGTAGTGGTGCGCCAGGGCGGCCACGTCGTCCGGACGCAACTGTTCGAGGGTTTCGGCGACGACGGTGTGCCAGCGGGCCCGACGCGGCGTGGACAGGTCGGCGTAGAGCGTGTCCCGGACCAGGACGTGGCTGAACCGCAGCCGGCCGTCGGCCTCCTCCCCGGTGAGGAAACCGGCCCGTACCGCCTCGTCCAGGGCGTCCAGCAGCAGTGCCTCGGTCAGTTCCTCCGCCCCGGCTCCGGCGGCGAGTGCGGCCAGCAGTTCCGGGTCGACGTCCCGGCCGAGTACCGCCGCCCACCGCAGCACCGTCCGGGCCGGCTCGGACAGTCGGCCCAACCGGTGCCGGATGACGTCGCGTACCCCTGCCGGCACCGTCTCCAGGGCCGCCGCGCCCTCGGCAGCGAGCAGCCGGGCCAGTTCGCGGACGAAGAACGGGTTTCCGCCGCTGCGCCGCTGGACGAGCCGTACGGTGGCCGGATCGAGGTCCCGACCGATGACGGCGCCGGCGAGTGCGCCGGTGGCCGGCTCGACCAGCCCGCCGAGATAGATCCGGAGCGGCTCGGTACGCGCCAACCGGGCCAGTGCCGCGGTCAGCTCCGGCGTGATCTCGGTGGCCCGGTACGTCCCGACCAGCAGTACCGGCCCGGTGACCGGTTCCGGTTCGGCGAGCAGCGCGGTCAGCAGGTCCAGGGTGTCCGGGTCGGCCCGGTGCAGGTCGTCGACGACCAGTAGCGCCGGTTGGTGTCCGGCCACCGTCGACAGCCGGCCCACCACCGACTGGCGCAGCCGGAACCGGGCAACGGCCGGATCGGCGACGAGCCCGGGATCCGGGCCCGGCTGCCGCTCCGGTTCCGCCGCTGGCTGCCGCTCCGGTTCCGGGCCCGGCCCGGTCGGGTGGACGGCCGGTGCGGTCGGTGCCCCGGGCGGGAGTGCGTCGGTGATCTGCCGCCACGGCCAGCCGGGCGGGGCGCCGTCGTACTCCGGAATCCGGCCCCAGGCGGTTGCCCAGCCGTCGGTGGCCAGCGTCGCGGTCAACGCCTCGGCGAGCGCGGTCTTGCCGGCGCCCGCGTCCCCGGAGATCAGCACGAGCGCCGGCTCGCGCCGCCGGACGACCTCGTCGGCGGCCTCCACCAGCCGGGTCAGTTCCGCCTCCCGGCCGACGAGCACCCGTCGTGCCAGCGCGGACGGTGCGGCTGCCACTGGCGGGACAGGCACCGGCGGCGGGACAGCTGCCGCTGACGGGACAGGCGCGGCTGAGGGGACAGACACCTGCGCCGTCGGGGGCGTGCCGAGCTCGGGAGTCAGGTGCGGAGCCTGGGCGCGAAGGTCGGCCTCCAACTGCCGGAGCCGGGGTGACGGGTCCACGCCGAGTTCCGCCACCAGGATCTCTCGGGCCTGGCGGAGCGCGGCGAGCGCCTCACCCTGCCGGCCCGACCGGTAGAGCGCGGTGGCCAGCAGGTGCCAGGCGTCCTCCCGCAGTGGACGGCTCTCCAGGTGGGCCCGCAGGTCGGGGGTGGCCTCGGCGGCCCGGCCCAGCGCCAGCAAGGCCTCGGCCCGGCGCTCCACCGCCAGCAGCCGCAGCTCGTCCAGCCGGTTGACCTCCCCGACCGCCCAGCCCTGGTCGGCGTACCCGGCGTACGCCGGACCCTGCCAGAGGGCGAGTGCCCCGGTCAGCCGCTCCAGCGCCGGTTCCGCCCGACCCTCGGCGAGCAGCCGGCCGGCTCCGGCCACCGCCGCCTCGAAGCGCCAGGCGTCCACCGCGTCCGGCTCCGGCCGTACCGCGTACCCCGGTGCGGCGGTGACCAGCAGCCGGGCCGGCTGCCGGGGCGGCCGGTCCGGTTCCAGGGCCCGGCGCAGGTCGGCGACGAAGGTACGGATCGCCGCCACCGCGCCGTCCGGCGGCTCCGCCCACAGGTCGGTGACCAGCCGGTCCACCGGTACGACCCGCCCCCGGGCGATCAACAGCCGGGCCAGGACCGCGCGGTGCCGGGGGCCGCCGAGCGGGACGGAACCGGAGTCGGTGGCGGCGGACACGGGTCCGAGTACGGCGAAGGTGACCCTCGGTGCCGTTCCCCGCCCCTGCATGCCACCCACGGTAGTCGGCGCCTCGTCGGCCGGATCCGGACGTCACACGTCGTTTCCGTCCGGATCCACCGACCCGCTCGGGTGCACTCATCCGGTGCTCATCCACCGCTCACCGGTGGGGGAGAGGCTCGGTGACGTCCGACCGGTACGGGCCGTCCCGCCCGCGAACCGGTCAGTCCGCCCGACAGGAAGGCCCGTCCGTGGAACCCAGGATCAACGGATTCGAGTACCGGCACGTCACCGTCGCCGATCGCGTACGGCTGAACGTCGCCGTCGGTGGCGCCGGCAGCCCGATCGTGCTGCTGCACGGCTTCCCCCAGACCCACCTGATGTGGCGGCACGTCGCCGCCGACCTCGCCGCCGACCACACGGTGATCGTGCCCGACCTGCGTGGCTACGGTGCCAGTGACAAGCCCGCCGACCCGGACGGGACCGCGTACGCCAAGCGGACCATGGCCGCCGACGTCGTGGCGCTGGCGGCGGCGCTCGGCCACGAGCGGTTCGCCCTGGCCGGGCACGACCGGGGTGCCCTGGTCGCGATCCGGGCCGGCCTCGACCACCCGGCCGCGATCACCCACCTGGCCAGCCTCGACGTGCTGCCGACCCTGGACATGTGGGACGTGCTGCACGGCACCACCGCGGCCGTCGGCTTCCACCTCTACCTGATGGCCCAGCCGCCCGGCCTGCCGGAGCAGATGATCAGCGGCAGCGCGGACGCCTTCTTCGGCCACTTCCTCGACGTCTGGACCCGAAACCCAGAGGCGATCCCCGCCGACGTCCGGGCCGCGTACCTGCGGGCATCCCGGGCGGCGGTGCCGTCGATCGTCGCCGACTACCGGGCCTCCGCCGGCATCGACGTGACCCACGACCAGGTCGACCGGGCGGCCGGGAACCGGCTGGAGATGCCGGTGACCGTGCTGCAGCAGGACTGGGGCGGCGCGCTCGGCTACGACGCGGTCGGACTGTGGCGGGCGTGGGCGGCGGACCTCGAACACCGGACCGTCTCCTGCGGCCACTTCATGGCCGAGGAGGCGCCCGCCGAGGTGGTCGCGGAACTGCGCGCCCTGCTGGCCCGCTGACCGGGCGGCCCGGGGGTTACCGGGCAGCGGCGGTCGTGGTCCGGAACCGGCGCTGGTAGACCGACGGCGGGACGCCGTACGACGCGGTGAAGATCCGTCGTAGCGTCTCGTCGCTGCCGAAACCGCTGTGCCGGGCCACTTCGGTCACCGTGCCGCCCCGCTCCAGCAGCGCCCGGGCCGCCTCCACCCGGGCCAGCTCCAGGTAGCGCGCCGGGGTGAACCCGAACTCCTGCTGGAACAGTCGGCGCAGGTGACGTGGGGTCACCGTCGCGTCGCGCGCCATCTCCTCGATTGGGTACGCCCGGGCCGGGTCGGCGGTGATCCGGTCGACGACCCGGCGCAGCCGCAGGTCACGGCTCGGTGGCAGATCCTGCCGTACGGAGAACTGGGACTGTCCGCCCGGCCGTTGCATGAAGACCACGAGTTCCCGGGCCACCTCCCGGGCCAGGTCGGGACCGTGGTCCTCCTCGACCAGGGCGAGCGCGAGGTCGATGCCGGCGGTGACCCCGGCACTGGTGGCGAACCGTCCGCTGCGGACGTGGATCTCGTCCGGCCGTACCTCGATCTCGGGAAACTCCGCCCGCAGCCGGTCCGCGTGCCGCCAGTGGGTGGTCGCCGGATGGCCGGCGAGCCAGCCGGTCCGGGCCAGCACGAAGGCGCCGGTGCAGACCGCCGCGAGCCGGGTCGCCGGCCCGGCCGCCGCGCCCAGCCGGGCCCGTACGTCGTCGGCTCGGGGTCGCGACCCGTCCCAGCGGGCGGGCGGCACCCTCCGGCCGGTCCCGGTCCCGGTCCGGGTCCGGCCGGGAGCTTCTGCCCGCACCACCCGGACCGGACCCTGAACCTTCCTCGACAGGTCCGGGCCCGTCGCGGTGCTCCGCTCCGCTTATCACCGTGACGGGAGGCATCCGTGACCCGAACCGGGCGGATGGATGGGATCATCCGCCCGGTCCACGGCCCGCTCCGGTACGGATGCGCGGGCCTGCCTTGCCCCGGGCCAGCATGGCCGCCCGGGAGTCGACGAATCGTTGACCCGCGACGCATGGTCATGACGATCCGTGCACCGCCGTGTCCGCCGACCCTCCGGCGCGCTCCGCCCCGGCAGCGGCCTCCGTCGACATGGTCCGCCGGTAATCGCTCGGCGAGTGGCCGTACCGGGCGGTGAAGAGTCGGCTGAAGTGGGCGTAACTGGTGAAGCCGTACCGTCGGGCGATGACGTGCGCCGGTCGGGACCGCTGTGCGGGGTCGGCGAGCGCATCCCGGCAGTCCTCCAGCCGACGCTGCCGGATCCAGCCGGCGACGGTCAGTCCCTGCTGGTGAAAGAGTTTGTACAACTGACGCAGGGAGATGTGGTGGGCGGCGGCGAACATGGCCGGCGAAAGTCCCGGATCGCCGAGCCGACGTTCGACGAACTCGTGGATCCGGACCTGCAGGACCTCGTGACGTGTCTCCGACGGTACGGCGGTGCCGGTGTCGAGATGGTGGGCGAACAGGGCGGTGAGCAGGTCCAGGGTCACCGTGCGGAGCCGGGCGGCGTCCGTCGGGCGGTACCGCTCCGCGTGTGCGACGAGCCCGGCCAGGTAACCGCCGGTGAGGGCGCCGATGCTCTCCCGGTCGGGCAGCGGGGTTCCGACCAGCCGATTGATCTCGTGGGTACGCAACGGCAGCAGTGTCCGGGGTAGCTGTACCAGTAGTTGGGTGGCAGGCCCGTCGGGTGCCCCCGCCGTCCAGCCGTGGACCGGCTGGGACGTGTCGTAGAGCAGAATCGTCCCCGGTTCCGCCACCTGCTCGGTCCGGTCGACCGTCATGCCGAGCCGCCCGGACAGGGCGAGTCCCAGCACGAGGTGCTCGGGATCGGCCTGCCGGATCATCCTCCGGTTCCGGAAGTAGCGGAGGGCGGAGTAGGTCAACCTCGACACGGTGACGCCGCCGAGCTGGACAGGCGAACCGGTCGGCCGCGGGCAGGTCGGCGCTCCGTACGTCCTCGTAGGTCATCCCGGGTCCTCGCCTCCCTGGCCGCTGGCGATCGGCGTCGACCCCGGACGACCGGGGCTGTGGCCATCTCCGCACTTCGGCTGGAGCAACCTCGGCCGTTCGGTCTGCGGGATCGACCTGATGTGGGACGTGCAACGAGCGGGCCCGTCCGCCGGTGACGGTCACCGGCGGACGGGTCGGCGCAGCCGACGTCAACGGTCGCCGTACTGCTGGTCATGCGGTGGCGGCGCGTAGCCAGGATGGTGCGGCGGTGGGTAGCCAGCGTGAGGCGGCGGTGGATAGCCGGGATGGTTCGGCGGTGGTGGATAGGCGGGCTGGGACGGCGGTGGACGCTGGGGGTCGACCAACCGTCCGAGCGCCTCCTGGGAGGCGCGGGCCCAACCGGGAAGATTGTTCTCCGGCTCGGTCGAGAGATTCACCTCCCGGCCGGGTGGCGGGGTGAGCGACCTCGGGTCGCCGTAGTGGATGATCTCCTCCCGGACCCGGAAGACCAGGTGGTCGGCGGCGGCCGGAGTGTCGGCACCGCCCCGGTATTCGGGAAGCTTCCAGCTGCGGGCCACCACCGGCCACGGGCGGCTGCCGCTGCGCCGGGCTAGGTGGGCGAACGGGGTGACCAGCAGCATCACCACCGAGTCGACCAGAAAGACCAGCAAGAACGGCAGGGCCAGCAGCACCGCCAGCATCCGGACGAAGTTGGTGATCGGATCCCCGAATCCGGAGAGAGAGAAGCTGTAGAGCGAGCGCATCGTGTCCGAGCCGTGTGGGCGCCATGCCACCCGACGTCGGAAGACTTTCCACTCGCGGCCGTCCGGTCCGATGACCTTCATGTCCTGACCTCCCTCACGCCGACCGGAAGACTTCGAAGTCGTCCTGGATGAAATCGACGATCTGCCGTCCGATGGCGACGATCTGTTCGACCCCCTCCTTGAACATCAGGGTCTGCTCGATGACCACGTCGGTCAGATCGGTGATCAGGGTGTAGAGGTCGGTGACCAGTTCATAGAGTTCGAACAGGTATTTCCGGAACGATGTGACGGTACGCAGCGCCTGTAGCGCCCGCTTGATTCGCAGGCCGTAGAAGTTGACCACGGCCAGCAGTGCGGTGAGCGCATACTCGTACATCTGCGCCAGCAGCTGGAAGTTCTGTTCCGAGGCGTTCGCCATCCGGGCCGCCGCGTCCAGGGCCGGCACCCACCGTTTGCGGATGTGGTAGTCGAAGGCCGCGGCGGCACCGCCCGGACCGCTGTCCCAGTGACCCGACAGCACGTTCATGCCGTCGGCGAGGTCCTGGCTGACCTCCTTGAAGCCGCCCTCGAGTTCGCCGTAGGCATCGGCGATCGACCGGATGGTGCCCCAGTCGCCGAGCACGAGTGGCATCGCCGTTCCCAGCAGGTCGAACCCGGTGAACCGCTGGATCAGACCGTTGACGCCTTGGAGCAGGTCGTCGATCGACTGGCGGACATCCTCCGTCTCGTTGCGCTGGCGCGGCACGGCGAGGTTGACGCTCGCCCCTGCGGAGAAACCGGCTCCAACAGTCCGCACATCCTGCTCGCGGTATGCGCCCGCCTGCTGACCGGCCCGACCGCTGACCCAGATCCGCTCCGCCGAGGCGGCGTCGGAACGGTCGTAGCTGTCGGCGGCGAACCTCAGGTCGACGGCGGTCCGCAGGAGCTCGCGTCGGGCTCCCTCGAAGATGCCGGCGTACGACCAGGCCTGGATCCCCACCGCGTTGCGGGTGCCCAGGAGCAGACCGTTCAGCCCGTCGGTACGGGTGCAGTGTTCGGCGCAGTAGCGTTCCATCGTGGCGAGGGCGCCGCCATGGTTGCCTTCGATCTGCGCCGCGTAGCCGCGCAGGTAGCTGGTCTCGACGAGGACGGTCATCGCTGACCGTCCCGTCGGGTCGGGTCGGGCGCGGCACGGGCGACAGCCTCGTCGATCGGAAGGCCCTCGGCGGCCAGCGCGAACACCTCGCGTACCTGTCGCAGCCGTGGCTCCATCCACAGGTGCACGGCGCGGGCGTCGTCGTCTTCGGTTTCTCCGGTGAGGACAACCGACCAGTCCAGTTCGCCGCGGTCGATCTTTTCCTGCACCCGTCGGTAGGCCGGCGGTGCGTCCTCGGGTATCTCGTCGCGGTCCGGAACCGTTCTTGCCGCTTCCCTTCCCTCGATTTCCTCGATCTTGGAATGCATTCTCGCCCGCCATCTCGCGAGCGCGTCCTGGGCCTCGGTGAATCGGGCCCGTTGGCGTCGTTCCCACTCTTCTAGATCATTTTCCACCCCGTGCATGCGGGCATGTTCACAGTTGACGGCGGTGAATGCAAGCTGCCCGTCGAAAAGTTGTTAAGGCGGTGACAATGTCGATGTGTCCTCTGTGGTGACGGCGTCGTCCGTCGACGTCAGCGCACCCCTACCACGAACTCTGTCGACCGGGTCACGCCCTGGAAACTGACGGTCGCGGTGACGGTGGCGACGCCGGTCGCCCGGGTACGGATCACCCCGGCCGGGTCCACCGCCACCACCTCCGGACGGTTGCTGTGGTACCGGACCGTGGCGCCGGCCGGCAACGGGGTGCTGGCGCCCTCGGTCCGGTGGCCGTACCGGCGGTCGTCGCTGAGCGCGATCGTCAGCTCGGGTGAAACCACGGTCCCCGGGGCCGACAGGGCCGGCGCGTCGACGGTGACCACCGACAGCGTCGGACGCAGACCGCCCCGGACCGTCACCCGGGCCTGCCGGCGCGGGTCGCTCTCCGCGGCCGAGCCGCCGACCCGGACCGTGTACGTCCCCGGGTCGACCACGTACCGGCCCTGTCCCTCCTCGAAGAAGGCGAGGTCGGGCACCTTGACGCTGAAGGTGACCCGCCGGGTCTGCCTCGGCCGCAGCGAGATCTTCTCGAAGCCGCGCAGCCGCTCGCCGGGGCGTTCCGACGCGGCCGGCGCCGACGGCGTACCCAGGTAGAGCTGGACCACCTCGGCACCCGGCACCCGCCCGGTGTTGGTGACGTCGACGCTGACCCGCAGTGTGCCGTTGGCGTCCACGGACCGGCGGTCGACCCGCGGCCGGGAGTAGTCGAAGCGGGAGTAGCCGAGACCGTGACCGAACGGGTACGACACCCCGCCGCCGAAGTACAGGTACGTCCGCCCCGGGTGTGACCCGTCGGCGGCGGCCCGGATCCGGTAGTCGTCGATCGCCGGCAGTTGCCCCGCGTCCCGGTACCAGGTGAACGGCAGCCGGCCGCTCGGGTTGCGGTTTCCGAGTAGGACGTCGGCGAGCGCCTCGCCCTTGCGCTGCCCGTTGTACGAACTCCACAGGATTGCCGGCACCTCGGCCGCGAACCCCTCGACGTCGACCTGTCCGGCGGTCTCCAGGTAGACGACCGTGTTGTGGTTCCGGGCCGCCACCTGTCGGATCAGCTCCGCCTGGGCGCCCGGCAGGGCCAGCGTGCCCCGGTCCACGTCCTCCCGGGCGTGCCGTTCGTCCGTACCGGCGTAGACGATCACCGCGTCGTAGCCGGCGGCCGCCTCGACCGACGCCGGGTCGACCTCGGCGAGCGTGCCGGGGGTGACCCCGGGCAGGAAGTCGACGACCGCGTCCGGGTTCACCGCCCGGACCGCCGCCCGGATGCCCTGGAAGCCGTTGACCTGATTGGCCTGACCGGCACTGGCCTGGATGCTGGAGTAGCCGCCGAGGTACATGCTGGGCGGGTTGGCGTAGTGCCCGACCACCGCCACCCGGTACGCCCCGGACGCCGGCACCCGCAACGGCAGCAGGGCTCCGGGGCCGGCGCGGCCGGAGCGGGCCGGCTCGTTCCTCAGCAGCACGATGCTCTCCCCGGCGACCTCCCGGGCCAGGGCCAGCCGCTGCCGGGTCTGGGTCACCGCCCGGTTGGCGTCCGAGTTCGTCCAACTGGCGTGCGGCACCCGGGCGCGGGCCGTGGTCACCCACGGCACCTGCTCGGCCGGGTCGAACTCGCCCAACCGGATCCGGGTGGTCAGCAGCCGGACCAGGGCGTTGTCGACGTCCGCCTCGGTGTAGCGGCCGGTCGGGGTGGTGATGCCACGCGCGATCGCGGTGGGGATGGTGTTCGCGTAGCTCCACTGGTCGTGGTAGCCCTGCTGACAGTTCAGGTCCAACCCGGCGGAGTTCGCGTACGCGTGCCGTTCGATGTGGTCCAGCGGGGCCGGACGGCCGGGCGGCTGCCAGTGGTGGCCGTGCTGGATCTCCCGGATCGAGTCGCAGTCGGAGGTGAAGAAGCCGGTGAAGCCGAACGTCTGCCGGGCCAGTTCGGTCATCAGGTAGCCGCTGGCGGTGGTCGGCCACCCGTTGACCCGGTTGTACGAGGTCATGATGGAGGCCGGCGAACTGCGTTCGACCACCTCCCGGAACTGGGCGGTGTAGTACTCGCGCAGGGTCCGGTCGTCCATGTCGGCGGTGCCGGTCAGCCGGTCGAACTCACTGTTGTTCGCCGCGTAGTGCTTGAGGGTGGTGCTGGTCTTCAGATAACCACCACCTTCCGGCAGGAGCCGGCCGGTCCGGTCCTTGCCCTCCATCCCGTTCACGAACTGCGCCGCCAGCGCGGCGGTGAGCAGCGGATCCTCGCTGAACGCCTCGTCGTTGCGGCCCCAGCGCGGGTCGCGGGCCAGGTTGATGGTGGGCGAGTAGAAGTTCAGGTCGAGGCGGTTGTCCCGGACCACCTCCCGGGCCTCGTCGGAGATGGCCGTCGCCTCCCGGTAGACGAGGTCCGGGTTCCAGGTGGCGCCGAGCGACAGGTTTACCGGGTACGACGTGGTGTTGGTCAGGATCGGCGGGTTGGCGTTGTGCAGCGTCCCCTCCCGGGCCACCCCGTGTGCCGCCTCGTTCCACCAGCCGTACGCCTCGACGCCGAGCCGGGGGATCGCCACCGACTGGCTGCTGACCAGCTGGGTGGCCTTCTCCTCAAGCGTCATCCGGGAGACCAGGTCGACCGCCCGCTCCCGGGCCGAGTATGACCGGTCGAGGTAGATGGCCGGGCCGTCGCCGCTGGTCCCGGTGGGAGGCGCGGCCACCGGCTCCGTCTCACACCCACCGCCGCTGACCAGTACGACGGCCAGCACCGTCGCCGCCCAGGCACGCGCACGCATCGCCCCGTCCCTCCGCCGGTCCGTCGGACCCCCGGCGACGGTATGACCGATATCGATGGACGTCAAGGCGGCCTTCCATTGGTATGGATCAGTATCATCGGGTGGTTGGGCCCGGGAGGAGGCGCGTGTTGCGCGCGGTCGGGTACGACGGCGGAATGCACACCGTCCAGGTGCCGGAGCCCGCAACCCACCGGAAGGAGCGGCATGTCTGCCCACCCGACCCCGATCCTGTTCCTGCACGGCTCCTGGCACGGTGCCTGGTGCTGGACCGAGGTCATTGCCCACCTCGTGCGGTACGGCCGCCCGACGCTGGCGGTCGACATGGCCGGGCACGGGTTGCGGGCCCGTCGGCCCGAGTGTCTGACCGTGCGCCCCTTCGACCCGGAGGAGCTGGCCACCGAGGTCTCGCCGGTGGCGGACGTGGACCTCGACCAGGCCGCCGAGCTGCTGATCTCCCAGATCAGAATGCTCGGTCGGGGTGGCCGGGTCACCGTGGTGGCACACAGCATGGGCGGTGTCGTCCTCACCCGGGCGGCGCAGCAGGTTCCCGAGCTGGTCGCGCACGCGGTGTACCTCGCCGCGATCATGCCCGCCTCGGACCGGGCGGCCGACCGGTACTTCGCGCTGCCGGAGAACGCGGACGCGCTGGTCCTGCCCGCCCTGCGAGGTGATCCCGCCGTGACCGGGGCGTTGCGGCTCGACCTTGCCTCGAACGACCCCGCCTATCGTCGGCAGCTCCGCGCCGCGTTCTACGGCGACGTCGCCCCGGTCGTCGCCGACGCCGCCCTGGCCCTGCTGACCCCGGACGCCCCCGCCAGCATGATGGGCGACACCACCCGGCTGACCCGCGACGGCTGGGGCTCCGTTCCCCGCACGTACGTCGTCTGCACCCGGGACATGGCGATCCGCCCGGCCCTCCAGCGGGTTCTCGTCGCAGAGGCCGACGCCGCCTTCCCGGAGAATCCCACCACGGTCGTGACGCTGGACTCCTCGCACGCACCGTTCCTGTCCAGGCCGGAGGACCTGGCGGCGATCGTCGGCCGGCTCGGCTGACGGAACGCGCCAGGCGACCCGGACCGGCGTGGGCCGGCGGTAGGCGGGGCCCTCCGACCCACCGCCGGCCGGGTACACACTCCTACTCGGTCAGTTCGGCGACCTGCTCGGCGGTGAGCCGGCCCCGTCCCGGGTCGGGTGCGGTCGCCCGCATCGTGCCGCGGGCGGCCCGGGCGTCCGCCGCCACGGCCGGCGGGTTCGGCGGCCGCCGCCGGTGCCAGTCCGTCACCGCCTGGTACGCGGCCATCACCGACAACAACCGGTCCTCGCCGTACGGCAGACCGCCGAGGATCGTGCCGATCGGCACCCCGGCGGCGGTGAACCCGATCGGGAAGCCGATCTCCGGCAGGCCGAGGATGTCGAACGGCACCGGGCCGGTCTGCACCACCACGTCACAGGCGTCGAAGAGCTGGTCGAGGACCCGTTCCAGGAAGAGCAGCTTGGCCCGCTGCCCGGTGATGAACTCCGGTCCGCCCATCAGCGCGCCCTGCAGCCAACTGGTCACCGACACCCCGAAGCCGCGCAGGTCGGTCCGCAGGTACGGCAGGAACGGCTCGGTCCGCTCCGGCAGCCGTACGTTGTTGAAGGTGTTGCCGCCGAGCAGGTCCCAGTCCTCCGGCAGCGGCACGTCGACCACGGTCGCGTTCGGCATCGCCGCCAGTTCGGCGAGGAACGCCCGCCGGGCCAGGGCGCTCGCCGAGCTGCCGTCGGCGTATCCGGGCAGCACCCCGATCCGGGTCTTCCAGCGCAGCTTGACGCGCTTGCCGGCGTACACCGGGGTGGCCGCGTCGATCAGGTGCGGCACCGGCGGCAGGCCTTGGCTGCGCGGATCGGCCGGGTCCTCGCCGGCCATCGCGGTCAACATGATCGCCGCGTCCCTGGCGTCTCGGGCCAGCGGTCCCGGATGGTCCCGGGTGTAGCTGAGCGGGATGATGCCGTGCAGCGAGACCCGGCCCATGGTCGGCTTGAGCCCGGTCAGGTTCTGCGCGTTCGAGGGTGCGGTGATCGAGCCGCCGGTCTGGGTGCCGGTGCCGGCGGTGGCGAGTCGACCGGCGACCGCGGTGGCGGTGCCGGTGGACGAGCCGCCGGGGTCGGTGCCCGGGTTCGTCGGCGTCCAGGCGTTCACCGTGGTGACCACCCCGTCCGGCGTGGTGGCCCGGGTGGTGGCCAGCGGCCCCATCTGGGTCTTGCCCAGCACGATCGCCCCGGCCGCCTTGAGCCGGGCCACCGCCGTCGCGTCGTACGGCGGCACGAAGTCGCGGAACAGGTAGGAGTTGGCGGTGGTCGGCACGCCCGCCGTCCAGTAGTTGTCCTTGATCGCCAGCGGGATGCCGTGCAGCGGGCCGGAGCGGGGACGCCGGGCGGCGGTCCGGGCCGCGGCGAGCGCGGCGTCCGCGAGCACGACGTTGAACGCCTGGTACGTCGACTCGTAGCCGCCGATCCGGTCGAGGTACGCCTCGACCAGCTCCTCCGGTCGGAGCTTGCCGGCCCGGATCAGCCAGGCCGCCTCGGCGATGGTCAGCTCGGTGGGGTCGGCCAGCGCCTCCGGCCGGGGTCGGACGTACGCGTCGGGCCGGTCCAGTCCCGGGATGCCGCCCGGGTGCGGGTGGTGTGCCGGGCCGCCACCCGGGGTCGCCGACGCGGCGGACGGCAGGGTCAGTGCGCCGCCGATGCTGGCGGCGCCGGCCAGTGCGGCGGTCCGGGCCAGGAACGCCCGACGGTCGACACCACGGTCCAGGGGTTCAGCCAACTCGGTCATGCCGTCTCCTCGCTGCGCTCGTCGTCGTCATGACCTGCGTGACTGAGTTTGTTGATGACCTCGCTGCGCTCGGTCATGCCGTCTCCTCGCTGCGCTCGGTCATGCCCTCCGCCATTCGGTGCTGATCGACGGGTAGAGCATCGGCGCCGGTTGCTGGGACAGTGCCTTCGCGGTCGCCGGGTCGGTTCCGGGCGGGGCCGGCAGCTGGTACGCGGCGAGCGTGCCGACGGTGCCCCGGACGAAGGCGCGCAGCGAGGCGAGGACGGAGTCCCGCCCCGGGGATCCGGTCTCCGGGTCGGCGGCGGTGCCGGGTGGCAACTGGTCGAGGTCGATGCCGAGGCTGGCGAGTCGGGCCCGGATCATCGTGTCCAGTTCGGCGTCGGTGGGTGGGGTTGGTGCCATGGCGTGCTCCTCGCGAGGTTCGGGTGCGGGATGGGCCGGCGTTGATCATTCGACCAGGTCACCCCGATCTTGATCATCGATGTGGACCCACTCTCGGGGGGAACCGTCTCGGGCCGGTAACAGCAAGATCACGTGGCGGTGAACCGTGCGACGGCGGCGTACACTGGCTTCTCGGACGCCGGGGAGGCCCGGGTGCGACTCCGGACCACCGTCGGCCCGGGGAACGTGCCGGGCACGGCGGGAGTAGGCTCGGCGCCGCGCGGTCGCCGATGCCCGCCAACCAACGTCCCGGTGTGACGCACCCGCCGGTCACCTGCCAGCCGCGTGACGTTGCGCAACTGTTCCCGCATCCGTTGGGTCTGGCGGGCCGATCCGAGAGAGAGAATTGCCTGATGGCCGTGACACGCCGCGCAAAGATCGTTTGTACGTTGGGCCCCGCGACCTCCTCCCCGGAGCGCATCCGCGGTCTGGTCGAGGCGGGCATGGACGTAGCCAGGCTCAACTTCAGCCACGGCAACCAGGCCGACCACGAGAAGGTGTTCAACCTGGTCCGCGAGGCCGCCCGGACCACCGGCCGCGCCGTGGCGATCCTCGGCGACCTGCAGGGCCCCAAGATCCGGCTCGGCCGTTTCGCCGACGGCCCGCACGAGTGGCGTACTGGCGACTCCGTGGTGATCACCGGTGAGGACATCCTCGGCACCCGGGACCGGGTCTCCTGCACCTACGAGAAGCTGCCGTTCGAGGTGAAGCCGGGCGACCGGCTGCTGATCGACGACGGCCGGGTCGCGGTCGAGGTCGTCGAGGTCGAGGGCAGCGACATCCGGGTGCTGGTCACCGAGGGCGGCCCGGTCTCCAACAACAAGGGCGTCTCGCTGCCGAACGTCGCGGTCAGCGTCCCGGCGATGTCGGAGAAGGACACCGAGGACCTGCGGTTCGCGCTCCGGCTCGGCGTCGACATGGTCGCCATGTCGTTCGTCCGCTCGCCCGACGACATCAAGCTCGCGCACAACATCATGCAGGAGGTCGGCATCCACCGGCCGGTGATGGCGAAGGTGGAGAAGCCCGAGGCGGTGACCCACCTGGAGGCGATCGTCAACGCCTTCGACGGCATCATGGTGGCCCGTGGCGACCTCGGCGTCGAACTGCCGCTGGACCAGGTTCCGCTGGTGCAGAAGCGCGCCGTGCAGCTCTGCCGGGAGAACGCCAAGCCGGTCATCGTCGCCACCCAGATGCTCGACTCGATGATCGAGAACTCCCGGCCGACCCGCGCCGAGGCCTCCGACGTCGCCAACGCCGTCCTGGACGGCGCCGACGCGGTGATGCTCTCCGGCGAGACCAGCGTCGGCAAGTACCCGATCCTCACCGTCAGCACGATGGGCCGGATCGTCACCACCACCGAGGCCGGCTCGATCGCGGTGCCCCGGCTCCAGCACGACCCACGTACCCACGGTGGCGCGCTGACCGTCGCCGCCTCCCAGATCGCCAAGGCGATCGGCGCCAAGGCCCTGGTGGCGTTCACCCAGACCGGCGACACCGTCCGGCGGCTCTCTCGGCTGCACTGCGACCTGCCGCTGCTCGCCTTCACCCCGGTGCCGGAGGTACGCGACCTGCTCGCCCTCTCCTGGGGCGTGGAGACCTTCCTGATGCCGTTCGTCCAGCACACCGACGACATGTTCCGTCAGGTCGACCAGGCGATGCTCGGGCTCAACCGGGCCAACCCCGGCGACCTCGTGGTGATCGTCGCCGGCAGCCCGGTCGGCACCCCCGGCTCCACCAACACGTTGCGGGTGCACCAGCTCGGTTCGCTGGTCGACGCGGCGACGGCGGCCCAGGCGCTGCGGTGACCTCGGGCGGCGCCGGGGAGCTGGTCGTCGGCCAGGCGGCGGTCGACCAGCTCCTCGACCTGCTCGACCTGCGCCAACTCGGCGAGACGACGTTCCTCGGGCTCAGCCCGCCGGTCGGACCGCAACGGGTGTACGGCGGCCAGGTCGCCGGGCAGGCGCTGGTCGCCGCCGGCCGGACGGTCGGGTCGGACCGGTTCGTGCACTCCCTGCACGGCTACTTCGTCCGGCCCGGCGACCCCGCCGAGCCGATCGAGTACCAGGTCGAGAACATCCGGGACGGCCGCTCCTTCTCGGTCCGTCGGTCGGTCGCCTACCAGCACGGCAAGCCGATCTTCTTCATGTCCGCCTCCTTCCACCGGGAGGAGGAGGGCCTCGACCACCATGCCCCGGCCCCGCTGGACGTACCGCCGCCGGAGGCGGTGCCGACCATGGCCGACCGGCTCGCCCGGTACCCGGAACGGCTCGGCATCTGGGCCACCGTCCCGCGCCCGATCGACGTCCGGTACGTCGGCGAGCCCGGCTGGGTCCGGCCCGGTGACCGGCCGGCCGACCCGCACCAGCGGGTCTGGATGCGGATCGACGGCAAGCTGCCCGACGACCCGCTGCTGCACGCCTGCGCGCTCACCTTCGCCTCCGACATGACACTGCTCGACTCGGTGCTGTCGGTGCACGGTGAGGTGTGGGGGCCCGGTGGCGTGGTCGGCGCCAGCCTCGACCACGCGCTCTGGTTCCACCGCCCGTTCCGGGCCGACGAGTGGTTCCTCTACGACTGCTGGAGCCCGTCGGCCTCCGGCGGGCGGGGTCTCGCCACCGGACGGATGTTCACCGTCGACGGCCGGCAGATCGCCAGCGCCGTACAGGAGGGGCTGCTGCGCCGGGTCGGCGGCTGAGCCTCCGCCGGGACGTCCGGACGGGCCGGCTAACCTGTCCGACATGCGTCTCTCCGCCAGGGTCGACTACGCCCTCCGCGCCGTCGCCGAACTCGCCGCACACGCCGAGTCGAGCGGGTTCGGCCCGGAACCGCGCCCCGGTTCCGGTGCCGACGGCGGCCCGGGTTCGGAGGATAGGGCCCTGTCTGCCGGCCGCGGAGCGGGCAACGGCCCGACCCGCCCCGGTGAATCCGGCCGGGGCGGTGGGCCGGTCGGTCGGCCCAGCCCGGTGACCGCCGAACAGATCGCCCGGGCCCAGGAAATTCCGCCGAAGTTCCTGGAGAGCATCCTGCTGCAGTTGCGTCGGGGCGGCATCGTGCACGCCCAGCGCGGCCCGGAGGGCGGCTACTGGCTGGCCCGCCCGGCGACGGAGATCTCGCTCGCCGAGGTCATCCGGGTCATCGACGGCCCGCTGGCGAACATCCGTGGCCAGCGCCCGGAGGACCTCGGGTACCACGGCGCGGCGCGCGCCCTGCAGGAGGTCTGGATCGCGTTGCGGGCCAGCGAGCGGGAGATCCTCGAGCTGGTCACCATCGCCGATGTGGCCGGCGGCAAGCTGCCGGACCGGGTCCGTGACCTCGCCGCGGACCCCAGCGCCTGGACCTGACGCCCCAGGGCGTCGTCCGGGCCGGCCGCGCAGAATCGGACTTGAGTCTCCAGCGGCTGGAAGGTTGATCCTCGTTCCGTGAACGACCGCACCGAGCTGTTCACCATCGGACAGCTCGCCCGACGCACCGGCCTGCCGGTCCGGACCATCCGGTTCTGGTCGGACAGTGGCGTCATCCCGCCGACCGGCCGGTCGACGGGCGGCTACCGGCTCTACGACGCCGAGGCGGTGGCCCGCCTCGACCTGGTCCGGACGCTGCGCGAGCTCGGGCTGGACCTGGACACCGTACGGCGGATCCTGGCCCGGCAGAGTTCGGTGGCGGACGTGGCCCGGGCGCACGCCCAGGCCCTGGACACCGAGATCCGGACGCTGCAGCTGCGTCGGGCCGTGCTGCGGTCGATCGCCGAACGGAACAGCACAACCGAGGAGATGACACTGATGAACAGACTGGCCCGACTCTCCGCCGCGGAGCGGCAGCGGATGATCGACGAGTTCGTCGACCGCGCCTTCGAGGGGATCGACCCGGAGGCGCCCGGGGCCGGTATCGCCCACGCGATGCGGCAGTTGCCGGCCGAGTTGCCCGCCGAACCGACCACCGAGCAGGTGGATGCCTGGCTGGAACTCGCCGAACTGGTTGGCGACCCCGACTTCCAGTTGCGGGCCCGGCAGATGGCGGTGGCGGGCGCGACGAGCGGCGGCGGAGCACCGTCGTTCGACCCGGCCCTGGTCGCCGAGCACGCCGGTGCCGCGCTGCGCGACGGCGTCGCCCCCGAATCGGCGCAGGGCCGCCAGGTCCGGGACCTGATCGTCGGCACCGGGATGTCGGAGGAGGAGCGGCTCCGGGCCGCCGACGAGCTGGCGACCTTCACCGACCGGCGGGTCGAGCGGTACTGGCAGCTGATGGGCGTACTGCACGGCCGGCCGCCGTTCCCCTCGGTGGTGCCGGCCTGGGAGTGGCTGATCGTCGCGCTGCGGGCCTGAGGCCCGGGCTGACGGTGTCGCGGCCGGCCCCGCCGGAGGTGGGGTCGGCCGCTCCGGGTCAGATTGCCAGCAGCACCGTCATCCCCAGGTAGCTGGCGACCAGGATGATCCCCTCGAAGCCGAGTCGGCCCCAGCCGCACGCCTGCCGGACCAGCAGGCCGCCGAGCAGGGTGGTGGTCATGAACAGCCCGACCGTGGTGATCAGCAGGTCGTCGGTGCTGGCCGCGTGGTAGATCGAGCCCTGCCGGTAGGCGACGTCGCCGACGACCAGGGTGATCACGTCCAGGATGTTGCCGCCGAGTACCGCGGCGACCGCGAGGGTCACCGCGCCCTGCCGTACGGCGGCGATCGCGGTGACCGTCTCCGGCAGCCCGTTGACGATCCCGAGCAGCACACCGCCGGTGAACCCGGTGGAGAGGCCGGTGGTCTCCACGAGACTCTCGGCGGCCAGCGAGACGGCCCAGCCGCTGACCGCGACGAAGATCCCGACCAGCGCGAACCGGGTCCAGAGCACGGAGGTGGCCTGCCGGTCGAGCACGCCGTGCTCCTGCGGCACGTCCGGCCGGGTTTCGGTGGTGCCGACCGGATTCCACATCGGCCGGGTGCCTGCGGTACGGATCAGCCGGAGCCCGCCGAGGTAACACGCGACGAGTACGACGGAGACGGGGTGGATCCCCCACACGGTGACGTCGGGGGTGAAGCTGCCGAGCAGGGCCAGCGCCAGCAGTGCCACCAGCAGGCAGCCGAAGAGCAGGTTCGACAGCGACGCGGCGGCGTGTTCGAGGTTGACCCGGCGGTAGAACGCGTCGGCGACCGCGACCGCGGTGGTCTGGGCGGCGATGCCGCCGACCGCGTTGCTGTAGCCGAGTCCCGGATGCCCGGTCGAGGCGGTGACCGCGGTCATCACGATTCCGGACAGCCCGGTGGCCACGCCGAAGAAGACCACCCCGAAGACCGCCTCGCCCCAGCCGGTCCGGTCGGCGAGGGCGTCGCCGAGCGCGACCAGCCGGATGCTGCCGACGATGGTGATCACGCCGCCGACGACGAACACCGCGACGCTCGGCAGGAGCGGCCACGGTACCGACGGCAGGAAACCCGGCATGGGGCGTGGGCTTCCCGGAATGTGACTTTTGATTCCCCGGCGACCTGGAACGTCCGGAGCCGGCGCCCCGATCGACCGGCGTCCCGACCGCCGCCCGCCGCCCGGCGGCCGGATCAGGCCGGATCAGGCCGGATCAGGCCGGACCGGCCGGCACCGCCTCGGTGATCAGCCGCCAGGTCCGCGTCAGGTCCTCCTCCCCGGAGTACGGCGAGCCGACCGCCAGCCGCAGCGTGTACCGGCCGTGGACCCGGGTGTGGGTCAGGTACACCGCACCGTCGGCGTTGACCCGGCGCAGCAGCTCGGCGTTGGCGTCGTCGTCGGCCCGGAGCCGGAAACAGACCAGCGAGAACGGGTGCGGGGCCACCAGTTCGAACCGGTCGTCGGCGCGTACCCGGTCGGCGAAGCGGGCGGCCAGCGCCACCCCCGAGCGGATGTGCGCCCGCAGTCCCTCGACGCCGTACCAGCGGAGCACGAACCACAGTTTCAGGGCCCGGAACCGCCGCCCCAGCGGCACCTGCCAGTCCCGGTAGTCGACCACCGCACCGGACTCGGTCGCCGCGTTGCGCAGGAACTCCGGCATCACGGTCAGCGCCTCGACCAGTTCACCCCGGTCGGCGACCCAGAACGCGTCACAGTCGAAGCCGGTGAGCAGCCACTTGTGCGGGTCGAAGCAGTACGAGTCGGCGTACTCCAGTCCGGCGTGCGACCAGCGCAGTTCGGGGCAGACCGCGGCCGCCCCGGCGTACGCGGCGTCGACGTGCAGCCAGACGCCGTACTCCTGGCAGAGCGCGCCGATCTCGGGCAGCGGGTCGACCGCGGTGGTGGAGGTGGTGCCGACGGTGGCGACGACCGCGGCCGGTACCACCCCGGCGGCCAGGTCCGCCTCGAGCGCGGCGCGCAGCGCCGCCGGGTCCATCGCCAGCGTCTCCGGGTCGACGTCGACGGTCCGGATCCCGGCGTCGCCGAGGCCGGCGATCCGGGCGGCCTTCTCGATCGACGAGTGGCCCTGGCCGGAGGTGTAGACCCGGTACCGCCGGTCGAGCCCGTGGCCACGCCACCGTCCCCGGCTGGCCCGGTGCAGCGCGACGAGGGTGGCCACCAGGGTCGCCGAGGACGCCGAGTCCTGGATCACCCCGCCGCCGGTGCCGGTGGACCGGAACCGGGCCGGCAGGTCGAGCAGTTCGGCGAGCCAGTCCAGCATCACCGTCTCGACCTCGGTGCAGGCCGGACCGGTGGCCCAGAGCATGCCCTGCACCCCGAGCCCGGCGGCGACCAGGTCGCCGAGCACGCTCGGCCCGGAGGTGTTGGCCGGGAAGTAGCCGAAGAACCGGGGATGCTGCCAGTGGGTGACGTGCGGGGTGATCACCGTGTCCAGGTCGGCCAGGATCCGGTCGAACGCCTCGCCCCGCTCGGGTGGACCGGCCGGCAGCCGGGCGGCAACCGTGCCCGGCGGATCCCCGGGCGTCACCGGACGCTGGCCGAGCGTCGTCCAGTAGTCGGCGATCCAGTCGACGACGGCGTGCCCGTGCCGGCGGAACTCCTCCGGCGTCATGTGGATGGTCATGACCAGAGTCGATCAGGAACCCCGAACCCGGATCAAGGTCGGTTCGATCCGGCGCGGGCGGGTTCGCCGGCTGCTGGCGGACCCGAGACGGTCGGCGGCGGTGCGGTGCGGGCCCGTGCGGTGCTGGCCCGCAGCGTCAGCCGGGGATCGAGCAGGGTCGCGTCCGGCACCGGCTCGTCCGCCAGTTTGCGCATCAGCAGCGTCACCGCCTGCCGGCCCACCTCCTCGGCCGGGATCAGTACCGAGGTCAGCGCCGGGTTCGCCCGGTCGGCGACCTCGTCCGGGCAGATCGCCACCACCGAGACGTCGTCCGGCACCCGCCTGCCGAGCAGCGGCAGCGCGGCGAGCACCTGACCGACCGCCGCCTCGTTGTGCACCACCAGGCCGGAGAGGTCCGGATGCCGCTCCAGCAGTCCGGCCAGTTCCCGGTGCACCGCCTCGAAGTGCTCCTCGCACGGCTGGGCGACCGCCTCGACGCCGTGCCGGGCGGCCGCGTCCGTGAACCCGGCCCGGGTCCGGTGCGCGAAGCCGGTGTCCCGGTCGTAGACCACGGCCGGCGCGCCGAGCAGCGCGATCCGGCGGTGCCCGAGACCGGCCAGGTGCTCGACGCAGACCTGACCGGCCCGGTAGAAGTCCAGGTCGACACAGGTCAGCCCGGCCGACTCGGCGGGAAAGCCGATCAGCACGCTCGGCCGTTCCAGGTCACGCAGCAGCGGCACCCGGACGTCGTGCATCTCCACGTCCATCAGCACGATGCCGTCCACCATCGCGCTCGCCGCGATCCGGCGCAGCCCGGTCGGCCCCTCGTCCGCCGTCATCAGCAGGACGTCGTGGTCGAACCGGCGTGCCGTGGTCACCACGGCGGTGGCGAACTGCATCAGCACCGGCAGGTGCATCCCGGAACGCAGCGGCAGCACCAGGGCGATCACGTTGGCCCGGCGGCTGGCCAACGCCCGCGCCCCGGCGTTCGGGTGGTAGCCGAGGACCCGGACGCTGGACAGCACCCGTTCCCGGGTCGAGGCGGAGATCGCCCGTTTGCCGCTGAGCACGTACGACACGGTGCTCACCGCCACCCCGGCGTGCCGGGCCACGTCCGCGATGGTCACCATGTCCGCCCGCTTGCCGGCCGGCCCCGCAGGCCGGGCCGACTGCCGGGGTACGGACCCGGGGCGTGGCGTGGAGTGGGACGACTCGGACACTAGGCGCCTCCCGTGCTTGCCCCGGACCGGGCACCGTCCGGCCCACCGGAGAAGGTCAGCCGACTCACGGTGACGCCGGCGGCGGTGAAGAACAGGTACAGGTCCCGAACCCCGGTCACCTCGGCACACCAGGTCCCGGTCACCTCCCGGGTCAACCCTCCGCCTCCGCCCTCGTCACCGCCGACGTGGTCGCCGCGGGTGTCGGTGCCGCTGCCGGCGGCGTCCTGGCGATCGGCGTCCGGTGCGACGGGGATGGTGCCGACGATCGGTCCCTGGACCGGGTCGTCGAGCCGGAGCAGAAGTTCGGTGCCGCTTGCGGGCAGGTCCCGGCCGCCGACCCGGGCGGTCACCCCGGTCACCCCGGCGCCGAAGTCGACGTCGGAGAACCGGATCCAGCCACCGGCCTCCCGGGCGACGACGGCGGCGTCGTCCGGGCCGTCCGGCAGCGACGCGGTGCCGGCGTACTCGTCGTGGTCGACCGCCCGCAGCGGTGCGTCGAGCGGCTGTCGGGGCCGGGCCGGTTCGCCGTGCACGGTCAGGGTGCCGGTCAGCACGAGATCGGTGCTGGACCGGCCGACCGCGACGGTGTGTCGGGCGTCCTCCACCACGTACCGGCCCCGGACCACGTCCCAGTGGACCAGGTCGGCGGCGCGCAGCGGAAGCCGTACCGTGGTCTGCTCGCCCGGGGCGAGACTCACCCGGGCGAAGCCGCGCAGCTGGCGCAGTGGTTGCTTGACCCGGGAACGGCGCTGTCGGGTGTAGAGCTGCACCACCTCGTCGCCCGGCCGGGTGCCGACGTTGGTCACCCGCACACTGACCTCGATCTCTCCGGCCGCGTCCACCTCGTCCGCGCTCAGCCGCAGATCAGCGTAGGCGAACCGGGCGTAACTCAGCCCGTGGCCGAACGGGTAGAGCGGGGTGCCCCGATGGTAGAGATAGGTCGTGTCGGTGGCTATCACGTCGTAGTCGAACAGGTCGGGCAGCTCGGTCGCGTCGCGATACCAGGTCTGGGTCAACCGGCCCCCCGGGTCGGCGTCGCCGCAGAGCACGGCGGCCAGCGCCGCCCCGTACTCCTGACCGCCGTGGGCCGACCAGCAGATCGCCGGCACCTGCTCGTCGGCCCAGGTCAACGCGTACGGGTAACTGCTGCTGACCACCAGCACGGTACGGGGATTCGCCGCCCGTACCGCCCGCAGCAGGGACTCCTGTCCGGGCGGCAGGGCCAGGTCGGCGCGGTCCTCGGTCTCCCGGCCGCAGACCATCGGATGGTTGCCGAGCACCACCACCGCGACGTCGGCCTCCGCCGCCAGGGTGGCCGCCCCGGCCGCCCCGTCGGCGACCAGTTCGACGGTGAAGCCGGTGCCGTCGGCGGCCCCGACCGCGTCGGCCCGCAGCACACCGTCGGAGTCGACCCGGACGTACCGGTCGCTGGCCAGGTGGTGTAGCACGCTGTCCCCGCCGGGGCGGCCGACAATCCGGAACGTCTCCCGGACCACCCAGCCGCCGGGGCCGGGCCGGTCGTTGACCAGCAGGCCGGTCTCGTCGGCGCCGACGTGTCGCTGGTTGGCCAGCGCGCGGAGCGCCACGATGTCCTGTCCCCAGTCGAAGACCTCGAACAGCGCGTCCGCCGGTACCGTCCCCGGCTCGGCGGACGTCGCCGCCGTCCGGACGGGTGCGCTGCACCGCAGTGGACCGCCGTCGGGATGGTCGGTGGCCCGGACGGCTCCGTCGGCGGTCCGCAGCACCACCCGGTCCGCGCCGGTGTGGTGGGTGACGGTCGCGTGGGCCAACCGGGCGGCCAGCCCGTCGCGGGCGGTGACCGCGTACGGCAGGGTGCCGCTGTACCAGTCCTCGTGGAGGGTGTCCGCCAACGGGCCGAGTACGGCCACCCGGCGCAGCCGGCCCGGGTCGAGCGGCAGCAGCGGCCCGTCACCGGGTACGGCGTCGGTGTTGCGCAGCAGCACGATGGATTGTCGGGCGGCGGTCCGGGCCAGTTCCTGGTGCGCCGGACAGTTGATCACGTCGGTGGTGACCGCGGTGTACGGGTTCCGTTCCGGTGGGTCGAACTCGCCGAGCCGGAACCGGATGGTCAGCAGCCGCCGGACCGCGGTCTCCACGTCGGACTCGTCGAGCAGTCCCCGGTGTAGCGCCTCGCCGATCCGGGCCACGGTCGGCGCCGGGTCGCTGTCGTCCTCGGTGAAGCTGTCGATCCCGGCCCGCAACGCCGCCGCGTACCCGCTCGGATGGTCGGGGAGGAAGTGCTGCGCGCCGGCAATGTTGGAGACCGCGCTGGCGTCGCCGACCACCATGACCTCGTCGTCGGTCCACCGGCGCAGCTCGTTGTTGATCAGTGGACTGAGGTGTGCCGGGCGTCCGTTCACCAGGTTGTACGAGGCCATCACCGCGACGGCCGCCCCGGCCGCGATCGGGGTCCGGAAGGCCGGCAGTTCGTACTCGTGCAGCACCCGGGGCGGCAGGTTGCTGGAGCTGGTGCACCGGTCGGTCTCGTTGTTGTAGCCGAGGAAGTGCTTGAGCGTCGGGGCGGTACGCAGGTACACCGGGTGGTCGCCGCGCAGTCCCCGGGCGTACGCCGTGCCGAGTACGCCGGTGAGCCAGGGGTCTTCGGCGTAGCCCTCCTCGTTGCGGCCCCAGCGCGGGTCGCGCAGTGGGTTGACCACCGGCGCCCAGACGTTGAGGCCGACCCGGGTCGGGTCCTTGGCGTGCAGGCCGCGTACCTCGTCGCCGACGGCGGCGCCGACGGCCCGGAGCAGTTCCGGGTTCCAGGTGCTGCCGAGTCCGACCGCCTGCGGGAAGACGGTGGCCGGGCCGAGCCAGGCGAGCCCGTGCAGCGCCTCCGTCCCGGTCCGGAACGCGGGCAGCCCGAGTCGGGGGACCGGCGCCTGGTACTGGTGCAGCAGGGCGATCCGTTCGTCGAGGGTGAGCTGACCCAGCAGGTCGTCGACCCGTACGTCGAGTGGCCGGTCGGGGTCGAGGTACGTCCTTTCGCTCATGGTGATCACCTTGATTCCGGCTGGTGTCCCCGGCGGCTCGGCCCCGGGGGCGGGCGGGGGGTGTGCGGTGCGGGGTGCGGTGCGGGCTGTGTGGCGCGGGCCGTGCGGTGCGGGTGCGGGGCCGCTGCCGAACCGGCGGAGCGCTGCCGGCATCGCCGCTCGAAGCGCTTCGACGGAGCCGGTGGAAAACTCCGCCGTGGATAACGCTTTCCCACACGTCGCGGCGGAGCAGTTCGAGGTTTCCACCCGCCGTCGTACCGGTCAAGACTTTCGCCAACATCGATCCGTCTGTCGGCGTCGCGCGTCTCGGCGATTTCTAGACGAGTAGTTCCGAAGTCAGGGGTCGATGTCCAGGCATGAGGAGAGGGCATCCAAGATCATGTTGTGACGCAAGACCTGGACACCCTCTTGACCGCACTGTACGTGAAGATCGACGACAGCAT
>NZ_JBDPMH010000038.1:0-72923 GCF_039871735.1 Plantactinospora sp. B24E8
GTCGGTCAGCGCCTCCTCGCTCTGGCCGCTGTGATCTGGCACAACACCAACATCGGCGCACCCAACCCACGATCACTCATCGCGTACGACCATTGACCAGCAAAGATTTAGGACTCAATCATCTAGCCACTCATCCCCCAAGACACCGGGACAGGCTAGGCAGCACACACGTCGTGATCATCAGACGAATGAATCATCAACGCAGCACAAAAGGGCGGATCGGCGTCATCCAAACGCGATTCCGCTGCGCGCCGACCCCGAAAGCCCAGCTCAGCGCAGCCCAACCAGGCCCCTCGTGTGGGTCACAGATGTGACCCACACGTGCCCCACACGCCTCTGAATCCCAGTTAAGCTCGTGAGTATTGCCTGGTAAAACTTGTGCGCCCGAAGGGATTCGAACCCCTAACCTTCTGATCCGTAGTCAGATGCTCTATCCGTTGAGCTACGGGCGCAGGTGCCGAGTCAGTCTACACACCCATCTCAGCGCGGAGACTCCGGGATTCGAACCCGGGAGGGGCTTTAAGACCCCAACCGCATTAGCAGTGCGGCGCCATAGACCAGACTAGGCGAAGTCTCCCTGTGGTCAGCAGACCACGTTGACCGAGGATACAGGGCAGGCCGCCACCGGAGCAAAACGGCTTTCCCGAGCGGGCCCGATCCGCCGTACGACCTCGGCGGTGACCAGCCCCACCGACCCGCCGGCGATCTGCGTCGATTCCCGTCCGGTGCGGAGGCCGCACCGCGACTAGGCTCGGGTGCCATGGAGGAGCAGCCGCCCGCCGAGTCTCCACGCCGCCGTTCACAGCCACGGTCGCCAGGCCGCCCAGAGGTGATCAAGGCCACCTTCGCCCCGCCGGCGGACCCTGACGCTGACCCGGAGGCGGCCCCGTCCTCCGCTCCCGCGCCCCGGCCCCGGAGCCGGAAGACCGCGCCGGCCGTCCTCTTCAAGCCGCCGGCTGAGAGCCCGGAGCCGCCACCGAGCGCTGATCCGAGGCCGCCGGCGGCCGTGCGGACACCACCGCCGACGGCCGTACCGGTCGAGGAGCCGACCCCGGGCGCCGGAGACCGACCGGAAGCCGACGAGGCCGCTGCCGCCGGTCAGAGCGTTCCGCCGTCGGACGCGGCGACGCCCACGTCTGCCGGTGCGGTCCGGAAGGTGGCGAAGAAGGCAACCAGGAAGGCGGTCAAGAAGGCCGCACCAGAGGCGGCCGGAAAGGTGACCGAGGCCACCTCGGCGGGAAACAACCCGCCACAGCCGCCGGAGAGCACCCCGAAGCAGGCCCCCGCCAAGAAGACCACGGCCGCCAAGAAAGCCCCGGCCGCGAGGAAGACCACGGCTGCCGGGGTAGCAGGCTCGGCCGAACTGTCCGGCTCGGCCGGCGAGACTCCGACCAGTGAAGTTCCGACTGGGAAGACTCCAGCCGGGAAGGCTGTGGGCAGGCAGAACGCCACCACGGGAACAAACCTGCTGGAAGATGCAACCGTCGGCGGCGGAAACGCGGCGTCGGGACGTACGCCGGAATCTGGACCGCGACCGTCGGCGGCCCGGTGGATCCTCGACCACCCGGGATACGCCCCCGAACTGCTCGCCCTGGCCGCCGTACAGGCGCTCGGGCCGGAGGCGGCGGCCTGGGCGGCGCGACTGCGGGCGACCTACCCGGCCGCGACCCCGGCCGGGCTGGCCCGGCTCGCCACCCGGCGGTATGTCCGGTTCTCCACCGTCGGGGCGGCCCTCTCGGTCGGCACCGGCGTCCTCGCCCCGGTCGCCGAACTCGTCACACTCGTCTGGTCCCAGACCGAACTGGTGCTCCGGCTCGCCGCCGCGTACGGGCACGACCCGACCGGGCCGGACCGGGCCGCCGACCTGCTGGTGCTGACCCGGATCCATCCGGACCGGCCCAGCGCCCTCGCCGCCCTGGCCGCCGCCGAACGGGTGGGCAACCGCCACCACGTGGAGCCGACCACGAATCCGGCCGACCGGATGACCCAGGCCGCCTGGCGACTCGGCGCGCCGACGCTGGCGCGTACCACCGGGTGGTTGGCGGTGCGGCTGGTCACCCGGCGGCTGCCCGGGGCGACGGCGCTGGCCGCCGGCCTCGCCGGCGCGACCGCCACCGAGCGTCTCGCCGCCCGGGCCACGACCCTGTACCGGGCGGCGGTGCCGGGTCAGAGCCAGTCGAACCAGTCGCGGGGCAGTAGCGCATAGCCGACGAAGGCGACCACGTCGAGCAGGGTGTGTGCCACGACCAGCGGCAGCACCCGTCGGGTACGCAGGAAGAACAGCGCGAAGACCACGCCCATCACCGCGTTGCCGAGGAACGCCCCGAATCCCTGGTAGAGGTGGTACAAGCCGCGCAGCAGGGCGCTGGTCGCGATCACCGCCCCGATCCGCCAGCCCATCTGCCGTAGTCGGGTCATCAGGTAACCGACCACGACGACCTCTTCGAGGATCGCGTTCTGCGCGGCGGAGAGGATCAGCACCGGAACCGTCCACCAGAGCTGCGGCAGGCTCGCCGGCACGACGGTGGCGTTGATGCCGAGCTGGGCGGCGACCCAGAACAGGCCGAGGCCGGGCAGTCCGATCACCGCGGCGAGCGCCGCCCCCCAGGCGAGGTCGTGGCCGGGTCGCCGTCGGTCCAGGCCGAGCAGGACCCGCGCCCCGGCGGCTTCCGGCTGGCCTGCGGTCTGGCCTGCGGTCTGGCCGGCGGGTTCCGGCTGGGCCGGGGCCCGGCCGGTGAGGGCCTCGGGGAGGCCCGGGACCCGCGCCGGGTCGAGCAGCAGCCCGGCCCGGTCGCCGACCCGGTCCCGGTTCAACAGGTGTACGGCGAGCAGCACCGGCACCAGCGCGAAGAGGATGCCCAGCAGCTGGTAGCTGAGGTCCAGCCAGGGCCGGGTCGACTGGGAGGCGTTCAGCGTCGCGGTCTGCTGGGACAGTGGCCGGTCGGCGGTCAGCCGGGCGATGATCGTCACCAGCGAGTAGATCGCGGACTGGCCCAGCGACACCCCGAGGACCAGCAGCACCTCGGTACCCAGGACCCGGCGGGTGCGGGGCCGGGCGAGATCAACCGTCACCCGACAACTGTGCCCGATCGGGCCGGCGACCGGGGTCCGCCGACCGGTTCACCCACCCGGTACGCCCTGATCGCACACTCTGTGCGACCTGAATCAACGCTGAGTGGTCATCCTTGTTCGCGCAGGGCTCCTGACCGGGCTCACGCAGAGCCCCTCGACCGGGAAGGTGTCATGGACAACCTCGCGCAGCTGTTGAAGGAGAGCTGGACCCTTGTCGAGGAGCAGCGGGACAAGCTCGCCGGATACTTCTACGCCCGGATGTTCCTCTCCGACCCCACACTGCGCGCCCTGTTCCCGATCCAGATGGACGGGCAGCGGGACCGGCTGCTGGAGGCGATCGTGACCGCCGTCCAGACCATCGACGACCCGGAGAACTTCGACGAGTACCTCCGCGCCCTGGGCCGGGACCACCGGAAGTACCACGTCAAGCCAGAGCACTACGACACCATGGGCGCCGCGCTGCTGGACGCGCTGCGGCAGGCCACCGGCGACCAGTGGAGTGTCGAGTACGACCAGGCGTGGCGGGACGCGTACCGGGCGATCGCGGAGAGGATGCAGGCCGGGGCGGCCGCCGACGAGAATCCGCCGTTCTGGCACGCCGAGGTGATCGGCCACGAGCGGCGGGGCAGCGACATCGCCGTACTGACCTGTCGACCGTTGACCGGACCGCTGCCGTACCGCGCCGGCCAGTACGTCAGCGTCGAGGTGCCGCTGCACCTGCCGCGGATGTGGCGGACGTACTCGATCGCGAACGCGCCCCGCGAGGACCACACCCTGGAGTTCCACGTCCGGTCGGTCGGCGCCGGTTGGGTCTCCAGCGCGCTGGTCCGCCGGGTGCGGGTCGGTGACCTGCTGCGACTGGCCGCGCCGATGGGGTCGATGGTCCTGGACCCGCACTCGGAGCGGGACCTGCTCTGTGTCGCCGGCGGGGTCGGCCTCGCCCCGATCAAGGCGCTCGCCGAGGAACTGGCCCGGACCAACCGCACCCGGTGGATGCACGTCTTCGCCGGTGCGACCACCCGTGACGAGTTGTACGGCCTCGCCGAGCTGTACGAACTGGCGGCCAACCACCCCTGGTTGTCGATCATTCCGGCCTGCAGCGCCGACCCCGGGTTCGTCGGCGAGCAGGGGGAGATCTCCGAGGTCTTCGCCCGGTACGGCCCGTGGACCACCCACGACTGTTACGTCTCCGGTTCGGCGGCGCTGGTCCGCGCCGCGCTCCGGACCCTGGCCGCGGACGACGTACCGCCGGAGAACATCCGGTACGACGCCTTCGGCGACCTCTAGACCCCTCTAGACCTCCTCTCCCCCCAAGCCGGGTCTCGTGCCCTGCCCGCAGGGCACGAGACCCGGCTCCCCCTCTCCCGGAGGGAGAAGCCCTCAGTAGCGCCAGGGGTTGCCGGTGTCCCGGTACTCCTCGATCGGCACCAGCGGCACGTCCGGGTCCATCCGGTCGACGTAGAGCCGCCCCTCCAGGTGGTCGACCTCGTGCGCGACCAGCCGCGCCATGGCGAGTTCGAACGACGTGATCACCCGGGCGCCGTCCCAGCGGGCGTGTTCGACGTCGAGCCGCAACGGCCGGGAGACCAGGCCGCGCAGGTCGAACAGGGAGAGGCAGCCCTCGTACTGCTCGTCGGTCTCCAGCGCGGCGTCGACCACCCGTGGGTTGAGCAGCACCACCGGTTCGGCCTCCCGGTCCGGTGGCCGGACCAGGGCGGCGGCCCAGGGGAGCCCGAGCTGCGGCGCGGCGAGCCCGACGCCCTTGTTGAACGGGTGCAGTTCGTCGAGTCGGGCCAGGGCGGCGCGGAGCCGGGCGACCACGTCCCGGGCGTTCGCCTCGTCGCGGGGCAGGTCGAACTGCCGGGCCGGCTGTCGGAGCAGGTCGGCGCCGAGCTGCACGATGCCGGCGGCGCGCATCCGGTCGCTGGCCCGGGCCGGTGGTTCGGCCGGGGCGGGGGCCGGCGGCGCCGGTTGGGCGCGGTACCGCCATTCGAGCCGGTAGCGGGCGTTGAGCGGCGGTTCGTCGGTGGACCACTCGAAGAGTGCCCGGCCGTCGTCGTCGCGGCGTTGCAACGGGGTACGCAGCGGCCCTTCCTCGGCCGACAGCGAGATCTCCACTCCCCAGACCTGCGGGTCGAGCTCCAACGGCAGGTCGAGGCGGAGCGCGAGCCGCCGGGTGGGCAGCCGTACGGCCCGCTGGAACCACTGGCCCCACTTGTCCTGGCTGACCCGGTACGAGTACTCGGTGGTGACCCGTTCGCCGGGGTAGAGCGGGAACCGCCCGTCGGCGTTCTCGAAGAGCAGCCACACCTCCTTGAACGCGTCCCGGTCGTGCTTCTTGCGCCACTCCATCGACTCACGGGTGCCCTGGTCGTCGCAGTACGCCTGCAGGTCCAGCTCGGCGAAGGTGAGCGGGTTCTCCCGGTGGTGCCGGTTGGACCGGGCCGGGTCGTTGGGGTAGCGGTCGACGGCGATCCGGACCAGGTAGCGGGTCACCGGCTCGGTGCCGGCGTTGTAGAGCGCCCGCCGAATCACGCAGCGGTACGCGTCGTCGTGGAAGGCGAGGGTCGCGGTCTCCTGTTCGACGATCAGTCCGGTGCCGGGCGGCATCCACTGCTCGGGGACCGGCGGGTCCCGGTGGGCGACGGCGGTGGTGCGGGCCTGCCGGAGTTCGTCGTATTCCTGGAAGCGCTGCCAGATCGCGCCGGACGCGCCGAGCACGGCCTCGGCCCGCCGGGCGAAGTCCTCGGTCGGTCGGTGGCGGCGGCCCTCCACGTGGCTGACGTACGACGGGTCGAAACCCATTCGGGCCGCGAGCTGTTTCTTGGTCATGCCCCGCTCGACCCGTCGGCGGGACAGCTCGGCCGCGAACGAGTCGGCAGCCCGTTCGATAGGCGAGGTCGTCATCACATTCCTCTGGCCGGGAATCTCAGTCTGCCGGCCAAGCCGCCCAGTCTGACAGAACTGCCGCGTTCGCGACAATGGCTTGACATTTCGGCCAGCTTCTCTGATCCTCCCCGATCCGCTGACCAACCCCGGTCCGACCCGCCGGGAGTCGCTGTCCGGTCGGCGCCGCCGGATGTGTGTGGGCGGCCGTGGTGGAGTCGATTAGCCGACCGGCGGACGGGAACCTTGGCGGAAGCTCTACGTGATCGCCTTAACTCTGGTTAGCCTAGCCTTAGTAGGCTAGGGTGACGATGAGTTAGTCAACCGGAGGGTGGACATCCCGTGGCACTGCTGGCATCAGGGCAGACCAGGCCGCTGACGGCCGGGGCGCCGGCCGCATGGCGACACTCCACCCCGCGACGCCTTGGCGACTCCGCGTGACCGTCCTGGTCGGCGACCGGACCGCCGCACCCCTGGCTCCGGTGACCGCCACGCTGCGCGCCGCCTTCGGCACCGACGACCTGCCCGGGCTCGCGACCGGCCTGCTCGTCGCCGACGAGCCGGGCTGGTCCCCGGCCACCGAACTGGTCGACGGCACCCGGCTGCCCGAGGTGCTGGCCGCCGCCCGGCAGCGTTGGAACGCCACCCCGCACGCCGCCGCCGCGCTGACCTGGAAGGGCTACGCCTACTGGCTCTGCCTGCCGGTGGCGCTCGGTTGGGCCTCGGCCCGGCGGGTGCCACTGCTGCACCCGGAGAACGTCCTGGTCCATCTCGAGGCGCACCGGCCGCTGCTCAAGATCGGCCTGCGGCGTTGCACCACCATCGCGGTGCTTCCGTCGGACCCGCTGGCCCTGACCGACCTTCCCGAGATCCGGGTCGTGGCGGACGAGGCGGAACTCCTGGACGTCCTGCGCACCTCACTGCTCGACGCCCACCTCACCCCGCTGCTCGACGCGATGCACGGCCAGGTCCGGCTCGGTGCCCGTACGCTGCTCGGCTCGGTCGCCTCCGGGGTGGCGCACGGGGTGCTGCGGGCCGCCGACTCGCTGCCCGGCGGCTCGGCGGAGACGATCGGCACCCTGCTGGAGACCCTCGGCGTGGCGGACCTGATCGACCTGGTCCCCGGCCCGGCCGGGGAGTTGACCGTGCAGCGCAGGACCTGCTGTCTGGCCTTCACCCTGCCGCAGCCGAAGGTCTGCACCGGCTGCTGCCTGCGCTCCGCCTGACCGCCGTCGATCTCTTCCGGGCGCACCGGGTCCGCTCCGGCTGTCGGCCGGGACCCTGACGGGGAGGGCGAGATCGACGAACCGACACCGGGTCGTAATCGGGTCGGTACAACCTGCGAGGGCGGTCGAGATATCGTCGGGCTGGTCTGGTAACAAAACACCCCCGAACTGGTCACAACCGAAGTGCAAGTCATGAGTTCGGCTCGCACGAGTGCCCCAATTTCCCTACGGTCGTCGTAGATGGTTCACTCTGTCGGTCCAGTGCAAGTCGAGTCAGAGCGTGAGGAATCGACGCATGGCAGAAATAACTGGAGATCAGCGGGTTCAGGAAGAGGTGCTCGAGGGCCTCGCCACCGCCGTCAACCACCGGCGCTGGTTCGTCGAGCTGGCCCTGCCGTACCTCGGTGACAACGCGATCGAGATCGGCAGTGGCCTGGGCGACTACGCCATCGAGTGGGCCCCGTTCCTGCAGCGCTTCACCGCCACCGAGGCGGACCCGGACCGGCTGATCGCCCTGAAGGAGCGGCTCTCCGGCGAACCGAACATCGAGGTCCGGCAGATGCTGCTGCCCACCAACGAGCAGGGCGACTACAGCGCGGCCGTCTCCTACAACGTGCTGGAGCACATCGAGGACCACGTCGGCGCGCTGCGCAGCATGCGCGGCCTGGTCCGGCCCGGCGGGGCGATCGTCCTGATCGTGCCGGCCTTCGAGTTCGCGATGGGCCCGGCCGACATCGCCACCGGGCACGTGCGCCGCTACACCAAGAAGACCATGCGGGCGGCCCTGGAGGAGGCGGGACTGCAGGTCGAGACCCTGCACTACGCCAACGCGCTCGGCCTGATCGGCTACTACATGGCGACCAACGTCTTCCGGCTGATGCCGAAGGAAGGCCCGATGGTCAAGGTGTACGACACCCTCGTCCTGCCGGTGACCAAGGCCGCCGAGCAGGTGGTCCGTCCGCCGTTCGGCCAGTCGGTCTTCGCCGTCGCCCGGGTCCCCGCCTGACTGTTCGCGGGGCCACGGGCCGGCATCACCCCGATCAGTCCCGGATGGCGATGCCGGCCCGGTTCACCGTCAGCCCTTCACCTGGTACGTCGGGCGGATCACCGCCCGCGCCAGGGTGTGGAACGTCAGGTTGAAGCCGACGTACGCCGGGCTGGCGTCCGGCGTGACCTCGAGCTGCTCGACGTCGAGGGCGTGCACCGCGAAGACGTACCGGTGTGGACGGTCCCCGGCCGGCGGCGCCGAACCACCGTACGACTGCTCGCCGTAGTCGTTACGGACGCTGAACGCACCCTGCACGCCGGCCGACGAGTCGCTTCCGGCGCCCTTCGGCAGCTCGGTCACGTCGGCGGGGACGTTCACCAGGACCCAGTGCCAGAATCCGCTGCCGGTCGGCGCGTCCGGGTCGTAGCAGGTCACCGTGAAGCTGCGGGTCTGAGCGGGAAAGCCCGACCAGGCGAGCTGCGGGGAGAGGTTCTGCCCGCCCACGCTGGGGTGCCCGAACTCCGCCGGCATCTGCTCGCCGTCCTGGACGTCCGCGCTGGTCACCGTGAACTCCGGTACGGCCGGCAGCACCGCGTACGGGTCGGGCGGAATCGGTCGGTCAAGGGTCATCGAAAGAGGTCCTTTCAGCGCTTCAGGTGGCCCCACCGAATCGGCGGTGCCGGGTCCCTTTCTACCCGTTGACGCGGCCGCCACCCGCCGCACCTCACCCCCGGGTCGCCGACTTCTCAGCGCCCGGGGCATCCCCCGGTCCCGTCCCAGGACCGTCGCTCCGGCAGGTCGTCGACCCATGCCTCCGTCCCCGGCGCGGTGTCGGCGGTACGCCGCAGCTCGGCGGCGGTGACCCCGGGCGGCGGTACGGCCGCCCGACGGTGGATCTCGACCACGAGCGGTGGCTCCGGACGTTCCACCCGGGCCAGGTAGCCGAGCGCGACGGCGAGCGCCTCACAATGCAGTACGCCACAGATCGGACAGATTCCCTCACGGTCCGGGGTGTGCTCGGCGACGATCCGGCGAGCCACCAGGATCAGTCGGTTCCGCACCTGCACCGGGGACAGCAGCTCCATGCATGCCCTCGCTTCACGTCGTCCGCCCACTCGGGGGCAGGCCGGTCGGACCCCCACCAACCCAAACCGGCACCTACACAGGATCACCAGGCGATTACTTTGGGTAGGTTAGTAGATCGCACCGCATCCCCGTCAACCAGCCGTCCGACACTTCCCACGTGACGGATCGAGCCACCCTCATCCCGGGCCGGACCCGGACTCGCCGATGCCGGTGATCCGGCGTAACTCCTCGTCCGACGGCACCCGACTGGGCAGCACCGCCCGGAGCTGCGGCGGAGCCCAGCCCGGATCGTGTGTCTCCAGCCAGGACCCGGCGACGATGATCCGGCCGCAGTCCGGTTGGCCGCACGGCCGGCAGCCGTCGATGCCGCGCGGCCAGTGGGCGGTCATGACAAGCCGAGCCACCACCGTCACCATCGGCCGCAGCTGGGCTGGAAGCTGCCGGCCGGCCGTCACCACGACCCAGAGCGCCCACTCCTGGGTCGGACACCAGCCCGGACGACACTCCTGGCAACCTCGACCCTCCGCGTGGGCGGTGATGATCCGGTACGCGTCTTCGATGGCGAAGCGCGGGCGCCCCTCGGGCATCATCATCGCCGGGCCGCCTTAGTGAGAGCGTCGACCCGCACCATCAGGTGTAGCCACGACCCGTGTGCGGGCGTCGTGGTGTGGGAACACCGCGGCTGTTCATGACCGACGACCCAGACCCAGAGACCCGCCTCGTCAAGCCTGGTCACATTCCGATGGATCCGGGAGACGGACATGTCGACGTACGAGCCGATCGGGAGACTGGCGCAGTGGGACCGCTCGTCGGGGCGGAGCTTGAGAATGGTGCCGGATTCGACATCAGGGACCGTCAGGGTCGGCGTCACGATCGGCGGTGGGGTGGCTGCGGGGTCGCGATGGCGACGGGCAGTCTCGCTGGTCAGCGCCCTGACGACGGCGGCGGTGGCGGACGCGGGTGGCAGCTCCGGCTGCGGGTCGACGTTCATCGACCCACCCGGTATTGGCGGCTCTGACCGTAGGTAAGCAGCGGCAGGCCGTTAATCATGGTCGGTCCCACCCAGCTCATCGTGAGCCGCCGGTCGCGCTCGTCGCGCTGCCGCCGAGCCAGGTCGATGACCCGCTGCCGGGCCAGCGCCGCCTCAGCCGCGTCGCGTTCGACGGCGACCCGCAGAACCTCGACGGCATGTCGTTTGAACGGCGCCGCCGCCCGACGCCGCCTCCACCATGTCCGGATACCCACCATCGCCTCCTCAGCCGCTGGATCGTGGGCGACCGGCCCGGAAGCGCCTACCCCTAGATCACCTACCGTGCCGGCCGCTTGGACGTTAAGCTACTCCCGTACAGACAGCCTGTCTAGACGGGTAAGCCGGGGCGAGGACAACCCATTGCGACGACGTTGATCGGGGGTACGGTGACCGACGTGCCTACCCCGCACGACCGGCCCCGCTACCGCCAGGTCGCAGACGAACTTCGCCGCAGGATCATGTCCGGCGCGATTCCGCCCGGCAGCATCCTGCCGTCCGAGTCAGCCCTCATCGAGGAGTTCGGCGTGGCACGCGGCACGGTGCGCGAGGCGATTGCGCTGCTCCGAACCGAAGGGCTGGCGGTCACCGAGATGGGGCGGGGCACCTACGCCCGGCCTGTGCTACCGGTACGCCGACTCGGCTCCGACCGGTATCGACGCGAGCTGGAGCAGGTCCGCAGCGGCGAGCTGGGCACCTCGTTCACGTCGGACCAGCAGATCGACTGGTCGGATTACCGGCTGGACAAGGAATTCCGCGAGGTCCCTGCCGATACGACAACCGCCGAGCTGTTCGGCATCGGACCGGGAACGCCGCTGCTGGAGCGGCGCTTCGTGTTCCGCGCCCAGGGCGTGCCGCAGCAGATGTCCACGTCGTCCTTGCTACTGGACATGGTTCGCGGCACGCCGGTGGCCGACCCGGACCGCGAGCCCTGGCCCGGTGGCAACACCGGTCAACTCCACAGCCTCGGCGTGGTCATCACCGGCATCCGGGAACGGGTTCGCGCACGGATGCCACTGAAAGACGAGATCGAGACCCTGAAGATCCCTGGTGGGGTGCCGGTCGTGACGATCACCCGCCAGACGTACGCCGGTGAGCGCGTTGTCGAGGTTGCCACCGACATCGTCATACCCGCTGACCGGGTCGAGCTGGACTACTGGATCGACGTAACCTGATGCGACACGTGTCGCAGGCGCGTCGAGAACTGGGGATCCGGTCGAGGAGGAGCCCGGGACCGCCGACAGGTGAACGACACGATTGGTGAGCCACACCAACCCCTGGCGAGACGAAGTGAGACCGACTCACTAGCCAAAGGCACGCCCTCTGACCGGCGTTCGCGCTGGTCAGGGGGCGTTTTTGCTGTCCAGGAAGCGGAGGGCGTGGGATTCGAACCCACGAGGACGTTGCCGCCCTACCGGTTTTCAAGACCAGCGCCATCGGCCACTAGGCGAGCCCTCCTGGGCCACGGTCGCCGGCGATACGGCGGTCGCGGCCGTGCCTAGTCTGCCACGAGCGTCCACCTGACGCGCGTACCCGGTCTCCCGAAGTCCCGCCGGGCGGCTGCGAGCGCACCATCGTGATCGGCCCGGGGGCGCGCGCCGAAACATGGATCGGGTAAGACTGTACGAATGAAGGCGATCACCATCCCCGAGCCCGGTGGACCCGACGCGCTCGTCTGGGCCGAGGTCCCCGATCCGACCCCGGGGCCGGGCGAGGTGGTGATCGACATCCGGGCCAGTGCGGTCAACCGGGCTGACCTGCTGCAACGGCAGGGGTTCTATCCGCCGCCGGCCGGCGCGTCGCCGTACCCGGGTCTGGAGTGCGCCGGGGTGGTCAGCGCGCTCGGGCCCGAGGTGACCGGCTGGGAGCTGGGCCAGCCGGTCTGTGCGCTGCTCAGCGGCGGCGGCTACGCGGAGCGGGTCGCGGTCCCCGCCGGGCAGCTGCTGCCGGTGCCCGACGGTGTCGACCTGGCCGACTCGGCGGCCTTGCCGGAGGTCGCCTGCACGGTCTGGTCGAACGTCGTGCAGCTCGCCCGGCTCGGCATCGGCGAGACACTGCTGGTGCACGGCGGCGGCAGCGGCATCGGGACCTTCGCGATCCAGCTCGGCACCGCACTCGGCGCGACCGTGCTGGTCACCGCCCGGGCCAACAAGCACGAACGGCTGCGGGAGCTCGGCGCCGCGCTCGCGATCGACTACACGACCGAGGACTTCGTCGAGGCGGCGAAGCGGGCCACCGACGGCCGGGGCGCCGACGTGATCCTGGACATCATGGGCGGGTCGTACCTGGGACGGAACGTCACGGCGCTGGCCACCGGCGGCCGGATCGTGGTGATCGGGCTGCAGGGTGGCCGCAAGGGTGAGCTGAACCTCGCCGAACTGCTGGCCAAGCGGGGGTCGGTGGCTGCGACCGCACTGCGGTCCCGGCCGGCGGCGGAGAAGGCGGCGATCGTCCGGGGGGTGCGCGAGGAGGTCTGGCCGCTGATCGAGTCGGGTGCGATCCGGCCGATCGTCCACCACCGGCTGCCGATGAGCGAGGCCGCCGAGGCGCACCGGCTCGTCGACGCCAGCGATCACTTCGGCAAGGTGCTGCTCACCGTCGGCTGATCCGTCGACTGCTCCGCGACCGGCTGCCGGGGCAGCAGGCGGTGCGGGCCGGGACCGTTCGCCGCCAGCTGGTCGTCCGGGTTGTAGAGGGCGCAGCTACGCAGTGACAGGCAGCCGCAGCCGATGCAGCCACTCAGCCGGTCGCGGAGCCCGGTGAGCAGCGCGATCTGCGCGTCCAGCCGACTTCGCCAGAGCGTGGAGAGCCGCGCCCAGTCGGCCTTGGTCGGGGTACGTGACTCGGGCAGCGTCGCCAACGCCGTCCGGATCTCGTCCAGCGACACCCCGACCTGCTGGGCGATCCGGATGAACGACACCCGGCGGATCTCGGCCCGGTCGAACCGGCGCTGATTGCCGCTGGTCCGGCCGGCCCGGATCAGCCCCAGCCGCTCGTAGTAACGCAACGCCGACGTCGCCACCCCGGACCGCGCCGCCAGCTCTCCGATGGTCAGCGTCTCGTGCCGCACCCTCCGCCCCTCCCACATATCGAAATCCCTCGTCACAAGGTCTTGAGTTGAAGCGCACTTCAACTTGCAGGGTAGTGACATGACAACGCCGAGTTCCACCCCGACCCGGCCCGTGCTCGGGCCGCTGCTGCGCCGGCTCACCGGCGACGAGAAACACGCGCCGAGCGCGCACTCCACCCTCGACGTGCTGTGGGTGCTCTACGACCGGGTGCTCCGGATCAGCCCGGAAACGGTCGACGCCCCCGACCGGGACCGCTTCCTGCTCTCCAAGGGACACGGACCGGCCGCCTACTACGCCGTACTCGCCGCCAAGGGGTTCATCCCGGAACACTGGCTCGACGACCTGGCCGGCCCGGAGAGCCGGCTCGGCCACCACCCCGACCGGCTGCTGGTCCCCGGCGTCGAGATCGGCAGCGGTTCACTCGGCCACGGACTCGGACTGGCCGTCGGCACCGTACTCGGGCTGCGGGCCCAGGGCCTGACCGAACCCCGGGTGTACGTCCTGCTCGGCGACGCCGAACTCGACGAGGGAGCCAACCACGAGGCGATCGCCTACGCCGGCGCGACCGGACTCGACGCGCTGACCGCGATCGTGGTCGACAACCGCTCCGCCAGCCACGGCTGGCCCGGCGGGATCGCCAGCCGGTTCACCGTCAACGGCTGGACCGCCTCGACCGTCGACGGGCACGACCACGACGAGTTGGCGGAAGCCCTGACCACCCGACACCCCGGTCGGCCACACGTCGTCGTGGCCGCCGTCGCCCCCAAGGAGTACTGAGATGCGGGACGCGTTCGTACAGACCACCACCGACCTGCTGGAGAACGATCCGCGTACCGCCCTGGTGCTCGCCGACATCTCCGCCGACCGGTTCGTCGACGCCGCCCGGCGGCACCCGGACCGGGTGCTCAACGTCGGGATCCGCGAACAGTTGATGGTCGGGGTCGCCGGCGGGCTGGCGCTGACCGGGATGCGCCCGATCGTGCACTCGTACGCCACGTTCGCGATCGACCGGACGTACGAGCAGCTCAAGCTCGACCTCGACCACCAGGGGGTGGGGGCGGTCGTGGTCAGCGTCGGCGCCTCCTACGACGGAGCGGAGATGGGGCGCACCCACCTGTCCCCCGCCGACGTGGCGCTGGTCGACACGCTCACCGGCTGGACGGTGCACGTACCCGGGCATCCGGCCGAGGTACCCGCGCTGCTCCGCGCCGCGGCCCGGCATGACGAGCCGGTCTACCTGCGGCTCTCCACCCAGGTCAACGACCTGCCCCGACCGGGTGCCGGACGGTTGACCGTGGTGCACCGGGGCAGCCCGGTGGCACCGGTCGTGGTGGCGGTCGGCCCGATGCTGCATCCGCTGCTGGCGGCGATCGCCGGACTGGACGTCACCGTGGCGTACACCCACACCCCGCGTCCGTTCGACATCGCCGGCCTGCGGGAACTGCTGCCGACGCCGGACGCCTCGGTCGCCCCGGCGGTGGTCCTGGTCGAGCCGTACCTGGCCGGTACGTCGAGCGCGGTGCTCGGCGAGGGGCTGGCGGACGTACCGCACCGGCTGCTCGCCCTCGGCGTGGGCCGCACCGACCTGCGCCGGTACGGCACTGCGGCGGACCACGCCCGGTGGCACGGCCTGGACGCGGCCGGGCTGCGCCGTTCGATCAGCGCCTTTCTCGGCTGACCGGCTGGCCAACCACCCACGCGGCAGTTCGGGGCGCTCAGCGCCGTTCGGCCTGCTCCCGGCGGCGGGTACGTTCCCGGCCCAGGATCCAGAGCGCCTCGACGCCGTCCTTCCAGGTGATCTTCTTGCCCTCCTCGCGGCCCCGGGCCCGGTAGCTGATCGGCACCTCGTACGGCCGGATCCGGCGGCGGAGCAGCTTGCCGGTCACCTCGGCCTCCATCCCGAAGCCCCGGGAGCGGACGTCCAGCGAGCGGTAGAGCGCGATCGGCAGCAGTTTGAAGCAGGTCTCCAGGTCGCCGATGTAGGAGTTGAACAGCACGTTGGCGGCGGTGGTGACCGCCTTGTTGCCCATCACGTACCAGAAGCTGTAGGCGCTGTGGCTGCCGAACGTCCGATTTCCGTAGACCACCGTGGCCCGGCCGTCCAGCACCGGGGCGAGCAGCTTCGGGATGTCCTGCGGGTCGTACTCCAGGTCGGCGTCGAGGATGACCATGTACTCACCCTCGGCGTTGTCGACCGCGGTCTTGATCGCCGCGCCCTTGCCCGCGTTGCGCGGATGGGTGATCACCCGGAGCCGGGAGTCGTCTGCCCGGCCGAGAATCTCTCCGGTACCATCGCGGCTACCGTCGTCGACGACAACAAGTTCGATCTCGCACGGGTAGTCGACCGCGAGAGCCTGCTTGAGGGCGTCCGCGATGCGTTCTTCCTCGTTGTAGACCGGCATGAGGATCGAGAGCTTCACGGGGATCTCCACGGTGCGGACGACGAATCGGGCCCTAGCCTAGCCTGATCGGCAGCCTTCACAATGCCTGGTGCCGCGCACGAGCGCAGGTGAGGGTCCTTCCGACGATCGTCGCCGGCCACTGGCCGCCCCGCAATGCCCCTCCCACGACCTGGCAGTTCCGGCCCGATCCGGGCTGATCCGCCGACGGGTCGGCGGGTCGACGAACCGGTCTGTCAACGGGCGAGCGGGTCAACGGGCGAGCGCGGGACGGAACTTCGGTGCCCGGCCCGAGCCGGTCGACGGGCCACCCGTCGCGGGCCGCCGGGGCGGTACGGCCCGGACGCCCCGCCCAGCCGGCACGGCTGCCGGGGCCGCCGGCGTCGGAACCGGCAGCCCGGCTCCGGCGACCGGAACAGTGGCCGGAGCGGCGGAGGCAACCGGCCGTGCTACCCGAGTTGTCATCTTCGCTCGGAAGACGTGATTGAACAGGGCGTCGAGTTGCCACAGCTGGCTGGGCCGGTCGGCCCGGATCAGAAACCGTTCCCGTACGCCGTCCACCGCGGTCGCGGCCAGTTCGAGCACCGACGTACGCGGGTCCGGGGTCCAGGCGGCGTTGCTGAGGTGCCGCAACTCGGTGTTGAGGTGCAGCCGCAGCCGCTGCAGCACCCGGCTCTGCTCGGTCACCACCAGCCGGCGGGCGGTCAGCAGCAGCAGATAGCTACAGGTCGGCTGCTCGGGGCGGATACATCGGGCCACCAGGACGGCGGCGTCCCCGGCCTGCACACAGCTGCGCAGGACCGGCAGGTGCCGACTCACGGTCGGGCTGGTCACCCCGGTCTCGGCGGCGGCCGGCAGGAACGTACGGACGAACACATCCATGCCCGTTCCAACGACACGCCGCCGGGGATGACGCGGCCAGGACATGGACGAGAATGATTTTATAGAAGTTCCACGATGGTGGTGTTCGCCATCCCGCCGCCCTCGCACATGGTCTGCAGGCCGTACCGGATGCCGTTGTCCCGCATGTGTTGCAGCATCGTGGTCATGATCCGGGCACCGGATCCGCCGAGCGGATGACCGAGGGCGATCGCGCCACCCCGGGGGTTGAGCCGGGCCGGATCCGCCTCCGTCTCGGCCAGCCAGGCCAGCGGCACCGGGGCGAACGCCTCGTTGACCTCGTACACCCCGATCTCCTCGATGCCGAGCCCGGCGCGGCGCAACGCCTTCGCGGTGGCCGGGATCGGTGCGGTGAGCATCAGCACCGGGTCGGCGGCGGCGACCACGGCGGTGTGGATCCGGGCCAGCGGCCGGAGGCCGTGCCGCCGGGCCCAGTCGGAGCTGGTCACCGCGAGCGCGGCGGCGCCGTCGGAGATCTGCGAGGCGGAGCCGGCGGTGACCACACCGTCGGCCCGGAACGGGGTGGGCAGCTCGGCGAGCCGTTCCAGGGTGGTGTCCCGGCGGATGCCCTCGTCCGCGACGACCTTGGCCCCGTCCGGCACCTCGACCGGGACGATCTCCGGCTCGAACGCACCGGCGTCCTGGGCGGTGGCCGCCTTTTCGTGGCTGGCCAGCGCGAACTCGTCGAGCTGACGCCGGTTCAGTCCCCACTGGCGGGCGATCAGCTCGGCGCCGACCCCCTGGTTGAACGGCACCGGCTCATCGGCGGCGAAGCCCTCCCGGTCCCGGTAGCGGTTGCGCACCTGGTCGCCGTAGGGCAGCCCGGTCGGCGTCGGGCCGGCGGCCGGGGACGCCACGCTGCTGCCCATCGGCACCCGGGTCATCGACTCCACCCCGCCGGCGACCACCAGGTCCGCCTGGCCGGCCAGCACCGCCGCGGCGGCGAAGTGCAGCGCCTGCTGACTGGAACCGCACTGCCGGTCGAGCGTGGTGCCGGGCACCGACTCCGGCCAACCCGCCGCGAGTACGGCGTTACGCCCGACGTTCCAGGCCTGCTCGCCGACCTGGGAGACGCAGCCCCAGATCACGTCGTCCACGTCGCCCGGGTCGAGCCCGGTCCGTTCGGCGAGGGCGCGCAGCACCTGCGCCGACAGGTCGACCGGATGTGCTCCGGCCAGCGCTCCCCGGCGCCGCCCGACCGGGGTCCGTACCGCACCGACGATGACCGCGTCCGCCATGTCTACTCCCCAGTAACTTGTCTGCTCCGATCGTACCGTCAACAGCGGCCGATCCCACCGGCCATGTTCCTGGCATCCTGGATCCGTGCCTGCCGACCGCTACGACGAGCCGATCGACCGCACCGGGCAGCCGGACCCGGATCACCCCGGGCAGCCGCGCCCATCGGCCGGCCCATCGGCCGGCCCATCGTCCGGTTCGGAGGGTGCGGCCCCGGGTTGGCGGGTCCAGCCGGTGCTGCCGATGGTCAAGATCGGCGCTGCGGTGCTGCTCGTCGCGCTCGGCGCGCTGCTCGCCGCCAACGACAACGACCCGGTACAACTCGGCATCGCGGTGGTGGCCGCCGCCGGCCTGCTGGTCTGGGGAGTACGGGACCTGGTCGCGCCGGTCCGGCTCACCGCCCACCCCGCCGGCATCACGGTGATCAGCGGGTACGCCGGTCAACGGCACCTGCCGTGGACGGCGGTCGAACGGATCCGGGTCGACACCCGGCCCCGGCTCGGACTGCGTACCGAGACGCTGGAGGTCGACGCCGGCGAGTCGCTGCACCTGTTCAGCCGGTACGACCTCGGCACCGCGCCGACCGAGGTCGCCGAGACGCTCCGCCGACTCCAGGCGACCCACTCGACCGGTGTCACCGGCGAGCCGCCCCGCTGACCAGCCGGCGGAGCCTGCCCTTCCCGCCGCGTCGCCGGCGCCGGCGGCCCTGGCAGACCGGGCGCTGGTCAGCCGACCAGCGCGGCGGTCTGGATCAGGGTCAGTCCGGCCAGCACCAACCCGATCAGCACCCCACCACCGGCCTGGAACAGGGTGCGACGGCCCCGTGGGGCGTAGGCCAGCACCAGAGCCATCGCCGCCCCGGTCACCAGACCACCCAGGTGCCCGGCGATCGAGATGCCCGGTACGGCGAACGTGATGACCAGGTTGACCACCAGGACCGGAATCACCGACGAGGTGTCCCGACCCAGCCGGCGCATGATCACGAAGAGCGCGGCGAAGAGACCGAAGATCGCCGTCGAGGCGCCGGCGGTCTCCCTCATCGGATTGGTGAACAGGTACGCCGCCACGTTGCCACCGAACCCGGCGACCAGATAGAGCGCCAGGAACCGCAGCGGGCCGAGGGTGGCCTCCAGCGTCCGACCGAGCATCCAGAGCGCCCACATGTTCAGCGCCAGGTGCACGATGCCGTAGTGCAGGAACATCGCCGTAATGAGCCGGTAGTAGTCCCCGGCCGCGATCCCGTCCTGCGGCCCGAACGGGCCGAACGGGGCCCACAGGCCGAGCACCGCCCCCCAGTTGGTGAGCGGGGTCGACCCGCCGAGCAGACCCCCGAGCCCGCCCCCGGCGATCGACTCGCCGGATCGGGCCGACAGGATCGAGAGCAGCATGACCGCGACGTTGATCCCGATCAGCACCTTGGTGACGTAGCCCTGGCGACCGGCGGCACCGCCCCCGAAGGCGGTACGCACCGGCCGCTGGCTACGACGGCCCTCGGCCACACACTCCGGGCACTGGTGCCCGACCGAGGCCTCCCGCATGCAGTCCGGGCAGATCGGCCGCTCACACCGGGTACACCGGACGTACGTCTCCCGACCCGGATGGCGGTAGCAGACCGGCGTGGTCGGCGGCGACTCGCTCATGCCGTCACTGAGCTTGCTGATTCGGCCATGGACGCAAAGGTACCCGGGATCGACGTCAGGCGCCCTGACGCTGGATCTCGACGCGCTCGATGACCACGTCCTGGACCGGACGGTCCATCGCGCCGGTCGGCACCTTCGAGATCGCCTCGACGACCTTCGCGGACTCCTCGTCGGCGACCTGGCCGAAGATGGTGTGCCGGTTGTTCAGGTGCGGGGTCGGCGCGACGGTGATGAAGAACTGCGAGCCGTTGGTGCCGGGTCCGGCGTTCGCCATCGCCAGCAGGTACGGGCGGTCGAACCGCAGGTCCGGGTGGAACTCGTCGGCGAAGTTGTAACCCGGGCCACCCGTACCGGTGCCGGTCGGGTCACCCATCTGGATCATGAACCCGCTGATGATCCGGTGCGAGATGGTGCCGTCGTAGTACGGCCCGCTGCCCGGCTGCCGGGTACGCGGGTCGGTGTACGGCCGGGTGCCCTCAGCCAGTTCGACGAAGTTGCTGACGGTCTTCGGCGCGTGGTTCGGGAAGAGTTCCAGCCGGATCGCGCCGGCGTTGGTGTGCAGGGTCGCGTAGACGGCCTCGGCCACGAATACTCCTTGTTCGATGTGTTCGCCGGTCCGACCGGGCCGGCCGGACCGGACCTCCCCGCCGGCGCCCAGGTCCGCCGCCGACGTACGGGTGGTGGTTCCATGCGGATCCTCCCATGTGCCCGTTCTGCAGGTGCGGGCGCATCCGAGGGTGCAGGATGACGGAGGAACAACACCCAAGGAGGTGGGGACCGGTGTTCGGATTCGGGGGGCGCACTTCCCACAGGCAGCTCGTCAGGGACGAGCTGGGCGAGAGTCTTGATCATCTGGCGCGGGCGGCCAACCACGCCGCGTCAGGGGTCGGGGCGGCGGTAGGGCCGCGGGCGTACGCCGCCCGGGACTACCTCTCGCCGACGGCGACCAGGGTACGGCGGACCGCGTCGGACGGTTGGGAATCGGCGATGACCAGGGTGGCGCCGTTGGCCGTGGCCGCCGCCGCAGGCGCCCGTCAGGCCGGCTCGGTCGCCCTCGAGGCGAGGTCGAAGAGAGTGAAAGCGATGCGGAAGAAGAATTCGATGCTGCGCCGACGCTGGCCGATGCTGACCGGTTTGCTGGTCGCGGGGGCGGTCGCCGGGGCGATGGGCGCGGTGGCGATGCGCCGGCGGGAGCAGCAGCAACCCTGGGACGAGTACGACCCGGCGGCGGCGTTGGACACCGTACGCGGGGACGCCGCGACGATCATGGGCAGTTCGGCGGGCGGCGCGGTCCGTGAACCGGGCTCGCCGAAGTCGTCGCCAATGGAGAAGATGACGGACCGCGTCGGTGCGGTCACGGAGAAGATCAGCGCTGGTGCGGCGGTGACCGACGGCGCCAAGAAGGCCGGGGCCAGGGGCGAGCAGAAGTCGGACGACCTGCTCGGCACCGGCGGCGCGGCGTCCCGCAACCGCAGCAGTTGAGCGCGGGACCCGCGGCCCGGCCGGCGCCGGGCGGACGAGACGACCACGGCGTGGGGTGACGGCTCCGTTCCCCACGCCGTGGCGTTCCGGCACCGAAGCCAGCCGCAGAACCGACACCCACGGCGCCAGGTTGAGAGAGCCGGAGCCAGCGGCAGCGCCGGCGGCTACGGTGCCCGGCCGGCAGAGCCGGTGGTCAGAGCCAGCGGTTGCGCCGGAACCAGCGGTAGAGGCCGATCGAGATCGCCAGCATCAGGGTGAACACGACCGGATAGCCGTACTTCCACTTGGTCTCCGGCATGAACTCGAAGTTCATCCCGTAGATCCCGGCGATGGCGGTCCAGACCGCGGCGATGGCGGCCCAGGCGGCGATCTTGCGCATGTCGTTGTTCTGGTCGACCGTCACCTGGGCCAGCCGCGCCTGCAGGATCGAGTTCAGCAGGTCGTCGTAGGAGGCGACCTGCTCGACGGTTCGGGTCAGATGGTCCTGCACGTCCCGGAAGTACTTCCGGATCTCCTTCGGCACCTCGCGGTTCAACTGTCCGGTCAGCGTCATCAGCGGACGCTGCAACGGCACGACGGCACGCTTGAACTCGACCAGTTCCCGCTTCATCTGGTAGATCCGCTGGATCCGGCCGTGGGCCTGCCGGGCGAAGACCTCGCTCTCCAGCACGTCCAGGTCGTCACCGACCCGGTCGGTCACCTCGAGGTAGATGTCCACCACCCGGTCCATCACCGCGTACGCCACCGCCCACGGGCCCTGCCGGAGGATCTCCTGCCGGGATTCGAGGTCGGAGCGGACCGCGGCGAGCCGGCAGGCGTCACCGTGCCGGACGCTGATCACGAAATCCGGCCCGATGAAGAGCATCACCTGACCGGTCTCGATCACGTCGGTGTTCTCGGTCAGCTCACCGTGCCGGACATACCGGACGGTACGCAGCACCAGGAAGCTGACCTCACCGAACTGTTCGAGTTTGGGGCGCTGCTCGGCCTTGACCGCGTCCTCGACCGCCAGTTCGTGCAGCCTGTACGTCTCGGCGATGCCGGCCATCTCGGTCAGGCTCGGCTCGTGCAGCCCCACCCAGACGAAGGCGTCGGACTGCTGTCGGGCGGCTTCCAGCGCCTCGGCGTGGTGCCACTGCCCGGCCTGGCGTACCCCGTCGACGTAGAGGGCGCAGTCGACCACGCCGCCGTGTCCGCTCCGGGTCTGGGCCACCGGGGTCCGCTGCTGGGCCACCTCGGTGTTGAGCATCCGACTGACCGCCCGGACCGGGGCGGTCCAGGCACGGGATCTCGACCGGCCACGTCCGTTGGTTGGCGCCTGATCGTGATCAATCCGATCCGACATGATCAACACCCCCCTCCGCCGCAGTTCAGTGCGCGTTGCAGCGTACGCCGCCGAAGCGACCGGACCGAAACCTCGCGGGGTCGGCGCCGGGTGGACCGTCCACGTCGGGGGGTGAGGTGCGGACGGCCCACCCGGCGCCTCTGGGGGGCGGGGGTATTGTCTCCGACGCCACTCCCGCCCGGTCGATCCGCTGACCGCCGATCCGGGGCACACCCGTCGACGCCAGCTCTCGACCTTGACGCGAGTAGCGCTCGCAGCATTGTGGGCCGCTTACCCGTCCGTAGGGAACCCCGGAACGTCAGCTGGGCACTTTTGTCGACTATCCGACAGAAGTGCCCAGCTGTGTCATTCATCCGCTATGAGCTGGTCGCCAGCCAGTGGCCGGGAGCCGCCTACCCGCGACCCGCCCTAGCCACGTACCGCCCGGACCGCGTCGGCGAGCCGGCGCACACCCTCGTCGATCTGCTCCGGCGTCACCGCCGAGTACGCCAACCGCAGCGAGTGCTCCCCACCCTCGGGCAGGAAGTCACCACCCTTCACCACGGTCACGCCCCGCTCGGTCGCCGCCGGCACCAGCTCGTCCGCGTGCACGTCCTCCGGCAGCTCGATCCAGAGGAAGTAGCCGCCGTTCGGTTCGGTGAACCGGACATCCGGAATCTCCCGTCGCAGCGCGCCGGCCAACGCCGTCGCCCGCTCGCCGAGCGCCGCGCTGACCTTGCGGATCGACCGGTCGACGTCCCCGGAGACGCAGAACTGGTACACGATCGCCTGCGCCACCATCCCCGGCGAGATGTAGAGGTTCGTCGCCTGCTTCGCGATGTCGGCGATCAGGCCCGCCGGCCCGACCAGGTAGCCGACCCGTACCCCGGGGCAGATCGTCTTGGTGAAGCTGGAGGCGTGCACCACGTTGTCCCCGTCGTCCAGGGTCAACATCGACGGCAGCGGCTCACCCCGGAACCGGACGTCGGCGTACGGGTCGTCCTCGAAGATCGTGAAGTTGTACTCGGCGGCCAGCTCGATCAGCGCCCGCCGCTTCTCCAGCGACAGGGTCACCCCGGCCGGGTTCTGGAAGTTCGGGATGATGTGCGCCAACTTCGGCCGCAGCCCCGAACCCAGCAGGTTCGCCAGCTCCCCGGTGTCGATGCCGTCCGGCTCGATGGTGACCGCGTGCACCTTGCTCCCCATCCGCTGCAGGTTCAGCAGCGTCCGGTCGTACGTCGGCCGCTCCACCACCACCGCGTCACCCGGCGAGACGAGGTGCTGGAAGAGAAACGCGTCGGCCTGCAGCGAGCCGTTGGTGACCAGCACCTGGTCGACGTCAACCCCGTGCTTCTCCGCGATCCACTTGCGCAACGGTGGGTATCCGACGGAGGTGCCGTACCCGGTGATGCCGGCCGGGTCGGCGTCGAAGGCCCGTCCGGCGGCCGCCTTCAGCCCGTCGATGTCGACAATGTCCAGCGACGGCGCACCACGGGCGAACGAGATCAGCTGCTCGACAGTCATGACTACCCAGCGTACGGGCGCCTTCCGCGTCAGGGGCGCAGGCATGGCAATGTCCGAATCCTGAGCAGCCGACCCCCGGCGACACCGGCGGACCGGACCGGCCGACCGGCGGCGACCGGCCGGTAACCGCCGACCCGGCGCGCCCCCGGAGACGGGAACTAATCTCGACGGGTGCCCACCGAGTCCGAACCCCTGCGCTGCGCCGGAGCACTCGTCGTCGACGACGACGGCCGGATCTTCTTCCAGCGGCGGTCCCCCCACCGGAAACTCTTCCCCAACACCTGGGACATCGTCGGCGGCCACCTCGAAGCGGGCGAGACCGTCGAGGAGGCGCTGTTCCGCGAGGTGACCGAGGAGACCGGCTGGCACGTCTCCCTGGTGCTCGGCCTGGTCGGCGAATACACCTACACCGGCACCGACGGTATCGACCGGATCGAGACCGACTTCCTGGTCCGGGTCGACGGTGATCTGTCCCGGCCCCGACTCGAACCCGGCAAGCACACCGAGTTCCGGTGGCTCACCGAGGCCGAGATTGAGATTCTCGACGAGCACCGGCAGCCCGGCGACGGGGTGATCCGGCAGATCGCCGAGGACGGCTTCCGCGCCCTACGGCTCATCGGCCTGTGAACCCGTACCCCGTGCCCGAATGGGCGGTGGGTCCGCACACCGCGACGGACCTCCCGGTGCCGGCACCGGAGCGCGTGCCGCTCGCCCCGCACCAGGCGGCCGGGCTGGTCTGGCCGGCCGTCGACCGGGTCTTCCGGGCCGCGATGGCCGCCACCGGCAGCCGCGGCGGCCCCGAACTGCGGCAGCGCTACGGCGGCCCGTCCGCGATCGGTTTCCTGGTCGACTTCCGGACCCGGCTGGCCGCCCCCGGCGGAACCGTCAGCGGCCGACAACTGGCCGCCCTGACCCGCTACGCCGACCCCGCCGAATGCCAGCGCCAGCTGGACAAACAGGTCGCCCACGGGATGATCCACCGACAGGACGACGGCGGGATCTGCGCCACCGAACGCGGCCGCGCGTTCCTGACCGAGCTGTACCAGCTGCACGCCCGGGTCACCGAGGAGATCTGGTCCGGGCACACCGAACGGGTGCAGCGGCTGGCCGGGATCGTCGGTCGACTGCTCACCGCCGCCCTCAACGGACCGGACCACGGAGACGCCGCCCTCGACAGACCGGACCACGGAGACGCCGCCCTCGACGGACCGGACCGCGAAAACGGCGCCTTCGGGGCGATGGCACCGCCGTACGAGCCGGACGGCACCCCGCCCGGGGTGCTGCTGCTCAACCGGCTCGGCACGCTGCGCTACCACCGGGCCGACGCGCACGCCGCCGCCTGGCAGGCGGCCGGACACACCGCCCGGAGCATCGTGGCGCTCGCCCCGGGGGCGGAACGGCTCGCCATCGAGTGGGAAACCGACCGGCGGGCGGCCGGCCCGTACGCCGTACTCACCCCGCCGGAGCGGCTGCGACTCCTCGCCGACCTGGCCACACTGCCCGGCTGAGCACATCCCGCCCGACCGGGACATCCGGCACCGGCATCGACATTCGTACCAACCCGGGTTGTCCTCGCGTTTGCCGGGAATTCGCTCTCCCGTCACACGGCGCTATCCTCCCTGCGGTGGCGGCTGTCGTGAGGAGGATCGACGAATGATCGGTTTGGTGCTCGCCGCGGGCGCCGGGCGGAGACTGCGCCCGTACACGGACAGCCTTCCGAAGGCACTCGTCCCGGTCGACGGCGAGACGACGATCCTCGACATCGCGCTGCGCAACCTCGCCGAGGTCGGGTTGACCGACGTCACCGTGGTGGTCGGGTACGCCGCCGAGGCGGTCCGGGCCCGGCAGACCGCGCTGCAGGACCGGTACGGGGTCAAACTCACCCTGGTGCACAACGACCGGGCCGAGGAGTGGAACAACGCGTACTCGCTCTGGCTGGCCCGGGACCACTTCGCCCAGGGCGCCCTGCTGGTCAACGGGGACACCGTGCACCCGGTCAGCGTGGAACGGACCCTGCTCGCCCAGCGTGGCCCCGGCATCCTGCTCGCGGTCGACACGCTGAAGAAGCTGGCCGACGAGGAGATGAAGACCGTCTTCGACTCCGCCGGCCAGCTCACCCGGATCACCAAGGAGATGGACCCGGCGCAGGCGTACGGGGAGTACATCGGCGCCACCCTGATCGAACCGCAGGTCGCCGCCGACCTCGCCGACGCGCTGGAGACGACCTGGCGGCGCGACCCGAACCTCTACTACGAGGACGGCTACCAGGAGTACGCCGACTCCGGTGGCGAGGTGCGGGCGGCGCCGATCGGCGACGTCTCCTGGGTCGAGGTCGACAACCACGACGACCTCGCCCGGGCCCGGGAGATCGCATGCCGCTACTAGCCCGTACCGTCAACACCCCGCTGGCCATCGACGTACGCCGGGGGGCGGTCGCCGACCTCGGGCCACTGCTGGCCGACCGGCGGATCTCCGCCGGTGGCGAGGTGGCCGTGGTGGTCGGCCCCGGGCAGGGCGAACGGATCGCCGAGCTGTGCCGGCCGGGGTTGGGCCGGGCCGACGTCTTCACCGTGACCGGCGGCACCCTCGACGCGGCGCTGGAACTCGGGGAGCGGCTGCGCCGCCGCAACTACGACGCGGTGGTCGGGATCGGCGGCGGCAAGACCATCGACACCGCCAAGTACGCCGCCTCCCGGTACGCCCTGCCGATGGTGAGCGTGGCGACCAGCCTGGCCAACGACGGGATCGCCTCCCCGGTCGCCTCCCTGGACCACGAGGGCGGCAAGGGCTCGTACGGGGTGCAGATCCCGATCGCCGTCGTGGTCGACCTCGACTTCGTGGAGAACGGCCCGGACCGGCAGACCCAGGCCGGGATCGGGGACGCGATCAGCAACCTGAACGCGGTCGCGGACTGGGAACTCGCCCACCGGGTACGCGCCGAGCCGATCGACGGCCTGGCCGTCACGCTGGCCCGGACCGGGGCGGAGGCACTGGTCAACCACCCCGGCAAAATCACCGACGACGGTTTCCTGACCGCGCTCGCCGAGGCGCTGATCCTGGGCGGACTGGCGATGTCGGTGAGCGGGTCGAGCCGGCCGGCCAGCGGCGGCTGCCACGAGATCTCGCACGCCATCGACGAGCTGTACCCGGGCACCGGCTCGCACGGCGAGCAGGTCGGGCTCGGCGCGCTCTTCTGCACGTACCTCCGGGGTGACCTCGAACGGTTCGCCCAGCTGGCCTCCTGCCTGCACCGGCACGGGCTGGCCACCACCCCCGCCGACCTGGGGCTGACCGACGACAACTTCGTCGCGGCGGTGCACCACGCACCCTGTACCCGCCCCGGTCGGTACACGATCCTTGAACACCTCGACCTCCCCCAGGACGTGATTGGTGAACGGCTGGCAAACTACGTCGATGCAATCCGTGAACAGCTCGGCTGAGCCCGCGTTGACCCCCGCGCCGACCGCCGCCGACTTCTACCGGGTCAACCGGGGCGGTGGGCTGTTCAGCGAGGCGCTCAGCCAGCGGATCGGCGCCGGCCTGTCGGTGGCCGCGCACCGGCTGGGGCTGCCGCCGACCGCGCTCACCATCGCCAACCTGCTGCTCGGGCTGGCCGTCTCGGCGACCGTGGTGGCCCTGGCCGACCGGGTCGCCGCCGGGTCCGTACCGGCCTGGGTGGTCGGGCTGGTCGCGCTGGTCGGCTGGCAGTTGGCGTACGCCCTGGACTGCGCGGACGGGCAACTGGCCCGGGTCACCGGCAAGGGCAGCGCGGCGGGCGCCCGGGTCGACGTGCTCTGCGACGTGGCGGCGCAGATCGCCCTGGTCACCGCCCTGTCGGCGACCGCGCTGGCGCAGCGCCCGTCGACCCCGATCTGGTTGATCGCGGCCTTCGCCGGCACCTGGATGGTCAACCTGGTGACCTCGGTGATGCAGGCCGGTCCGAACGCGGCCAGCATGGTCACCTCGACCTCGCTGCCGGTCCGGCTGGCCAAGCTGGTCCGGGACTACGGGGCGGTGATCTTCGTGGCCGGGCTGGTGCTGACCCTCGTACCGTCCTGGACGATCTGGCTGATCGCCGTCTTCACCCTCGTCAACGGCGGCTTCCTGCTGGCCAGCATCACCTTCTCCGCCCGCGCCTCGCTGCGCTGAGCCGGGCTCGCCTCACACACTGGTGTATGCGCCTCACATCTTGGCGTAGATGTCGAGGAGCTGGCCGGTGACCACGTCCGGGTGGAAGGTGCGCTGGTAGCGGGCCCGGGCGTGCGGGGCGACGGTGGCGGCGGCGGCCCGGACGGTGGGCAGTGCGGCGGCGAGCGCGGCCGGGTCCGGTGGCACGAGCCAGCCGGCCTCACCGGTGGTCAGTCCGGCCCCGGTCGTGGCGGCGGGCTCGTCGGCGCCGACCAGGTACGGGATGCCGCCGAGCGCGGTGCCGAGCACCGGGCGACCGGCGGCCAGCGCCTCGATCACCACCGTCGGCAGGACGTCGTGCCAGGTCGGCACGGTCAGCACCACGGCGGCGGACCGCAGCGCGGCGGCCACCCCGGCCCGGTCCAGCGGGCCGAGGAACTCGACGTCGGCGCGCTGCGCGGCGGCCTCCTCGACCAGCGGGCGCAGTTCACCGTCGCCAGCGATACGCAGCGGCCCGAGCGCGCCGTCCGGGTGCCGGCGCCAGGCGTCCAGCAGCAGCCCGACGCCCTTCTCCGGGGAGAGCCGGCCGAAGAAGAGGAAACCGTCGCCGAGCGGTGATGGTGCCCCGGGGTCCGGGATGCCGTTCGGCTTGACCACGATCCGGTCCTCCGGGATGCCGTAGTCCCGGAGGTGGTTGGCGATGCCGGAGGTCAGCGCGATGTAGCGGTCCACCGAGCGCCAGGTCGGCCGGTGTATGGCGAGGGTGGTCGCCATCAGTGCGCTCTGGGCCCGGGACCCCCGGTAGCAGCGGTGCACGATCGCCGGCACGCCCAGCGCCCGGCCCCGGCAGTCCTGGCAGATCCGGCCGTCCCGGAAGTAGAGCCCGGAGGAGCAGACCTGCCGGTAGTTGTGCACGGTCTGCACCACCGGAACCCGGTGTTTGTGCGCGGTCCGGACCACCCAGGGCGAGAGCAGCGGGTACGGGTTGTGCAGGTGCAGCACGTCCGGGCGGTGCTCGGTGATCAGCCGGCTCAGGTCCTGCTGGGCCCGGGGCGAGTAGATCGGCGAGAGCGGCAGCAGCGCCTTGTCGGCGGTGGAGAACCGGGCGATCTCGTCGGAGGAGCGCAGGAAGGGGAACACCTCCACCCCGGCCGCGCGGAGCTGGCCGATCTCCTGGTCGACGATGGTGTTCTCGCCGGACGGCTGTGCCTCCCGGTACCGGTTGTGCGCAACGATCACCCGCACGCCGATTCGCCCCTTATCCGCGGTCTGGCCGCACCTGTTGCGGGCGCGTGAGGGTCGCGTCCGCGGGATTGAACGCTACCTTTTATCTCGTGCCTGAGTTACCGGAGGTGGAGGCCCTCGCCGGCTACCTGCGCGAGCGGGCGGTCGGGCGTCGGGTCGACCGGATCGAGGTCGCCGCGATCAGCGCCCTGAAGACGTACGACCCGTCGCCGTCGGCCGTGGCGGGGCGGACCGTCGTGGACGCCGGCCGGCACGGCAAGTTCCTCGACGTACGACTCGACGACGATGCGGGGGACGAGTTGCACCTGGTGGTGCACCTGTCCCGGGCGGGCTGGCTGCACTACCGGGAGTCGTTCAACTCCGGGGTGCCGCTGAAGCCGGGCAAGGGCCCGATCGCGCTGCGGGTACGCCTCGACGACGGGTCCGGTTTCGACCTGACCGAGGCCGGTACGCAGAAACGGCTGGCCGCGTACCTGGTGACCGATCCGCAGGCGGTGCCCGGGGTGGGGCGGCTCGGCCCGGACGTGCTCGCGGTCGACCTGCCGACCTTCGCCGCGCGGCTGCGGGGTCGCCGGGGGCAGCTGAAGGGGGTGCTGACCGACCAGGAGGTGCTGGCCGGGGTCGGCAACGCGTACTCGGACGAGATCCTGCACGCGGCGAAGCTGTCGCCGTTCGCGCTGACCAACCGGCTCACCGACGACCAGTTGGCGGTGTTGTACGGCGCGACCCGGGAGGTGCTCACCGACGCGGTGACCCGGTCGCTGGGACAGCGGGCGGCGGAACTGAAGGGCGAGAAGCGGGCCGGGCTGCGGGTGCACAACCGGACCGGGCTGCCCTGTCCGGTCTGTGGCGACACCATCCGTGAGGTGTCGTTCGCCGACTCCAGCCTGCAGTACTGCCCGACCTGCCAGACCGGCGGCAAGCCGCTGGCCGACCGACGGCTGTCCCGACTCGTCCGCTGACCGTCGCGTCGCCACCGGAGGGCGGCACCTGGCCGCTGCGCGATTCTGCTTGTACGTTGAGTAGTCCCGGGCCGCAACCGGGGTCAAAAACGCCCAGCTGGCAATGAACCGGCCACCTCCGGGCTCTACCGTCACGCCTGTCCATCGGTATAGTGGCCCGGTCTGCGACTCCGCTTTCGAGGCGGTCGGCTCTCGTTGCTGGCGGAGCGGGCGGCGTACTGTCCCTCGGGTCGGCGTCCCCGTGGGGCCTGCATGGGAGAGACTGTGACGGTGGGCGACCCGAGCCCTTATGGCGAATGGGCGGCACGTGTCATGCGGGAGGACGTGGCTGAGGTGACGACAAGCCTCCAGCGCCCGATAGGCGGCACGGGCCAGCCCGGCGCGCTGCGGCATGTCGACAGCTTCGAGATCCAGCCGCCGACCGCGCCGCAGCCCAACGGTGTGCCACGCTCCGCGTGGGCCCGGGCCCGACGCCGGGTGTCCCGCTGGCACCGCCCCTACGTCGCGGTGCTGCTGCTGCTCGACTTCGGGGCGGCGGTGCTGGCCAGCTGGATCGCGATCCAGTGGTTCGACCAGGCGGCGTCCGGCTTCCGCGACGCGGACAAGGACCCCACCTGGTTCCACACCGTCTCCTACCTGCTGCTTCCGCTGGGCTGGCTGGTCATCCTCTGGGCCAACGGCGCGTACGACCGGCGTTATCTCGGGCTCGGCACCGACGAGTTCAAACGGGTGACCCGGGCTGCGGTGGCGGTCGCGGCGAGTGTCTCCTTCCTCGCCTTCGCCACCAAGACCGACCTGTCCCGGTACACGGTCGGCACCGCGCTGCTCGGCACGCTGCTGCTGATCCTGCTCGCCCGCTACCTGGCCCGGATCGTGCTGCACACGGTCCGCCGGCACGGCGGCACCGCCACCCAGCGGATGGTGCTGATCGGCACCCTGCCGGAGGCGTTGGAGGTCTACACCGCGGTCAGCCGCAGCCCGTCCGCCGGGCTCGTCCCGGTGGCGATCCACCTGACCGACGGCTACGCGGCGGCCCGGGGCATCCAGACCCCGATCCCGGTGTACGCCGGCCGGGACATCCTGTCGCTGGTCCGCGAGGTCGGCGCCGACACGATCGCGGTCTGCGGTTCGGCCAGCACCGAGCCGGGTGAGCTGCGCCGGATCGCCTGGCAGCTGGAGGGTTCCGGCGTCGACCTGATCGTGGCGCCGCAGTTGACCGACATCGCCGGTCCCCGGGTGCACATCCGGCCGATCGAGGGTCTGCCGCTGCTGCACGTCGAGGAGCCGACGCTCTCCGGTCCGGCGCTGCTGGCCAAGAACCTGCTGGACCGGTGCGCGGCCGGGTTCGGGCTGCTGCTGCTCCTGCCGCTGTTCGTCGCGATCGCGCTGGCGATCCGGATCTCCGACCCCGGACCGGTCTTCTTCCGGCAGCCCCGGGTCGGGCACGAGGGCCGGACGTTCCGGGTCTGGAAGTTCCGGACCATGTACGTCGACGCGGAGCAGCGGCTCGCCAGTCTGGTCGACCAGAACGAGACCGACGGCATGCTGTTCAAGATCAAGAATGATCCCCGGGTCTTCCCGGCCGGCCGCTTTCTCCGGGCCAGTTCACTGGACGAGCTGCCGCAGTTGATCAACGTGCTCTGGGGCGAGATGTCCCTGGTCGGCCCCAGGCCGCTGCCCGCCGACGACGGTGACTTCCTCGGCGACGTACGACGCCGACTGCTGGTCCGTCCCGGGATCACCGGCCTCTGGCAGGTCTCCGGACGCTCCGACCTCTCCTGGGACGAGGCGGTCCGGCTCGACCTCTACTACGTCGACAACTGGTCGCTGGCGTACGACCTCAGCATCCTCTGGCGCACCATCGGGGTCGTACTGGCCCGCAAGGGCGCGTACTGATCCGACCGGCCGCCCGTGGGCGGTCGGCGGATCCGGGGGTTGGCGAACCGGGTCGGAACGGTCAGGATCTCTGCGTGGGGCCGAACCTGTCCACGGCGGTCGCCGTGGTCGCGATGATCAGCGCGCTGGGCGCCGCGCTCTTCGCCGTCGTCCGACTGCTCGCCCGGCGGGGCATCGCCACCGCCACCCAGCGCGCCACCTACGAGGTCCTGCACACCGCCGGTTTGGCCGCCGAGCCGCTGCGGACCGGGCTGACTCCGGCCAGCGCCGCGAAGGCGGTACGCCACCTGCGTACCCTGGTCGGCTCCGCCGGGTTGGCGCTGGCCGACCACGACCGGATCCTGGCGCTCGACGGCCGGGGTGGACACCACGGCGACCAGCTGCGGGCCGCCGCGGCACAGACGATCAACACCGGCCGTTCGTCGGTACTCGGTGAGGCCGAGCTGCGCTGCGACCGGGTCGACTGCCCGGTCCGGGGCGCGGTGCTGGCGCCGCTGGCCGGCCCCGACGGCCGGGCCGCCGGGGCGATGGTCGCGATCGTCGACGACCAGCCGGCACCCGGCCTGGTCCAGGCCGCGCTGGAGACCGCACACTGGGCCGGCACCCAGCTCGCCCTCGCCGAACTGGACTCGTCCCGGGAACGGCTGGCCCGGGCCGAGGTACGCGCACTGCGCGCCCAGATCAGCCCGCACTTCATCTACAACGCGCTGACCGCGATCGGCTCGTTCGTCCGGACCGACCCGGAACGGGCGCGGGAGCTGATCCTGGAGTTCGCCGAGTTCACCCGCTACTCGTTCCGGGCGCACGGCGAGTTCACCACGCTCGCCGAGGAGTTGCGGTCGATCGACCGCTACCTGACCATCGAACGGGCCCGGTTCGGCGACCGGCTGCAGGTACGGCTGCAGATCGCTCCCGAGGTGCTGCCGGTCAGCCTGCCGTTCCTCTGTCTGCAGCCGCTTGTCGAGAACGCCGTCCGGCACGGGCTGTCCCGCAAGCCGGGGGTGGGGATGCTCAGCATCGAGGCGCGGGACGCCGGGGCGGAGTGCCACATCATGGTCGAGGACGACGGGGTCGGGATGGATCCGGCGGTGCTCGCCGCCGGGGTCGCCGAGGCCGCCGCCGACACCGGCGACGACTCCGGCCAGCACGTCGGGCTCTCCAACGTGGACGAACGGCTCCGGTCGGTCTTCGGTGACCAGTTCGGGCTGGTCGTGGAGACCGGCCTCGGCTCCGGGACCAAGGTGAGCATGCGGGTGCCGAAGTTCCACCGCCACGTCCGGGCGAGCGCGTGACCGAGGAGGGCGCAGGCACCCTGAGCGCGAGGAGTGAGCGAAGCGAGCCCCGCAGTCGCGAACGAGAGGTTCATACATGACCGGTTTCCTGCGGGTGCTGGCGGTGGACGACGAACCGCCGGCCCTCGACGAGTTGGCGTACCACCTGCGGGCCGATCCACGTGTCTCCCGGCTGCACACCGCCTCCGACGCCACCGAGGCGTTGCGCCTGCTCCGGGACGCCGACGTCGACGTGGTCTTCCTCGACATCCGGATGCCCGGACTCGACGGCATGGAACTGGCCCGGGTACTGCGCCGGTTCGCCCGGCCGCCGGCGATCGTCTTCGTCACCGCGTACGACGACGGGGCGGTCGACGCCTTCGACCTGGGCGCCACCGACTACGTACGCAAACCGGTGCGGGCCGAACGGTTGGCCGAGTCGCTGCGTCGGGTGGTCGGTGCCCGGGTGGTGCCGACCCATCCGGCGGCGTTGGCCCGCTCCGAGCCGGATCCCACGATCCCGGTGGAGCTGGCCGGCACCACCCGGATGCTGCCCCGCTCGGCGGTGCGCTGGGTGGAGGCGCAGGGTGACTACGCCCGCCTGCACACCGCCGACGGCTCCCACCTGGTCCGGGTGCCGCTGGCCACCCTCGCCGAACGGTGGGCGGACGCCGGGTTCGTCCGGATCCACCGGTCGTACCTGGTCCAGCTCCGGCTCATCGCCGAACTGCGGCTGACCAACTCCGGCTACGTCGTGGTGATCGACGAGACCGAACTGCCGGTCAGCCGACGGCACACCCGGGAGCTGAAGGACAAGCTGGTCCGAGCCGCCAAGCAGGACTGGAACCGCTGAGCGGGCCCCCGACGCGTTGTCCCCGGGACGGTGGTGCCTCAGCCAGCGGTGAGCTGGGCGCGCAGGGTGTTGACGGTGCTGACCGCCGTGGGGACGTCGCGGCAGGTGACGAAGCGACGGCTGCCGTCGGTGAGCTGTAGGGCCAGCACCTGGCCGGGCAGCAGCGGCAGCGTCCGGTCGGTCGCGCCGCGCAGCATTCCCCTGGTAAGCCAGGTCGCCGCATCCAGCTGAGCCTCCTCCGCTGTGGTGATGGCGGTCAGCGGCAGTCGCCACCGGTACAGACCGAAGGTGAGCCGGACCCCTCGGGCGTCGATGGCGAGACGGTAGCGGGTGAACGGGAGCAGGACGGGAGCGGTCACTGTCGGCGCCAGTCCCGCCCAGCCGGGCAGGCCCACGAAGGGCACCAGCACGGCAGCAAGGAGGACACCGGAGAGGGCGAGTCCGACCGTCGCCCATACGACCGGGCGTAGCGAGCGCGACTCCCACCAGAGCAGCCGCTCGCCGTTGCCCGCGGCGGCTCGCTGGGCGGGATCGGCCGGCTGTGTCGCCTCGACGATCGTCGCAGCGGGGTCTGCCGGCTGCGCCGGCAGGCGGCCGGCCAGCAGGATCGCCACGACAGCTGACAGGACGGCGACCGCGGCCGGCACCGCCATGGTGGCCACGAAGTAGCTCCAGGACATACGTACGTCGGCGGCGGTAGCCGCATCGAGCGCTGCCGCCAGCACCATCAGCAGGATCGTCACCGCCGCACCGACGACGGCGGCGACCGCGGCCTGGACACCGGCACGTAGCCAGTGCCGGGGGATCCGGGGCAGCCTGCCGGCGGCCAGGAAGGCGACGATGCCGGTGATCCAGGCGGCGAGGGCCACTCCGATCAGAATCCCGATCAGTGTGTTGACCGGGATCGTCGTTTCCATCGGCCGGTCGCCGACTCCGCCCTGATTGGGCAGATGCTCCGGCAGGCGCCCCCGCCACGCCGTTGTCAGGGTTGTCGTTCCGGCGAGCAGGGCCCCCGGCAGGAGCCCCATGCCGGCAATCCACCGTGCTGTCCTCATCCGCCTGCCTCCTTCGCATACTGCTGGCGCACCAGGGCGACCACCTCGTCCAGGCCGACACCGGCCCGCCGCGCGTCGCTGACCAGGTGCCGTGCCCACTCGATCACCTGCGCCCGCTCCCGGGGCACCGCACCGGTCACCACCGCACCACGACCGCGTCGCAGCTCGATCAGCCCGTCGTCACGCAGTGCCGCGTACGCCCGCAGAACCGTGTGCATGTTCACGCCCAACGTGTCGGCAAGCTCCCGGGCCGCCGGCAGGCGATCACCGTGCCGCAATGCGCCCTCGGCCAATGCGCGGCGCACGTTGGCCGCGATCTGCTCGGCCAACGGAATCCCGCTCTCCGGCACCACACTGAACAACATGTTCGCATACTACTAGAACAACAGGAGCAATCGTCAACCGTCCGGCGGCACGGCAACGGGCGGTATGCTGCGCGAGTCCGGCATGCCGCTGCCGGAAATCCGCCGCTACACCGGACTGGTCCGCCTGGGCGTCGGTACGGAGGCCGAACGACTCGCCCTGATGCGGGTGCACCGTGAGCGGGCGCTCCCGCAGATCGCCCAGCTCACCCGCTGCCTCGACCTGGTCAACTACAAGGTCGGGGTGCACGAGGACGCGATCGGGGCAGCCGCTCCCTGAGGTGCCACGCCTACACTCCGTCGGATGGACCAGGCCGCCCCGCACACCGTCCGATCCCTGGCCTCCGAGCTGGGCGCGCTCGGCGTCGCCCGGGGTGACGTACTGCTGCTGCACTCGTCGTACCGGAGTCTCGGGTTCGTGGCCGGCGGCGTCCAGGCGGTGGTGCAGGCGTTCCTGGAGGTGCTCGGGCCGGCGGGGACGCTTGTCGTACCGACCCACACCCCCGACAACACGGACCCGGCCGGCTGGCAACGCCCGCCGGTCCCCGAGTCGTGGTGGCCGGTGATCCGCGCGCAGACCCCCGGCTTCGACCCGGCACAAACGCCGAGCCGGTGGATGGGCATCATCGCCGAGGTGGTCCGCACCTGGCCGGGTGCGCTGCGCAGCTCGCACCCGCAGGTCTCGTTCGCCGCGCTGGGCGCGCAGGCGGCGGAGATCCTGGCCGATCACCGGCTCGACGACGGGTTGGGCGAGACCTCACCCCTCGGCGCGGTCCACCGGCTCGACGGCCGGGTGCTGCTGCTCGGCTGCGGCCACGACTCGAACACGTCGCTGCACCTGGCCGAGTACCGGCAGGAGTCGCCGCCCCGGGCGACCACCGGCGCGTCGATCCTGGAGCCGGACGGCACCAGCCGGTGGACGGAGTGGGTCGACGTGGACACCCACGAGGAGGTCTTCGAACGGCTCGGCGCGGATTTCGAGGCATCCGGCCGGGTCACGGTCGGCCCGGTCGGCAACGCGGACGCCCGGCTGATGTCGCAGCGAACGCTGGTCGGCTTCGCCACCACCTGGATGGTCACCAACCGCCGATAAGTGGCGCACCCCCTGACCTGCGGCTTGTCGACGCCGTCCACAACGGAAGGTCGATGCCCCGGAACAACCGGGCAGACCGGGGTGGTGGCCGAGGGATATTGTCTCTGACTGTCCAGACAGACGGTCGTCAGTCGACTATGAACGAACACGGACAGGCAGACCACGGGAGGCTTGATGCTGCTGAGCGAAACCGGAAGAGTGGCAACCACACTCCGGCGACCGGAGTCCAGCGGGACCACCACGGCCCGCGCCGAACACCTGACGGCCCGATGATGATGTTCGGCCGGGACACCGACTCCGACCCGATCGAGGAGCTGACCCGACTCTCCGGCGAGCTGCGGGCCTTCCGACGCACCCTGGCGTCCGCCACCCGTACGGACACCCGCCACCAGGGTCGGGACGGGACCGGGTTGGTCACGCTGGTCGCCAACGGAGCCGGGCAGGTGCGATCCGTCGAGATCAACCCGGACTGGTTCGCGGGACGCGGGACGGTCGACCTGGGCCCGGCGTTGCTCGAGGCGTACCAGGCGGCGATGACCGAGGCCATGACCGCCAGCGTCGAGCGGATCGACCGTGCCGAGGAAGAGGAAGCGCTGCGGCAGCTCTCCTCCCGGGGCGAGCCGTCGACCTACAGCCCGCCACCGTACGTCCGCAGTAACCCGAGGCCGACCTTCAAGGACGTGTGGGCGGCGCTGCGCGAACTCGAGGAACGGCAGTACGAGCGGGAGTACCAGCGCAGCCGGCGGCTGACCGGACGCTCCACCGACGAGCGGGTGGTGACCGGCCCGTCCCGCCTCGCCGACATCACCGTACGCGGAACGGACGTCACCGGAATCACGGTGAGTAGTTCGGTGGGCCGCAGCCGGGCCCGCGACCTCGCGCAGGACATCGTACTGGCCCTCCGGCCGCTCTACTCCGACTCCGCCGCAGCCGGCGGGCTGGACGACGGAAAGGTGGTGTGACGTGCCGGAAGACAAGTCGGAGATCCGGGTTGTCCGAGATGCCTTCGACATCGAGTCGGAGAAGTGGACGGGGCTCGCGAAGGACATGGCGGGGCTCAAGACGACGGCGAGCGGGCTCGACCTCTCGGCGCTCGCGTTCTTCTGCGGTAACCCGCTGACCGCGAAGCAACTGGGCGACGCCTACACCGACATCCACGAACTCATCAAGACCCTGATGGCCGCGGGGGAGGAGGAGTTCCACGAGCTCTCCCGAGCCCTGATCATCGCTCGCGACCTGTACGACGGTAGCGACCGGACCTCCGCGTCCGACTTCGTCAAGATCTACGGAGAACACCAGTGATCTGTCGACCCATGGGAGTGGTGAATGGCCCCCGGCGCTGAAGGCACCCCCGAGGGCGCGCTCGAGGCAGCCCGGACGAAGCTCGACAGTGAGCTGAACCGGGTCACCACCGAGCACGCAAACCTCGTGAACAAAATCAACTCGGTCCTCACCACCGCCACCTTCGTCTCCCCGCTGGCCGGCTGGCTGTTCAGCCGGAAGGTCCAGGGTCGGATGGACGAGCTGAGCGAGAACATCGCGGAGGTGCTGAAGCAGGTCCGCAAGTTCCTGGAGTCCTCGACACCGGTCTTCTCGCTGATCTACGTGGGTACCAGCTGGAATCAGCAGATCCTGCCGGAGCTGAGCGGCATGCCCGGCATCGCCAGGGACGCCAAGGCGAACGCGCTGCACGCCTGGAGCGGCAACGCGAGCGAGGCCTACCAGGAGAAGCGCTGGGGTCAGCGGGACGCGCTCGAAGGCCTCAGCGGCGTCGTCAAGGACACCTCCCAGTGGCTGGTCGACGTCGCGGCACTCAACACCCACTTTCTCGTCGACATCACCACGCCGGTGATCGACATTGTCGAGGCCATCGTCGAGGCGATCATCGAGATCGCCACGGTGTTCGGCGTCCTGGAGGCCATCGACACGATCGCGGCGGCGATCGCCGACGCCCTCGGGGCGATCCTCGAACTCGCCCAGAAGGCCACCCAGCACGCGGTCGACAGCGTCAGCAAGCTGAACGAGGCCCGGATCATCCTGAACGACAACACGAAGTTCCCCGGCGGTAACTGGCCGCAGGCGGTCAACCGGTAGGGACGAGCTGATGAGCATCCAACGTGGGGTCCGCATCCGTATCGCGGCGGCGCTGCTCACCGCGGCCACGCTGCCGTTCGTGGCGGCCGGACCGGCAGCGGCGGCGCCACCGCGTGACCAGCAGTGGTACCTCGACCGAATCGGCGTACCCGAGGCGCAGACCGTCGCGCGGGGCGACGGGGTGCTGGTCGGCATGTTCCTGGCCTCCGTCGACACCAGTCGCCCCGAACTCGCCGGCCGGATTCGCCCCAACAAGTACGTCCGGGCGAACGGTACGGTCGACGACCGCCCGGAGAGCGCCGTCAGCACCGCCGGCCGGGAGCGCGACACCGGACTGGCGGGGCTGGTCGCCGCAGCCGGAGGCGACGGTCCGCTCGGCGTGGCGCCGCGTGCCGAGATTCAGCCGATCAACGGGCCGATCGGTGAGGGCAGTGTCTCGGTCGCGCTGCGCTGGCTGGTCGACCAGGGCGCGAAGGTCATCGACATGTCCGGCGGGTTCACCGTCGACGACAACGTACGCGCCATCGACGGGATCCGGTACGCGGTGGCCAACGACGTCGTGGTCATCATGGACGCCGAGCACGCCGACCGGCTCGCCGAGCCGGCGACCACCGGCGTACTCGTCGTCGGCGGGGTGAACGAGGCGGGTGAACGGAACGGCCGGACGTCGTTCGGCAGCCGCATCGACCTCGCCGCGCCCGGCGCCACACTCGGGCTGGTCGGGCTGACCGACCCGGGCGCGAACGGTGGCTACGGTCCGATCACGGCCGCCGGCGACCAGCAGGCGTCGGCGATCGTGGCGGGTGTGGCGGCGCTCATCCGGTCCCGGTCTCCGGAGCTCAACGCCGCCTCGGTCGTCGACCGGCTGCTCCACACGGCCCGGGACGCCGGACCTGCCGGGCCGGACAGCAGCTTCGGGGCCGGAATCGTAGACGCCGGCGCCGCGGTCACCAGCGACCGGCCCGCCGTGACGGAGAATCCGCTCGGTGATCCCGGGCCGCCGGAGGGTGAGAGCCTGCTCGACCGAATCGGCGGCACCCTGACCGTTGTCGTCGCCAGCCTCTGCTGTCTCCTTGTGGTCGTCGTGGTGGTCGGACTGCTGATCCTGCTGCGGGTCAGGCGCCGCCGACGCTGAGCTGCCGTCAGGAGGAGGGCCCTTGCTGTCGCCTCCGGTAGCGGAAGGGCCCTCCCGACGCCCCTCGACGTTCCGTGAATGCTGCGCCGCCGACCACTCACCCCACCCCTCACGGCGCGACGGATGGGCGGGCCCAGCCGAGGAAGCGGGCGAAGAGGGCAGCCGGGTCGGGTCCGGGTTGCGGATTGAGCCGGTACAGGTCGGCGCTGGCGGCGAAGAGCGCCGAGCCGAGATAGATGTGCAGGGCGACCCGGTTGTCACGGTAGTCGTGCAGCAGGGTCAGCCGGGCGGTGGCACACGGCCACGGGTGCCCGCACCGGCGGCAGCACCAGAGCGGGCGCAGCGGCAGGTGGGGTGCGGTTCCGCCGAGGTTCATCGGGGTGGCCGGTTGGCCCGGGCAGCCTGGCCGAGCGTGCTAGTCCTACTCGTCCAGAACGTCTAGGACGTACCTGATGACCAGGGCGGCGTCTAGGTCGTCCTTACCGTAAACCCCATGATCAACCCCATGTCACCCACACCGTTTGTACGTGCAGCTCGCCGATCTACTCGAAAAGAAGATCGAGAAGGGTGAACTGGCGCCGGGACAACTCCTCCCGAGCGAAACCCAACTCCGCCAGGAGTACGGCGTCGCCCGTGGCACGGTTCGTTCGGCGGTGGCGCTGCTCCGCGACCGCGGACTGGTCGTGACGTTGCCGCAGCGCGGCACGTACGTCCGGCAGTCCTGATTCGGCAGGCATCCGTCGCCGCTCGTCTGGCCCGCTCCGACCTCGACTGGAAAGATCATCCGGAGTTGGTGCCGGTCGAGGATAACGGGGAGCCCGATGTACGCGATACCGCTCGGCGACGACCACGCCGAACTGCGCCCGCTCGAGCCGTGGCAGGCCGAGGAGTTCCTGGCCCACATCGACCGGGGACGCGACCACATCGGACAGTACGTCCCACTGCCCGACCGGGTCTCGGACCTGGCGTCGGCCCGGTCGTTCCTCCAGGCGTACGCGGACAAGGCGGCCGCCGACACCGGCCGGCTCTGCGGCATCTGGGCGGACGGCACGCTGGTCGGCGGGGTGCTCTTCCGGAGGTTCGACGTGGCGACCGGTTACGCCGAGGCGGGCTGCTGGCTGGAACCGTCGGCGGTCGGGCGCGGACTGGTCACCCGGGCGGTACGCGTCCTGATCGACTGGGCGGTCGAGACCCGTGGCATCCACCGGATCGAGTGGCAGGTGGCGTCGGAGAACACACCGAGCATCGCGGTCGCCCGACGCCTCGGGATGACCCGGGACGGCGTACTCCGGGAAGCTGTCGCATACCGCGGGGTGCGGCAGGACATCGAGGTCTGGTCGGTGCTCGCGCCGGAGTGGCGGGCGGCCCGGCCGTAACACTGAGCAGCGGTGAGGATCCCACGATGACCGAAGAGGCTCTCAAGCCCGCCGAGCTGGTACCGGTCGAGGGCGGGACGTGGGGCGGGCTGCTGTTCGACAACCCGGGCATCGGGTTGGCGCCGGCTCTGACCTGGAGCTTCCGGTTTCCGTTCCAGGAGGTCTCCAGGGAGTACGGGAAGAGCCGGATCTTCGTGGACGTCGACTGGTTACCGCTGCCCGGAGCGGATTGGCGTGCCATGGCCGGGCAGGTTGTCCGCGGGGTCGGCGAACCCGCCGAGGCGAGTGTCTACTTCTTCGAACACCACCAGTACGACCTGATCGACCTGGAGATCGTCGAACAGCACGGGCCCCGGCTCCACGTCCGGACCACGCTCTCCGGTGACCTCGACGACCTGGGCATCGACCCGGTCACCGCCGACGCCTGGCTGGACTTTCGCAGCATCACCGTCTCGCTCGGCGACACGGCGTCGGTCGGGGCGGCACTCGCCCGACTCCGGTCCTTCACCCCGACCGACGGGTTGCTGCCCTCGCCGGTGTGGAACGGACCTTCGTACCGCTTCGTACCAGGAGACTGAGGCGCTCGGGACCCCATCACCGGCGACGGGACTACTCGCGCGCCTCCAGCGCGGCAAGATCACGCTCGGCGAACATGCGGTGCTCCCACTCCTCGTTGAGGACGACCGACAGGCACTTGCGTACCGGATAGCTGTCCGGCTTCGGCCAGCCGGGCGCCTCGACCGGCGTGGTGTGGCCGGCCAACGCCTCGTCGGTCAGGTCGTCGAGCAGCCGGCGCACCGTCGCCCTCCGGTCCCGGCGAAGCTCCAGCACCTCGTCGAGCGAGGGGCGGGCCTCCCGGTCCTGCGGCACCCCTGGCGTCTCGGGCATCTCGTCCCACGGCAGGCCCAGCGGGTGCCACGGTGCCGGATCACCGAGAATCGCCCGGTTCACCCAGCAGTCGGTGGCGAACACCAGGTGCCGCAGCGTCTCGATGAACGACCACTCCCCGTCGACCGACTCGTGCAGCAGCTCGGGACGGAGCCGGCGGGCCCGGTCGACGGTCCCGTCCCAGAGCCGTTCCAGGACGTCCCACGCCTCGCGGAAGCCGGCCGGGTCGGTCGGACGCATCTTGGCCCGGTCCGGATAGCGCCGGTTCAACTCGGCGTCGACAAGCGGGCCGATGTCGACGCCGTTGACCGTCACGTTCTCGATATCACCGTCGATCTCCACGTCGACCAGCTCGACGCCACGCATCACCACCTGACGCAGGAACGCGTCGCGAATCTGCACACCGGCCAGGTCGACGGAGCGGAACCGCGTGTTGTTGAGGTCGACGCGCTCGAACCGTGAGTCACGGAGGTCGACGTGCTCGAACCGGGAACCGCTGAGGTCGGCGCGGACATATTCGGCCATGGGGCGAACGCTACCGCCGGGGACCGACAATCCACGTCGGCCCCGGGCTGGACGACGACGGACCGCAGCCACGGGGAGTCACGGAAGCCACGTGCGTTTCCGCAGCTCGATCGTCGGTCACCGAAGAGTCATGGTCGGCGCGGTACGACTCCGTCCTGCCAGCGGTAGAGGTCGCGCAGCAGGGAAATCTCGGCGCCGTGATGGATCAACTCCCTGTTGACGTGCAGGACGATGACCTCCATGGGACGCCGCTCGGGACCCACCGTGGGTGGATTCTCCAGGTCGGCGTCCGAGAGTTCGCGGACCCCCGCGTTCCATCTCCCATACATCTCATCGAGCTGTTTCAGCGCCTCGTCAGCGGTTCCCGCGTAGGCGAACGTCTGGGAGTCGACGTCCTGGCCGCCGAAGTGCCATCCGACCCGATAGCCCAGGCACGAGACGATGATGTGCGCCAGCCGCCAGGCGATCGTGGTCACCGGCGCCGGCACCGGGTCAGGGGACGCGGAGTCCATCGTCCACGCTCCCGAACCTGCCGGCATCGGTGCGGCCGACGTGCCGCGTGGGCGGATGCTCCAACAGCCGCGCACCGGCTCCCAGAAGTACTCCTCGTCGGTAAGCCCGTCCAGCCGCGCCCGCAGGTTCTTGTGCCAGTACCAGTCCAGCTGGTCCGCGAGCCGCTCGCTTCTTGTCATTTCCGCACCCTACTCAGAGATGGCAGGCATCCTCATCTTCCGCCCCCGCGACGTACTCGGTCTGCCCGGCGAGATCGTGATCCCGGCGTCTCCCGGCTCGCCGGGACGGTGACGAACGTCGGCGAATACCATGGCGATGTCGTACGCGGCCCAGCTGGTCGCCCGCCCGACCAGCCGCTACGTCCGCTTCCTGGCCAACGCCGACGCCGATGCCGGCCCGGCGGAGATGCTGGAGTTCGTCCGCGCCGGCGGCGGCCTGCTCGCCGCCGCCGTCCGCACCACCCCGGCCCAGGTACGCGCCTACCACCCGTCCGGGATGGCCGACCCCGGAGGCTTCGCGGCGATGGGCTGTGTCGAGGTGCTCACCCACGGGCAGGACATCGCCGACGGGCTCGGCGTACGGCTCGACCCGCCCCGGGACATCTGCGCCCGGGTCCTCACGCGGTTGTTCCCGGACACCCCGGCCGAACTCCTCGACCTCGACCCGTGGACCGTGCTCCAGTGGTCCGTCGGACGTCTCGACCTGCCCGGACATCCCCGGCTGGAGAAGTGGCGCTGGCACGGCGCCCCGGTCGAAGAACGCTGACGGTCGCCGCCCCGGCACACTCCGCCACGCCGTACTCCGCGACGCCCGGTGTCACCGGTCGGTCCCGGTACGCCGAGGCGTGCCATACAGCGTGCCCCGTACGGCCGGGCGGGAGTGGGAGTCCGCCCGTGACCAGCTCGGTTCGGGCGCGTGGTCCGGGGCGGGCCCGTGCTCGGCCACCGACCGGTTCCGGCGTGCCCTGACCAGCCGGGAGCCGACGAAGTATCCGACCGCGAGGACACAGACCACGATGACCAGGTTCTGCAGCGTGCCCACGTACGACTCGACGGTGTGCCAGTTCTCGCCGAGCAGATAGCCGGCCAGCACGAACACGGTGTTCCAGATCGCGCTGCCGAGCGTGGTGTAGAGCAGGAACCGGGCGACAGGCATCCGTTCCACGCCGGCCGGAATCGAGATCAGGCTGCGGAAGATCGGAATCATCCGTCCGAAGAAGACCGCTTTCCCGCCGTGCCGGTGGAACCACGCCTCGGTCCGGTCCACGTCCTCCAGTTTCACCAGCGGCAGCCGCGCCACGATCGCCCGGATCCGGTCGCGACCGACGGCGACACCCACGTAGTACAGCAGCATGGCACCCACCACCGAGCCGAGCGTGGTCCAGGCGATGGCTCCGTACAGGTTCATCTTGCCCTGACTGGCGGTGAACCCGGCCAGCGGCAGGATCACCTCACTCGGGATCGGTGGGAACAGGTTCTCCAACGCCACCGCCAGGCCGGCGCCCGGGCCGCCGAGTCGCTCCACCAGATCGGTGACGTATCCGACCAGACCGCCGTCCGGCGACTCGGACTGCCCTGCCAACAATTCCACCTGGGTCGCGACAAGCGATGAACGGATCATGTTGGGAAGGCTAGGGAATCGCCGACCCGGCGACCATGAGGGCGACCGCCGGAATCATCCGCACCTCCGCAGTCCACCGGGTGCGGAAAACCGCACCCCCCACCGGTTCCTACGATCACGCCATCCTCCGACACCACTGACCGGGAGACTACGATCATGAATTCGTCCACCACCTGGGAACCCACCGCAGCCGGCGTCCTCCGTCTGCCCTCCGGCCGCCTGGTACGCGGTCGCGGCCTGCGTCGGCCCCTGCCCAGCGGTCCGTCGCCCACCTTCGGCGTGTACCTGCTGGGCCGCACGCCGCCGCCGGTCGAGTGGGAGAGCCGGTGGCTGCGCTGGCCCGACTTCTGGCTGCCCAGCGATCGCCCACAGGCCCGGGAGACGTTGCGGGAGACGTGGGAGGCCGCCGCCACCGGACGCGTCGAGATCGCCTGCGGTGGCGGCCGGGGTCGTACCGGCACCGCGCTGGCCTGCCTCGCCGTCCTCGACGGGGTGCCGCCGACCGAGGCGGTCTCGTACGTCCGGCAGCACTACGACAGGCATGCCGTCGAAACCCCCTGGCAGCGGCGGTACGTCCAAGGCTTCGCCGTCCCGGCCGCGCCGTGATCGCCTCCAGCACTCCGGTCAGGGTCGCCGGAGGATGACGAGTTGCCGGGTCGCCCGGGTCATCGCCACGTAGCGGTCGACCGCTCCCTCGACGCCCGCACCGAACGCCTCCGGGTCGACGAGCACCACCAGGTCGAACTCGAGCCCCTTCGACAGCTCCGGCGTCAACGACCGGACCCGGGCCGTCGCCGGGAAGGTGGGATCGCCGATGACGCAGGCGATCCCGTCGGCGTGCGCGGCCAGCCAGCTGTCGAGGATCCGATCCAGCTCAGACCTCGACCCGCGTACGACGGGAATCCCGCTCTCCCGGATGGAGGTCGGCACGTTGGCGTCCGGGAGCACGGCCCGGATCACCGGCTCGGCCTCCGCCATGACCTCCTTCGGGGTCCGGTAGTTGATGGTCAGCGAGGCCAGGTTGACCTGGTCGAGCCCGATCCGGGCCAGCCGTTCCGGCCAGGACTCGGTGAACCCGTGCCGGGCCTGGGCGCGGTCCCCGACGATGGTGAAACTCCGGGACGGGCAGCGCGCCAGCAGCATCTGCCACTGCGCGTCGGTGAGTTCCTGGGCCTCGTCCACGACGATGTGTGCGAACGGCCCGGCCAACCGGTCCGGGCTGGTGGCGGGCAGCGCGGAGTCGTCGACCAGGGCATCCTGGAAGTCCTCGCCGCGGAGCATCGTCACCAGGCCCATCCCGTACTCGTCGTCGACGGACGCGATCAGGTCGTCGACGACCCGGGTCATCCGCTCGCGTTCGGCGGCGACCGAGGCGGCGTGCCGGCGTTGCTGTCGGGACACCTCCGGGTCACCGAGCCGCTGCCGGGCCGCGTCCAGGAACGGCAGGTCGGAGACGGTCCAGGCGCGCGGGTCGTCGCGTCGCAACCGCCGGATCTCGTCGGGGCCGAGCCAGGGGGCGCACCTGCGCAGGTAGGCGGGGACCGACCAGAGGTCGCCGACCAGATCGGCCGCGTCGAGCAGCGGCCACGCGCGGTGGAACGCGGTACGCAGTTCCCGGTTCCGCAGCAGCGACCGGCGTACCAGGTCGTCCGGCTCGTCACCGTCGTACTTCTCCAACAGAATGGTGAGCAGTTCCTCCCAGACCTGGTCCCGGGCCTCGTTGTGCGGGGTGCCCGGTCCCGCCGCCCGGAACGCGTCGGCCCAGTCGTCGGCGCCGAGCCGGATGTCGGAGTCGTCGACGCTGACGGTCATCCCGCTGGTCGGCGGCTCCTCGTAGAACCGGACGGCCGCCTCGACCGCCTTCACCAGGTCGGCCGACGACTTCAGCCGGGCCACCTCCGGGTCGGCCTCGACGGTCGCCGAGGACCCCTCGGCGACGAGGTCCCGCAGGGTGCAGGTCTGCACGTCCTCCTCGCCGAGGCTGGGCAGCACGTCGGCGACGTACGCCAGATAGGGCTGGTGCGGGCCGACGAAGAGCACGCCACCCCGACGGTGACCGAGGCGGGGGTCGGAGTAGAGCAGGTACGCGGTGCGGTGCAGCGCGACGACGGTCTTGCCGGTACCCGGTCCGCCGTCGACGACCAGCGCGCCCCGGGAACTCGCCCGGATGATGGCGTCCTGGTCGGCCTGGATGGTGCCGAGCACGTCCCGCATCCGGGCCGACCGGTTGCCGCCCAGGCTGGCGATGAACGCGGACTGGTCGTCGAGGGCGGCGTGCCCGGCCAGCCCGTCCGGGTTGAAGACCTCGTCCCAGTAGTCGGTGATCCGGCCACGGGTCCAGCGGTACCTGCGCCGGCTCACCAGTCCGGCGGGGTGGGCGTGGGTCGCCGCGAAGAACGGCTCGGCCGCCGGGGTTCGCCAGTCGACCAGGAGCCGACGCCCGGCACTGTCGGTGAGGCCGAGTCGTCCGACGTACACGGGTTCGGGGTCGTCGGCGAAAACCATGTGTCCGAAACACAGGTCCAGCCCGAAGCGACGCAGGGCCCGCAGTCGGGCGGTCAGCCGGTGGACCTCCTGGTCGCGGTCCAGTGCCGCCTGGCCGATGCCGCCCGCCGCCCTACGCGTGGCGTCGAGACGGTCGGTCAGGTCGGAGATCGTCTGTTCGAGACTCTCCGCGATGGCCGCGAAGTGCCGTTCGTCGCGGGCGATCAGCGTCGGGTCGGCCTTGGGCGCGAGGTGGTCGGGCAGCGCGAAGGCACTTGTCGTCGGGAAGGTCAATTCATCGTTCCGATCCGGGTCGCTGTCGGTGATCGCGTACGGCGAAGCAAATCCACCCTGTCCGCGATCGCATTCAGCGCATCCCATTTCCGCAGGTGCTGGCCTCGGCCGGCAATTCTGCGGCATTACCCGGGCCTTGCCGCAAGCCCCCGGGTCGGCTATATTCTGAAAATGGAAAGAGGTAGTTGAACCCTTTCTCATCGATCCGATCGACGGATACCTCTCCTCGTGACGCCTCTCCTCGCAGCATCGCGAGTCGACACCGGGTGTCCGGCGAAACCACAGGAGCCCGTCGGACGACGTACCCGATCAGGCGAAACCCCGGCGGCGGCCCGGACCACCGGTGTGCACGCGGGCACCGGCGGGGCCGCATCCGGCCGCCCAGGGATCACGGCATCGGGTTGGGCGGTCCGAGGTAGGGGAAGTGCAGCAACAGGTCGTCGTGCGGACGCAGCCCGCTCGGCGGCACCTTGCCGTTGGTCAGCCAGGCAAAGCGGTAGCTGAAGACGTCGTCGACGAGCGCCCGACCGTTGGGATAGGCGGCCGGTTGGGTCCGGTCGTAGCGGAGGATGTCGGGAAGGCACTGCAGCGCGGTCCGCCTGGCCTCCTCCGGCGAATAGCCGGCCTTCTCCAACATCTGTGACCACGGGCCCAGGTAGTTGGCCACGTCGTCGGCCGGCTGCCGGGAGTTGTACCGGTTCTTCTCCCCGTCCGGATTGACGAACGGGTTGATGGTCGGGTTTCCACCCCGGTCCATCTGCTCCAGCGTGCCGTCGTCGCGGCGCCGGCTGATCGACGCCCACACCCCGATCTCCGGGCCGCCGAGCAGGTCGAAGGGTACGTCCAGCACGATCGAGTCGACGTTGTTGCCGGCGAAGTCGTCGTGGCCCGTCCACTTCATCCCGTGCAGGGCGCCCTCGACGTCGGCGAAGAACGGGTCGCTGCGCAGCCCGACAAAGAGCCGGATCGGCGCCGGTTCGTCGATGATGACCGGCTGTACGGTGCCGTCGAAGCTGACCGGGAACGACTCGGCGACCACCCGGCCGGCGGGTTCGGGCTGCCGGGCGTCGGCTCCGGTGGCGTACCAGGCGGTCCCGGTCTGGCTACCGTTGTCGTATTCGGAGAACGTGAAGGTGAACGCGATGTCGGCGTGGGCGTCCCCGTCGGTGTCGATGTTGATCCGGTAGACCGCGCTGGGACAGAACTCCGGTCCGGTGGTGGCCGGGGGTATCGGAGGCGGCGCCACCGTCGGGTTGGCGTCGATGATCAGGATCGTCCGGTCGGGGTCCTCCATCGAGGCGAAGGCGTACACGTCGGTCAGCTCGAGGCGGCGGTCGTCGCCGGGAAACCCCAGGTTGTCGGCGCTGAAGTGGTTGGACACGATGCTCCTCGACGGTCACGGGCGGGGTTCCGGCCAGCCGCTGCGTACGCCGCCTGCTCGGCCTGTTCACGACCGGACGCTAGTGAGGTCGGGGGCCGCCCACCGGCGATTCGTGGAGTCATGCCCGACCGGGTGAAGCCTCCGCCTCAAGCAGATCCCACTGCCCGCCGAACCATCGCCGCAGTGACGCCGCCAGGTGGCGGTGGTTTCCGGCCCACACGTCGTCGAAGACGAACACTTGCTGGTAGCCATGGTTGTCGTGAACATGGAACACCGCCTGGGCAAGATGCTCGGCCACGGCGATCCGCCCGAGGCTCGGTCGCCGCGTGCCGAACGGGCCGGGCAGTTCGTCGAGCCCGGCGACGTCGGCCAGGACCGCGCGGGTGATCCGGTACGCCTCGGGCTGGTCCCCGTCGAGCCCGGCGACGTCGAGATACTGGTCGTTCCACGCCGCCCACCGGTTCATCGTCCGCAGCGCCTGCTCCAAGTCGTCGTCCGGGCCGATCGCGGCCCTCAGCAGGACAAGCTCGTCCAGCCACTCTCCAGTCACCTCGGTCGTACGGAGATGCCGGGCGAAGTCGGGCAGCCGGACGCCGGGAAACCGGACCACCTCGGCCTGTGTCTCCCAGTCCCCGTCCCCCAGCAGCGAGATGACGACGGTCGTCACCGGTTCGACACCGCCCGGCCCGGCCGCCTCGTCGGGCAGCGGCCAGTTCTCGTGGGCGGCGTAGGCCAGTCGGTCCGGGTACGTGGCGAGCAGTCGACGGTCGAGGAAGAAGTACGCCAGCGAGACCTCGTCGTCGTCCGTGCACGCCCGTACACCGAGGTCGTCGACAACAACCTCGCCCTCCACGTACAGATGCTGTTCCAGCAGCTCCCGGAGATGTTCGGTGGACGTCGGCTCCGGTAGGTCGTGCTCGGTCGCCGCCCTGAAAATGCTGTCCAGACCGTAGACGTCGACGCCCAGCTCGTTGCGCAGCCAGGTGTCGGGGTCGGCGGCGGCCTCTTTCCAGGCACGGCGGAACCAGTCGAGCACCGTGGCGTCCGGGAGCCAGCGCACGTGCTTGCCGAGCACACCCTCGTACGGGGAGCGGTACACGAAGCAGATCACGGCCACCATGATGCAGCAGAGCCGAATCGTCCGAAGATCCGAGTTGGTGGACGGCCGCAGGGAAACAGGATCGATTCTCCAGCGCTGACCTCGGGGAACGTGTTTGGGATACTGCCGCCGTGACGGTCAAGGCGCTCATCTTCGACTTCGACGGCCTGCTGATGGACACCGAGACCACCCTGCTGGAGAGCTGGCGCTGGGAATGGCGGCGGCACGGCCTGGAACTGGACCCGCAGGGCTTCTTCGCCGACCACGGCGGCGACGCGAACGGGCCGAGGTACGCCGCGCTCGCCGCAGCGGTCGGCCCCGCGTACGAACGCGAGTCCAGTCACGCGCTGCGGATGGCGTACCGGGCGGAACTGAACGCGGCACTGGAGCCGGCACCGGGCATCGTCGAGTGGCTGGACCGGGCCGCGGAGTTGGGACTGCGCTTGGCGGTGGCGAGCAGTTCGCCGGTGGGCCACGTGGGCACGATGCTGGATCGGGCCGGATTGCGTACCCGGTTCGAGGTACTGGCGACCGGCGAGGAAGTGGTGGCGCACAAGCCGGATCCGGCCGTGTACCTGGTGGCGCTGGAGCGACTCGGACTGCCGGCGGAGGAGGCAATCGCGTTCGAGGACACCGCGCACGGCGTGGCGGCGGCGCACGCGGCCGGGCTGCGCTGCGTGGCGGTACCGAACCCGTACGCGGACAGGGCACGCTTCACCGCCGCGGACCTGCTGCTCGCCAGCGCCGCCGACCTGACCCTGGACGCGGTCCTGGCGAAGCTGACCCGCCGCGCGGCCGTCAGCCTGATGCGCCGCGTCACCGATCACGGTTGACAGCTCGGGGCCGCTGCGGCAGCCTTGCAGCCGACCACGTGTCCGGCGTGGGCACTCTGCATGAGGGAATGACGCCTGTGATCCAGGTTGGCCGAGCGGCCGCCTGAGTGTTGACCACGCAACGAGCGATCGGTGCGTGGCTTCGTCACGGTGAGCGGCCCAACGTTTCTTCCGCCCACCGCAGCTTCCCTCATGTATCGAGGTCTAGGTTGATCATGGATGCCCGCATCCAGCAGTCCGTCGTCGCCAACCTGTGCAACCGACCCGCCCCCGTAGAGGTGGGGCCGTTCGTGTTCGGTTTGGATCCGACAACAACCAGTCCCCACATCAACTACGCCACGCCGCGTCCCGGTACCGCCATCACCGAGGCCGACGTCGCCGCCCTGGTCGCAGCCTTCCGCGCCGCTGGTCGCAAACCCCGCCTGGAGTACGTCACCAGTTGCGCCCCCGGCCTGGAGACACTGCTGACCGCCGCCGGCTTCACCGTGGAAGCCCGACACACCTACCTGCTCTGCACACCCGACACGTTGACGACACCACCCACGCCCGATCGGCTCGATCTGCACGAACCGGCCACCGACCCCCAGCGTGCGGCGCTGATCAGCGCGCAGAACGAAGCCTTCGGCGGCGACCCGGTGGCCACCGAGGCCGACGTGGCTCGGCTTCGGCGCATGCAGGGCAACGGAGGCGTGGCCGTGATGGCCCTCACCGACGACGGCACCTGCGCGGGCGGTGGCGGGGCGGTTCCGCCCGCCGACGCGGTGAGCGAGGTCGCCGGCATCGCCGTCCGTACGCCGTACCGTGGTCGCGGGGTGGCGGGCGCGATCACCGCCGAGGTAACCAGACGGCTGTTCACGGCAGGCGCGGAGGCCGCCTGGCTGGAGGCCTCCGGCAAGGATTCGTGGCGGGTGTATCAGCGCGTCGGTTACCAACCCGCTGGTGAACGGCTCTACATCGCCCTGCCCTGAGGTCCGACACAGGACCCGGGCTGAGATCCGCTGACCAGGCTGCGGCCGGTCACGGACGCCCGCTCACCGCCATGTGAGCGGGGGACACGGCGAAGGCGAGAAAGCGCACGACGGAACGACGGAGCTCGACGAGGGCGAAGGCCCAGGCTCGGAGAAATTCCTCTCTGACCTGGGCCTCAGCCCGTGAGGGGGCGCCCGCACCGTCACTCTGGGGACGGTTCGAGCTACAAGATCAGCAACCAGGCCGGCGAACCGAACGCGCAGATCGCACCATCCGCGCGCTCATCGGAACCGGTGCTCACCCTTGGATCGGGCATGGTTCGGGCACGGTGAGCGATCACGCGCCCTGGTCCGATGGGGGGACGGCGCCGGAGTCGTCCCCAGGTGCTTCGGCCCCAGGTGCTGAGCTCACGGGTCGCACGTACCAGTCAGAGGAATAGTCCACCCGGATGACCAACTCATCCGACCAGAGGTGTTCGCCATCGTCGACGATGGCGTCGGTGACGACGAACTGGTCATTGCCCCACGGGTCAGGATGATCAGAGCTGGGGCCGTAAGCGACCTCTGCCCTCAGCACCATGTCATCTGGGAGACCGTCGAGCGCGGCACGTAGCTGTCCGACAGTCCAGCTGTCCACGTCGTGTCGGTACCGCTCGATGGGCCCGTCCCACCTTGGTTCCGACGACGGAAGGTCCCTGCTCGACACGAAACGAAGCTACCTGAGGCATCTCCTGGACAACACCGTCAAGCACACCTCGACGACAGACGAACTGGTCCTCATCGGCACGGCGGCCCGCACGGCGTGGCCCTGGAAGTTATCGCCGTCGAACTGCTGGACGGCACACTAAGAGTGATCCACTCCATGAACATGCGACCCCAGTACAACCGGCCTTACAGGGAGGCGAAGCCATGGCGGATATGACTACGAAAGCGACAAAGAGCAGCGCGACCCGCACCAAGCCCGAGAGGACAGGGGTGCAGGGCCGAGCAGTTCGGGGTAAGCAAACCACCCAACCCGAGACGGATTCTCCGACGCCCCGAGACGCGCGCAAGGTCACCCGGACCGCCAGTCGGCAGACCAAGAGCGGGGTCACCCTTACCCCGCAGGTAGAGGCCGACCTCACGGCCGAAGCGGAGGCAGGGTACGACGTCAGCAAGCTCACTCCTCGACGGGTCGGCCGACCGTCCCTGTCAAAAGAAGGCGGGACCTCGCACAGACTCAGTGTGCGAGTCGATGACCAGACTTTCCAGATGATCCAGAAGGTGGCAGAGCTGACAAACCGCCGCCCGAGTGATCTCGTTCGAGAGGTGCTGCAGGCCGCGTACCCCCGCAAGTAGATTTGCCGTACTCGCCAAGCGGACCAGGGGCAAGGCCATATCCGATGGCGGCAAGATGGGTCTGACGCGAAGCGCCGACGATCCGAAGGGCGGCCGGCATCCTGGTCGGCCGCCGTACGTTGCACGCAGCATCTTCGCCGCCCTTGAAGAACGAAGGCCCTGACGGGGACTGACGTCCTGACCAGGGCCTTCGTGGTGGAGCGGGTGACGGGAATCGAACCCGCACTGTCAGCTTGGGAACTCGCTGGGGCTTCGGTTCGACTCAAGGTCAACGAGCCACGCTCCTGGTCACGGTGCCCGTGGTTGACCGCCGTTCTCCCTGGCTTCCCGGCGCTACGGGCACGTAGGGGGCACGGGCGGCAAGCACCCAGGAGATGGCAAATCGGCGCCATTCAGTGCCTGTCTCGTTGCTTAGCGTTCGCCTAGGGTCGACGCCATGGAGTACGAGAAGGGTCAGAAGGTCGTGCTGACACGGCAGGTCGACGGCTACAAGCCAGGCGAGCGCGGCGTGGTCATCCGCGTAGACGACGCATGGTTTGCCAGGACCAGGTACAGCGTCCTAATCGACGAGACTGGCGAGGTCGTTGAGCAGCTGGTCGACGATGACCTCTACAGCCCCGAGTAGGACCTGACCCGGCTCAAACTCATCGAGCCCGACAGAGGGTCGGTGAGCACAGCGGACCGCATCTCGGGCGGCTCGGTGGCAAGCCAGTCTGGGGTTCGGACTGGCGCGGCAGCCGGAAGCCCCAGGCTCGGCGGCGACCAGCCCCGACGGCTTCCGTACCGCCTCATGTGACTCTTGCCCCCGACCGGGCGCCTCTGCGAGCTACGCGCCGTGCGGTTGGTCCCGCGCGGCGCGGGGGCGGCTGCCCGGCGGTTGTCGGCGGGTCTCCGCCCCGGCCGCGTAGCGGTCCGGGGCGGCTTGCCGCCGGGCGGCCTACCGCTCACGCGCCGCGCGCCGCGCGGCGCTCTTGATCCAATACAGAGTTATTCGGCAAAGTCTTGCAAGCCGCTCTATCCCGAGTTGGCACGCCTCGATCGCTTCGGCGTGAAGGAAGCGGCAGCCGTCGATGAGCTGCGCTAGCAGCAAGGCTGAGCTGCCCGAGCGGTCCACCGCAGTCCATAAACATCCAGCGATGCTCGTGACCATCGTCACCCAGTTGGTCACCCAGCTCGGATGTCAGACGTTGAAGCGGAACATGAAGCTGCTGTCCGGCCACCAGCGTGAACGGCCAGCGACACCTGCTCACACGGCGTATCGGGCTGTCACCATTGGTGGCTGGTTGACGAAGTTTGACAGTGTCTTGTGCCCCCTGTGTGCCCCACACTGCCAGAAGCGAGCGAGGCCGGGTTAGCGTCGCCTGACACTGCTCAACGGGTCCGCGAAGGTACAGGCTAGTCCGTTGGTACGCACCGCGTGGCTACTCGCATGGCTACCTCTACCCGGCCTCACCCGACTGGATAGCGGGACTGTGCGGGGCGGCATTGCCTCTCCCGTTACCCCGCCGAGGTCACGTCCGCGCCGGCGCTGTAACAGAGCAACAGGCACCCCGGCGCGCCGACTCCGCCAGCTCCTCGCAGGCGATGCCAGAAACGTCTCAGTCTGTAGCGAAGGCTCTCAAAGGCCGGTCAGTCGACCGCGTTGTCGATGAGCCCGTAGGGCGGGGTCTCCGCGCTACGTGTGTAGCGGACAACAACATCATCCTTCACAATGGCCGGCGGGCTGTTATCCACCACAACAAGCTGCGCTCCCACGCCATTCGTCGCGAGCCATTGCTTCACATGCCGATAAAAGTTCTCTACGAGTCGAGCATCCGCGAAGTCTGGGTCGTCTTCCCTTGCCTTATGCCCGAGGTTTTTCTGAGGGCTGTCGATGATAAGCAAACCTGGGGCGTTGGCCTGGCGCTCGTGAGCGACCTCCCATACAGTCAGATACCAAGCCAAGCTGATGAGGACAAGGCCACCGCTACTGGCAGCAGTGTAAGGAAGGCCACGAACGTGCGGCATGAGTCTATCGTCGAGGTAGGGCTGACTGAGCTTCGGATAACCCATGTGCGAAAGGATTTCGCCGAAGCGCTGAGACAGAAGGGCAATAAGGGCAGCCCTATCCGGCCGATTGGTCGACTCCCTTCGTTCGGCACGCAACTGGGCAGCCTGGCCGGCTAGGCGCTGCGCATTCTCGTCGGCTGCTTGAACTCGGGCCCAAAGACGGAGGCCAGATTCAGCGTTTTGCCGTCGAAGGAGAGCTTCGCCTCGACGACGCGTGAGGTCATCCCGGCCAGCCAGATATGGCGCGGGAAGATTGACCGCTTGATTGAGCGCCGCCGCCGCTGACTCCACGGCAGCATCCGCTGCTTCCTGCGCCGACCTCAAAACCTTCAAGTCGTCGTCTAGCCGATTCCAGTAGTCGGTAATTTCGTCAAGGCGACGAGAGGTAGCTCGCAACTCTGCTTGAATGACTGCCAGCGTGTGCTCGATCCCATCCTCGTCGTCCGCCTTTGGGAGTTCGCGGTCAATAGACGATTCAGCGGCGTCAGCAACCTTACCGAGAAGAAGGGCGCCATCTTCGACGGTGACGTTGTGTCCACAAAGACTGCAGCTCCCGGCAGTTACTGAGGGTGCGATGTCGAGCGCCGATAGGCAAGCTGGACAGATGCTCACATGAAGAGGGTTGAAGACTCTCTCGGCTTCTTTAAGAAAAGTCAGCTTCTTTTTATCGTCCGCGTACTGGCCGCGAAGAACTGCGAGCCGCTCCATTAGACTTTCGCGGTTCCGGACGCGGATGGCGGCCAGCCTAGCCTCATTCTTGAGTGCCTCCAACTTGCGGCGCATGTCCGTTAAAGTGTTATCTCGGGACATATGCGTTTGATCAACCTCAGCTAGCTGAGCTGTTAACTCGCGAGCCTCTCGGCGAGCCTCATCGCGGTCGCTCTCAAGCACCAACGAGCCAAGGGGGTGCTCTGCTTGGACGAGCGTTCGCAAAGAGGCCGCAACCCGCTCTGCCTCACGTGCTGCCTCAGTAGCCCTTTGCGCCTTCGCAGCTAGATCGGTGCCAGCGGCATCGTGCACGTCGAATATTACGTCGATGAGTTGTGAGAATTTCTGACGGATCATGAAATTCGAGTGCTCGAACACGAGGTTCTTGCTATCTAGCCGCTCATTCGGGAGATACATGACCCGAAAGAGATCCCGGATGCTTAGAATTTGGGTGGCCGACTTCTCCTGCTTCGGGGCCACCGGTAAATCAACATTGTCCAGCCCGCAGGCAGCAAGCAGCGCTTGGGAGAGGCCTGACGGGTCCGACGGGGGCTCGGTTGGCAGCCGTAGCTCTACTGCCTCCTCTAATGCCCTGAGAGGAGCCTTCCAAAGGGAGGCAAAGCTAGATGGCGGACCGGCTGCCACTCGCTCGATGGTGGTGACGTGGCCAGAAAGCTCCGATTCGAGCATGGCCGACCGTACATGAGCGAGGACTTCCGGGTGCTGCGGGTGTTCATCATCGCCAAGGCAGTAGCGGACGAAGTCAACTACGCTGGTTTTCCCCGTTTGGCTGGGACCGGCAATAACCGAAAGCCCTCGCCATGCCTCGTCCCTCGAATCCATGAACGAAACGTCGTAATGCCTGCCAGTGCCAGTCGCCCCTGCAAGCCGTAGCTTCCGCAGCCTTATGCCCCGTGGCTGATAAGCGTCAGGCACTGCCCCTCCTTTGACGTGCACCGAGACGGGTCGAAGTGGGCGTGGTCTCTGCGACGTCGTCTAGAAAGTCGATGAGTAGCCACGACCGACCGAGCCACTGCCTCGCACATTGAGTGAGCCGCCGATCTGACATCTTTCCAAGTCGCCTCAGGACCACACCAGCCGCTTCTCGATAAGCCTCTGCGTAAATGGAAGTAAGGTCTTCCGCAACGCTTTGGCCGAGCGGCGTCAGAACGTATCCCCGTTGACCGAATGAAACCATCCCATACGCCAAGAGCAGAGACAGATCGTGCTGTAATCTTCGACGCCTGCTCGCAAATCGCTGCCCCGTAGATGCGTACGACAGCTGACGATCGCTGAAACCGGCTAGACGCAGAGTAAGCCTGTCTGCGACGTCTCGGTCGTCATCACCTGAGGTGACAATGAAAGGATTTGCGGAAAAGAAGTCATAGAAACCCAGGCGGTCAACCGTCCGCACTGGAACGCGACTCGCCTCAGCAACCTCTAGCAGCAGGGTCAACTGGCCGAGCCTGAATACCTGCCTATCCTCGGGTGTGCCAGGTATAGCTGAGGAAAGAGCCTGAGCACCATCGGGGCCGCGGTGGCCGGCTGGCGCCGTCACGACGATTCTCCAGCGTGAGCGGTGGCTAACTTCTCAGCAACGAGATCCCCAGCTGGCAGACCCTTATGACTTGCGGCCACTTCGCGCCAGTGGCGCACCCAGCCAGCTCGGGAGTTCTCAACGAGTCTATGGGCAACACCTCGGCGGTGAGCGGGCCTCAGCCTCAGCCCTTCTGGATCGGGACAGTGCCCAGCTTCTTTAAGTACTTGATCTACAAGGCCCATCATTCTGCCGCGTTCGTCGGCCATGGGCAGCAAGGAGTTGAACTTCTGCTCCCAAAGAGCCTGGATCTCCAGGTGCAACTCTTCCAATGCGCCGATTCCGGCCCGATTTCCTCGTGCCGCTAGGTCACGAGCTAAAGCCTCTGCAGCAAAGAATAGTCCGCGCGCCGCATCCGTTTCGACGTAGCCAGCTTCTTCCAACTGTCGGACAAACAGCGCTGCATCCAACCCGGCGAGGTCGGCTGCGAGCGCGAGACTCTCGGCGGGCGGCTGCGGAGCCGCGACCGGGAGATAGGCTCGCCGGATCAGCTCGGCATCCTCTTGAGCGAGCAATCTGCGAAGCTTTACACCGTTCCAGAGGGTGATGCTCCGCACATTATGGATGCGACGGTTCTTGGCCGCCCAGGAGTCAAACCACTTCTGCTCCTTCGGTGGAAGGATGCATGGAACACAGAGGGTCCAGGCATCCACCTGAAACCCCTCCTCGGCGGCTTTTTGCAGCAGCTGACGGAACGAGTCTCGGACTTGGTCCTGCTGGTCCTTTCCCTTCCAATCCATGAAGAACTTCGACTGCCAGACGGCGATTGTCTCGTCGAGCCGGCCGACATAGGTGTCGATTCCCCAATCGCCTCCACCTGGGCCCGCCACCTCATCCGCATTGGGGTGCCGAAGGGCAACGAGTTCGGTCACAAGCATCTGGAACCGTTGCCGAGCAGCTGCTTCGCTACCCGCCTCGTACTGCATCTGGCCGAACAGCACCTTGGGCTCAGGTAACACCCCACCACCCCCCTACGAAAGGAAGGCCCCGGTTGGTGCAGTTCGACCGAGGCAGCTCATTGTCACTGTCGGTAACGGTGCTCTCTCGTGTTGTAAACCTTAATAGTTCATCTGTGGTATCGCGACCCCGCAGCCTTGCTCAGCCTTCGGGAGGCGTGACGCAAATCAGACAGAACTTCTTAGCCGCGCTTCCATCCCGTCTGCCGTCGACCCGCCCTCTGGGGGCGGGCCGCCGCCCGCCCGCCACGTCAAGCGGACCTTGACGGCCGTACGGACGCTGGCGGGCCGGGCGGAGGCCTGCTCGGCTCGCCCGGGTCGGGGGCAGGCGGGATGGCCTACCGCAACCACCCACGAACCGTGACGCGCCGGCGGAGCCCCGGCCATCCCGGAGCCGGGGCGCCCCCGCCGGAGGCGCAGTAACCGCAACCCCGCGACCGCCGCCAGCTCGCCGACGCGGCCGGCGTGCGCTCCCCTACGCCGTGCGGGCTCGTGGCCGCGCGGCCCGGCCGGCTGCCGGCCCACCACACCCACGTTCAACGGCCTGTCGTTCTGCGGCGGCCCCTTGGGCTTCACGCTTCCGCGACAGCCGCCGGGCGATGGCGTGGCTGGCCCCGACCGGCCAAGGGAGGGGTCAGACGCGCGCCCAGGCGGCGGCGCGTGCGGCCCGTTCAGGGCCGCCTTGAAGGCTTACAGAAGGTACTCACGTCAGATCGGCCGGGATCTCGTACTCCAACTCGGCGCGGTCTGCAGGAAACACCATGCTGGTGGCAACCTCGACTGTTCGCCCATCGGCGTAGGTTCGACGATTCGCGATGAGGACAGGCACGCCTGCCGGCAGTCGGAGGGCTTCGGCTTCGTCGATAGTGGGCATGCGCGCCTGTACGACTTCCCGGATTTTGGTTACAAGGATGCCGAGCGACTGGAGTTGCGCGACGTGTCCGCCTGGCCATGGCTCGCGGTTGGGATCGGCTACGGGTGTCCCGGCGACCGTGTCTAGCAGGTAGTACGCGGTAGTCAGTTGCTGTGGCACGCCGTAGACGCTGGTCAGTAGGCGGCGTTGAAGCAGGACGGTTCCGGGCTCGACCTCGAACATTTCGGCGAGTTCGGGGGTGGCTGCTACCTCCTGATACTCGGCGTTGACCTGCTCAACTCCTGAGTTCCTAAAGCTTCGCGCTCCGGTGGTCTCGTCTCCGTCCTGCTGGCGTTGGCTCATGTAGCGCTCGGGGCCGAGTCGGCGTACGGGGAGGTTGGGGCGGGCGTAGGTGCCTCGGCCATGTTCGGTCATGACCAGGCCTTCGGCGCGAAGCACGTTGATGGCTTCGCGGATGGTCCCTCGGGCGACGCGGAACTCTGCGGTTAGCGAGCTCTCCGAGGGGATCAGTGCGCCGGCTGGGATCGCGCCTGCGGTGATGCGGCGTCGGAGTTCGTCGGCGATTGCCCGGTATCGGGGTTGTCTGTGCGGGGCTGGCACGCGCTCACGGTACCTGTCTGCCGTGCTCTCGTCTGCCATCCATGCTCATGATTGATGTCTAGACAAGTTGCCTAGTCGTAGGTACGTTTTCAGTGTGCGGCTGGGTAGACGGGTCGTGACAAGGGGTTGGCACGCCGCCTGCCCAGCCGCACGTACCGAGAGTCCCGACGCGTCGGGCAGCGGCCTGGACGTGTCCCCCGTGTACCTGAGCCGGGGTACGGCGATACCCGACACCGCTTGATCGGGCGGTGCGTCGTGCCCTTCCTCGGGCCGGTGGCCGGCCTTGTTCCTCCGGCGCGGCCGGTCACCGGCCCTCCTTCGTCCTGCGAGGAGGTTGTAATGGTCCGTGCCCGCTTACTCGTCAGACTCGTCGCCTTCCGGTGGCCCGGCCGTCGGCGGCGTACCCGAACACATGCGCCAGCGGTTCGAGCGCGTGCCCGGGTAGGTCCGGCGGTGCTGCCGTCCTGGGCGACAGCCCCGACGCGTGCGGTTCCGGTATGGCGTGACGGCCCGCTGCTGACCCGGGCTCAGGCGTTCCGGGGCCGTGGTGGACGGGGTCCGAAGTGATGGGCGAACGTCGACGGCGGCCGTCAGAGGTGACGCATCCGGCGTGGTGCGTGCCGCAGCGGTGTGAGTTCGTGGTGCCGCCGCAGATGGCACACGCGCTGCGTCATCACAAGGGGCCGGTGCGGCTCCTCGGAGACCGGCGCGTCGGTGGCAGCGTCGCGGTGTTTCTGTTCGCCCCGCACGCCGGGCTGCCGATGGTCGGCCTGCATGCGGCTGGCCGGTGGCAGGGCTCGGGCGGGGCGAAGCTGCGCCTGGTCGACGTGTGGCGGCTGGCCCGGCACCTCGACGAGCTGCTGACCCGGGCCGGGTTCGCCCCACCTCAGGAAGGGGTCGACGGTGACGATGCCTGATCCGGGGCACGGCCAGGACGTGGGGCGGGTCAGTCAGCCGGATGAGTGTCCGCCGTGGTGTGTGGGGTGCCGGCCGAACGACTCAACGCATCGGAGCCGGGTCACGACGATCGGCCGGGAGGGGACCGGGTGGATCAGCGTCTACCTGGTCGCGGATCGCGGCGCGGCGGATGAACCGGTGCTGCGGATCCAGGTGACGCGGTTCGGCTCCTCAGAACGGATGATGCTCACCTCCGAGCAGACGACCCGGCTGATCCGGGAGTTGATCCGCCTGCCGGACCCGGTCCGGAACCAGTTCGGAGACGATCGGGTAAGCGGTGGGCGGACGAGTGGCTGAGCGGGTTGTTAGGTCGACCGCCCGGCAGACGTCTAAACGTCTGGGCGGTAGCGTAAGCGGCGTGACTTCCCGGGATTGGCGTCCGCGCTACCTCCAGCTGGCGGAGGAGCTGCGCGAACGGATCGTGAGCGGGGAACTGCCCCAGGGGTCGGCCATGCCCAGCGAAACGGAGCTGGCCGAGACCTCGCAGATGTCCCGCACGAGCGTGCGCAACGCCATCCGCCAGTTGCGGGAATGGGGCCTGGTCCGGGCCGAGCAGGGGCGGGGCACCTACGTGCGGGCACCCCGGCAGCGGATCCGCCGGCGCAACACGCAGCGGTACCAGTGGGAGAAGGACCGGGTCCTACTCGACGACGCCGAGCGGCGCCGTACCGGCGGCACCGAGCACGACACCGGCCTGACCGTTGATGATCTTAAGTTCCACGCCGAGTACTCGCAGGTCGAGGCGGATGAGGAGATGGCGGCCGCGTTCGGGCTGCCGGTCGGTGCGCCGCTGCTGCGGCGGGTGTACTGGACCAGTTCCCGGCACGAAACCGCTCCGCTGTCGGCGTCGTACTCCTACCTGCCGTACGACTTGGTGAAGGCGAACAAGCAGCTCCTGTCGGCGGACTACGAGCCATGGCCCGGCGGCACACAGCACCAGCTGTACACCGTCGGGGTCGAGCTGGACCGGATCGAGGAAGTCGTCCGGGCCCGGCCGCCGCTGCCGGACGAGGCGCAACTCCTCGACATCGAAGCCGGCGTTGCGGTGCTGGACGTGCGGAAGACGTCGTACGACATCAACGACCGGGTGGTCGAGGTCGCGGACATCGTTTTCCCGGGTGACCGGACAGAACTCTGCTTCACGACCAAGCTGAAGCGGTGGAACGCTTGACCCGTCTCGTCTCCGTCATCACCCCGGTCCACTGGCCCAGCGTCGGCTACCTCGCCGACGCCTACGCCTCCCTGGCCGGACAACAGATGCCGGACGGCTGGGACTGGCAATGGCTCGTCCAAGAGGACGGGCAAGACGGGCTCCTGGTCGACCAACTCCCGGACGATCCCCGGATCATGCCCGGCACCGGTCGACCAGGCGGCCCCGGTGTCGCCCGTACCCTCGCCCTCGCCCGAGCCGAAGGCGAGTTCGTCAAGGTCCTCGACGCCGACGACCAACTCACCCCCGGCGCGCTCGCCCGGGACATCGCCGTCCTCACCGACAACCCGCACATCGGCTGGACCACGTCGAAGGTGCTGGACCTGCTCCCCGACGGCACCACCCAGGGGTGGGACAAGGACCCGCCCGACGGAGTGATCGGCCGCGGTTCAGTCCTCGCCTTCTGGAAGGCCAACGACTACCGCGCGCCCGTCCACCCGGCAACCCTGTGCATGCGTCGGGACCTGCTCATCGCCCTGGGCGGCTGGATGGCCCTACCCGCCTCCGAAGACACCGGCCTGCTGATCGCCGCCGACGTCATCACCGACGGCTACTTCATCGCCGAACCCGGTCTGCTCTACCGCAAGTGGCCCGGCCAGATGACCGGCCAACTCGCCCACCGCGAACCCGCCGAACACTCCGCCCGCATGCGGATCGTCGAAGCTCGCGCGTACGCGCTCCGGTCCCTGCTCTCGGCCGTACTGCCATCAGTCGCCTCGAACCCGCTGACTTCCTGAGGGCTGTCCTCTGTTCAGTCGTGCTGGCGGTCAGGTTCTGACCAGCGACTCATGTGCCGGTCAACAACTTCTCGGACCTGCCGGCGGAGGTTCGTGTGGGACATGTCGCCCATCCCTTCCGCCTCGAATACGGCGTCGGTGAAGCCGTCGACATCACCCGGGGGCGCTTCGCAGAGTCGGCGGTTCTCGGCCGGCGGTAGGCAGAAGCCCAGCTTGACGCACAGTTCATAGAGAAGTTGTTCGACATCGGACTTCAGGTCCACGCGCCGCCCCATGCGGGACAGCATGGCGACCCGGGCACCGGTTGCCAACCCGATAGCGACCAGAGGTGGCAGGGCAGCGTCCGGTCCCACGATCTCTGACTTTTGCTGCTAAAGCGGACCACTTCTCAACAACTCGTTGACTTGTCTGCCAAGCCGCCGCTACCTTCAAGGCTCAGCTTGGCAGCCAAGCTGGCAGCCTGGCAAACAACCTCCTGGAGGTCTTGAGCGATGGCTCTGCGTGGTGGGACCCGGTTCGCGGTCCGGTGTGAGGACGTGTTCCCGGCGGGGTGCGCGTTGGTGCCCGAGTCGCTGGGTGAGGTGGAGGACTTCGACGAGAAGACGGGCCGGCGGTCGCCTGCGAAGGACAAGGTGACTGGCCAGCGGGTGTGGCAGGTGCGGGTGATGGACCTGGACCCGGAACTGGGGAAGCGGTCGCGGGAGACGACGGTGAAGATCTCGGCTGACTACCAGCCGGTACCGCCGACCGGTACGCCGTTCGAGGCGGTCGAGTTCGACGGGATGACGGTCACGCCGTACGTGGCCAACAACGGTCGGATGGCGTATTCGCTGCGGGCGACGGGGATGCGTGCCCCGGCGGGTGTGTCTCGCGACTCTGCGGCGGCGGCCTGACCGTTTTTGGGTGGGCGGGGCTGTCTGGTCTTGGCGGACGTCAGCCCCGCCCCTCTCTTTGCCAAATTCCCCCTGCTCGTGGAGAGAGGTCTTTGACGTGTCCAAGCGTAGGCGCCTGCCTGCCCGTGCGCGGGTGCGGTGTGGTGTGTGTCAGTCCCGGTTCGACCCGACCGACCGGGAAGACGGCCGGTGCCCGTTGTGTGTCGACCAGTTGGTGTTGCCGTTGCCGGCGGTCCGGGACTCGTTGGGTCGGTTCGTGTCGTTGCGGGGTGTCCGATGATCGGGCGGCGGCCTCGGGGTGAGGTCGTGTTGACGTCGGCCGGGGATCTGATGGTGATCCGGCCGAAGCGGTTCGAACTCCCCCTCTGGGCGGTGATCCTCGGCCTGCTCGCCCGGTGGTCTGGGCGGGCTACCTGGTGGTGCCTTCGCCACCCGGTCGCCACCGGCACCACCGGGCTACTCGTGGCCGTGTATGTCGAGCACGGCTGGGCTGGTCTGGTCACCCTGCTGGTCTCCGTTGCGGCGGTGTCGGCGGTGTGGCGGTGGCGGCACGAACCCTCCTGGTGGACCTGGTTGGCGGGGCCGCTGTTGGGCTGGTTGCGTCGGGTGTTCGTCTACCGGCGGGTGTGGCGTGAGGCGATGACCCTGTGCGGCCTGGCCGCCACCTACGACCACCAAACTGTCCTGCCTCGGCTCCTGGCGGTGCGGTCGGATCCGGCGCTGGATGTGTTGACGGTGCGGATGGTGCGGGGCCAGACCCCGGAGGACTTCCAGCAGGTCACGGCGAATCTGGCGTACGCGTTCGGGCGCCGTCACGCCCGGGTCTACTCCGAGCATCCCGACGACCCGCCAACCAGGGTGGGCCGGTGGGCGTGGCTACTGCGGCTGATGGATCGGGTCCGGTTCCGGGACCGGCCCAGCGTGGTCTACCTGGTCCTGGTCCGCACCGACGCCCTGCGCACCGTCGTGCCCCCGTTCCCGGTCCCGCCAGTCCCGGACTTCACCGGCCTGCCGCTGGCGCGGCGGGAGGACCTGTCGACGTGGCGGCTGCACCTGCTGGCCACTCACGTCCTGGTCGGCGGCGCCACCCGGCGCGGCAAAGGCTCCGTCCTCTGGTCCCTCGTGCGGTCGCTGGCGGCCGGGGTCTCGTTCGGGCTCGTGCGGCTGTGGGTGATCGACCCGAAAGGCGGGATGGAGTTCGCCCTCGGTCGGCCGATGTTCGCCCGGTTCGCCTGCAAGTCCTTTGAAGCCATGGCCGACCTCCTCGACGAAGCCGTGACCGTCATGCGCGAACGGCAAACCCGCCTGGCCGGCAACGTCCGCGTCCACACACCCACCACCACCGACCCGCTGATCGTGGTCGTCGTCGACGAGATGGCCGCACTCACCGCCTACCTCCAGGACGCGGAGCTGCGGAAGCGGATCGCCGCATCGCTGGGCCTGCTGCTGTCCCAGGGTGCCGGCGTCGGTGTGCTGGTCGTGGCGGCGTTGCAGGACCCGCGTAAGGAGGTGCTGCCGTTCCGGGACCTGTTCCCCACGAGGATCGCGCTCGGGCTGACCGAAGCCGCCCAGGTGGATATGGTCCTCGGCGACGGTGCCCGTAACCGGGGCGCGCTGGCGGATCAGATGCCCAGGTGGGCGAAGGGTGTCGGGTACGTCATCCTCGACGGCACCCCCGACCCGGTCCGGGTCCGCTTCTCGTACATCTCCGATGACGACATCCGCACCATGGCCCGGGAGTACCCGGCCCCGGCGGACGCGGCGGACATCCTCGCCCAGGTCGGCCGGGAAACCGCCCCCGAACCCGCCCGGACCGCCCTACCCCGCCAACGCGCCTCGGGGCCGCTGCTGCCTGACGCGCTCCTGAACCTCCTCAACCGCGACCGGGACCGGGACGGGGATGGGGGTGAGCGGGCGTGACCGAGATGAACGGGCGCCGGTTCTACCGCCTCCGCACCCCCAACGACGACTCCGGCACGACGACGGCGGTGTCGGTACGGGTCGACGTCGACCGGGCCGACCCCTACCCCGTCTACCTCGCGGTGGGCGCTGGCCGGCGGCGCATGTACCTCACCGACGGGGAGGCGTGGGCGCTGTGGCGCTGCCTGTCCGAAGCCGTCGCCACCCTCGGCGACCCACCCGACCACATCCGCACCACCATCCGACCGGCCCGGAGGTAACCAGCCATGCCACCCCACAACCACCCGGCCGCCACCCACCCGGCCGCCAACCCGCCGATGTTTCGGCAACGGGCCGAAAGCGCGGTCAAGGTGCTGATCCTCCTCGCCATCGGCGGGATGGCCGGCGCTGCCGCGTTCACCCACGTACATGACCTGACCGTCGCGCACGGGCAACCCGACTGGATCGGCTGGGCCAACGCCGTAGCCGTCGAGCTGATGGCGATTTACCTCGGCCTTGAGATCCGCTCCCGACGTCGGGCCGGTCGTCCCGTCGGGTTCGTCGCCGTGCTCCTGGTCGGCTTCGCCATCCTGTCGCTCGCCGCCCAGGTGGCCGAAGCCGAACCGTCCGTCTGGGGCTGGATCGTGGCCGCGGTCCCTTCCCTCGCCTTCCTCGCCCTGGTCAAAGTCGTCCTCTCCAGCGCACCCGCCGTCGCCCCACCGGCCACCGTCGACAAGCAGGCGCCGGAAGTCGTCGACGAACCCGACCCCGTACCCGTGCCAGTGATGGTCGACCCGGAACCGGTCCGGCAGCGTGAGCCCGTCGTCTACGCACCCGTACCCGCCGGCCCGGCTCGGCCTGGGTCGTCGACGGTGCTGCCCCCTCTCGGCGTCGTCCACCCCGCCCGCACCGTCGGGGCCGCCCGATGACCGCCCCAACTCTCCCCGGCCTCGACCCGTCCACCCCGACCCCGGAGGCACCTCGGCCGGGATCGCGGGCGGCGCGGATGGGCCTGCCCCGGGCAGTCGACGTACTCAAAGACGTCGCCACCGAGTACGGCGTCTGCATCCGCCCCCTCGCCATGCGCCGCACCGACCTGGACACCGGCCTCACCGAGGTGATCGACCTGCCCTGCGGCGCGACCCGGGAAGACAAGTGTCCGGCCTGCGCGAAGAAGAACCGGCGGCTGCGGCAGGCACAGATCCGGGAAGGCTGGCACCGTCCCGACGAACCCACGCCCGGACCCGCACCCGCGACCGAGGAACAGCAAGCGCTGATCGTGCTGCGGGCGCACCTCGAATACAGCCGCGACGAAGCCGGCCGCGCCTCCCAGTGGGACCAGGTCGCCGACATCGACGACGCCATCCGCGAGGTCGAAGAAGCCATCACCGCCGAAGGGTTACGCGGGCGGGTCGGTCCACCCCACGGCGGCGACGTCCAAGGCGACGACGACACCGGGAAGCGGCGCAAGCGGTCCACCCGGCGGCGGCAGGACGCACCCGACCTCCCCCGGCGCAAGGTCGAACCTCGCACGGTTGGCAAGACGTACACCGCTCCGGACGGCTCGACCTACCGGCCGTCGATGTGGCTCACCGTCACCCTCGACTCCTACGGCCCGGTCCGCCCGGACGGCACACCGGTCAACCCTGACCGGTACGACTACCGGCGCGCTGCCTGGGACGCCGTCCACTTTCCCCGACTCCTCGACCGGTTCTGGCAGAACCTCCGCCGCTGCGAGGGCTGGAACGTCCAGTACGCCGGATGCGTCGAGCCGCAACGCCGGCTCGCCCCGCACGCGCACTTCGCCATCCGGGGCACCATCCCCCGCGACGTCCTGCGCACCGTGGCGGCGGCCACCTACCACCAGGTGTGGTGGCCGTCGACCGATGTCCAGCGCTACACCCGCGACCGGCCCCCGGTCTGGGACGAGCAGGCGGAAGCGTGGGTCGACCCCGACACCCGGCAGCCGTTGGCCGCCTGGGGCGAAGCGCTCGACGCCATCGACTCCGACCCCGACGCCGAACCCGTGCACGTCGTCCGCTTCGGCAAGCAGGTCGACGCACGCGGCGTCATGCCCGGCACCGACGACGCAGCTCGGACGATCCGCTACATCACGAAGTACATCACCAAGGCCACCGGCGACTGCCACAAGATCGCCACCGACCGGCAGCAACGCCACCTCGACCGGCTCTGGCAGCAACTCCAGATCACCCCGTGCACCGATCGGTGCGCCAACTGGCTGCTCTTCGGGGTCCAGCCGAAGAAGGCACACGCCAAGCTCAAGCCCGGACGGTGTAAGGGCAAGGTTCACCAGCGGGAAACCCTCGGCATCGGCGGTCGACGCATCCTCATCTCCCGCGACTGGTCCGGTAAGACCCTCACCGACCACAAACACGACGCACGCGCCTGGGTGAAAGCGCTCCTCGGCGTCACCACCGACTCAGCCGGTGCACGCGACGGCCAGGGCGACAACCCCGAACGGGTCCACCACGCCTGGGAACTCGCCCGACCCGACGACCCCGACGTCGGCCCCATGGCACACCGACTCATGCGCGCCATCTCCGAACGCGCCCGGTGGCGTACCGAACTCCTCGCCGCAAAGGACCGAGCCGCCCAGGGAATCGCACCCAACCTTTCGGCAACCGCGACCAGCACGACGGCAAACGGGGAGGCATGAACACTGTGGACAACCTGATGACGGTCGAAGAGACGGCGGAGCGGCTGCGTACCTCGCCTCGGTTCGTACGGCGGCTGATCGAGGAACGGCGGATCGCGTACGTCAAGCTCGGCGCTCACGTCCGGATCGAACCGGCGGCGCTGGCCGCGTTCGTCGCCGCCGGCCGGGTCGCCCCGGCGGCTCCGTTGGTCACCATGCGGAGGGCTGCCTGATGCCAAAGCGGCGGCACTTCGGGCGAGTTCGGAAGCTCCCATCCGGGCGCTATCAGGTGCGGTACCCCGGACCGGACGGCGTACTGCGGCCGGCGCCGGACACCTTCGACCGGAAGCGGGACGCGGATCTCTGGCTTTCGGCAAAGGAAGCGGAGATCGCCCGGGGCGACTGGTTGGACCCGGAAGCGGGCAAGGTTGCCCTGCTCCCGTACGGCGAGGCGTGGATTCGGGAGCGGCCAAAGCTGCGGCCCAAGACGGTCGTGCTCTACGAAGGGCTGTTGCGGCTGCACATCGCCCCGGCTCTCGGCAAACTGACGCTGACCGAGATCACCACGCCCCGGCTCCGGAAGTGGCGGCGAGAACTGCTCGATGCCGGCGTCGGCCCGGTGACGGTGGCGAAGGCGTACCGGCTGCTGCGGTCGATCCTGAACACGGCGGTATCCGACCGGCTGATCACGAAGAACCCGTGCCAGATCCCCGGTGCCGGCCAGGAGAAGAGTCCGGAGCGGCCCACGGCGACGATCGAGCAGGTGTTCACCATCGCGGATGCGGTGCCGAAGCGGTATCGCGCGCTGGTGCTGCTGGCCTGTTTCAACTCGCTGCGCTGGGGTGAGTTGGCGGCGCTGGCCCGGAAGCACGTCGACACGGTCAACGGGACGGTGCTGGTAGAGCGGTCGGTCGTCGAGCTGCCCACGGCGGAACTCGTTTTCGGCCCGCCGAAGTCTGACGCGAGCGTCCGGGTCGTCACCATTCCGAACATCTGCCTGCCCGATGTCGTCCGGCACCTGGCGAACTTCACCGGGGAGGGTCCGGAAGCGCTGCTGTTCGTCGGGCCGAAGAACGGGCCGCTGCGCCGGTCGAACTTCCAGGACCACTGGCGCAAGGCAACGGCGGAAGCGGGCATCCCGGATCTGCATTTCCACGATCTGCGGCACACCGGGAACACCTGGGCGGCGGAGACCGGCGCGACGCTGCGGGACCTGATGGACCGGATGGGCCACTCGACGACGCGGGCCGCGCTGATTTACCTGCACAAGACGGCTGGCCGGGATCGGAAGATCGCCGACGCGCTGAGCAAGTTCGTCGAGGACGCGCGCAAGCCCATCGACGGCGCCGGCAACGGGGACCAGGACGAGGCGCCCGCCGACCCTGCCGACGACACGACGGAGGGCAGGGAAGGGCACGCGAAACCGGAGGGGCACGCAGGGGGCACGACGGCCGGATAGTGATCCACAAAAGCGAAGGCCCAGGATCGGAGAATGCTCTCTGACCTGGGCCTTGGCTCGTGGAGCGGGTGACGGGAATCGAACCCGCACTGTCAGCTTGGGAAGCTGATGTTCTGCCATTGAACTACACCCGCGAGCGGCCCCCACTGTACCTGGTTGACGGCGTTCGCGCACTCACCGGGGGCGGTTCCGGCGTGGCTGCGGACAAGCTGTCCGTCGGTCACAGGTCTGCCGAAACCACGCCGGAAGTGGTCGTTTGTAAAGGTCAGGCCCACAGGTAACGTCCGCCCCACTTGCAACAGTGGCACTCAGTTGTCATATGGCCACTGTGCGGAGGCAAAGGGTGAGGCAATGGCGTTGCACACACATCGACGGTCGGTACGCCTGCTCGGCGTCACGACCGCCGCGCTCGTACTCCTGCTCGGTTCCACGACGGTGCCGGTGGCCCCTGCCGCCGCGTCCGGTCGCCCTGGTGGCTCCGTCGCCTCGGGCGGCACCAGCGGCTCCGACTGCGTCGACCCGGACGTCGACCACCCGACCCCGGTCGGCAGGCACTCCACCACCGCGAAGGCGCGCCCCGGCAGCCCGTACGCGGTCGAGCCGAACGTGCTCACCCCGGCCGAGGCGGCCGAGCGGGACCGGGACCTGGACGCGACGTACGCCGAGCAGGTGGGGATCGCCCCGCCCGCCCTGCACCAGACCATCCGGACCACGATCGACGTGGTCTTCCACGTCGTCACGAAGGACCGCACCCGGGCCGGCGGCAACATCCCGCAGTCGATGATCGAGGCACAGCTCAAGGTCCTGAACGACTCCTTCGCCGGCCGGACCGGTGGCGCCTGGACACCGTTCCGGTTCCGGTTGAAGAAGGTGAACCGCGTGGTCAATCCGGCCTGGTATCCGATCGTCTCGGAAAGCCCGGCCGAGGTGCAGATGAAGCGGGCGTTGCGGGTCGGCGGCAAGGCGACCCTGAACATCTACACCGGGCTGCTCGCCGACGACCTGCTCGGCTGGGCGACCTTCCCGGAGCGGAAACTGGACCCGTACGACGGGGTGGTGATCCTCGCCGAGTCGCTGCCCGGCGGTACGGAGAAGTCGTACAACGAGGGCGACACCGCCACCCACGAGGTGGGGCACTGGCTGAACCTCTACCACACCTTCCAGCAGGGCTGTGTCGGCCGGGGTGACGACGTCGACGACACCCCGGCCGAGGCGGAACCGGGCTTCGGCTGCCCGGTGGGCCGGGACAGCTGCCCGACCCGGTGGGGCCGCGACCCGGTCCACAACTTCATGGACTACTCGGTCGACTCGTGCATGCGCGAGTTCACGGTCGGGCAGATGTTCCGGATGGTGAAGGCCTGGATGGCGTACCGCGAGCCGCGCCACTGACCACCGGACGCGGCTCGCGGTCAGGCGGGCGGCAGCGTCAGGCGGCGGGCAGTGCCTCCTCCTCGGCCAGGAGCCGACGACGACCACGTCGCCGGGAACCGACACCGCCACGGGTGCTGACGCTGCCGGCGGCGCTGGACGGGTCGAGCCAGACCTGGACTGCCGGCCGGGCCGCGTCGTCGCCGGCGAGCGGGGTGGCGCCGTTGCTGCCGTGCCGGGCGAGCATCGCCACGTCCACGGTGAACTCGAAGAGCCGCCAGTCGACCTGGGGTGCCGCCCGCAGGTTGCTGGCCAGCCGCTCGATCCGGGCCCGGTCGGTCACCGGCCGGGCCCGGCCGGCGACGTACGCCTCGTCGTCGCTCTCCTCCGGCGGGAACGAGTGCAACGCGTACCGCCCGTCGCGTTCGAGGTCGCGACGCTTCGGTGAGTCGACGACAAAACAGAAGAGTCCCTCGTCGGTGATGACCGGGGAGACGGGGTGCACGCGCGGCCCACCGTCGGCGCGCACGGTCGCCAGATAGCCGAGACCCGGCCCGTACTGCTGAAGAAGGGCGCGGATCGCGCCGGCGAGGTTGGGCTCGTCAGCGGCGAATTCGGACCAGGATGCCATGTCGTCATTCTATCGAACATACGTTCGATCACCTACCCGACCCGCCGGGGCGGCCCGCCATCCGGGACGACCGCACCGGGTGGTCCGGACGGCCACAGCGCCGGCCCGGGCACGGCTCCCGGGCCGACCGCAGACGCTGGTCCGAGCCCACCGCAGGCACTGGTCCAGGCCGGCCGAGGCGCTGGTCCGCGCACTGACTCGCTAAGGTGGCACGGTGCTGCTCTCCGACCGCGACCTGGTGATCGAGATCAAGGCCGGCGCACTCGCGCTGGAGCCGTTCGAACCGGCGTTGGTACAACCGTCGAGCATCGACGTACGGCTCGACCGGCTGTTCCGGGTCTTCAACAACCACCTCTACACGCACATCGACCCGGGGGTCCAGCAGGACGACCTGACCTCGCTGGTCGACGTGCCGGACGGTGAGCCGTTCGTGCTGCACCCGGGCGAGTTCGTGCTCGCCTCCACGCTCGAGGTGATCTCCCTCGGCGACCAGCTCGCCGGCCGGCTCGAGGGCAAGTCCTCGCTGGGCCGGCTGGGGCTGCTCACCCACTCCACCGCCGGCTTCATCGACCCCGGATTCTCCGGGCACGTCACCCTGGAACTCTCCAACGTGGCGAACCTGCCCATCCGGCTCTGGCCGGGGATGAAGATCGGACAGCTCTGCATCTTCCGGCTCTCGTCGCCGTCCGAGCACCCGTACGGCTCGGCCGTCTACGGGTCGCGTTACCAGGGTCAGCGGGGTCCGACCCCGAGCCGCTCCTGGCAGAACTGGCGCACCTGGCCGACCCGCTGACCCAGGAGCCGCCGGGTCGACCGGCGCCTCCGACGGAGGCGGCGAACGAGACGACCAGGCCCCGGCCGCATTCCGCGACCGGGGCCTGTTGGTGCTGTCGGCCCTCCGGCCCGGGGATCCGGGCCGGAGCCGAAGCTAGTGTTCTGTCTCAGTTTTGAGTAGTCGCTTGTTGGAGGGCTACTCGTCCACGTCGGACCTTGGCCAGGATCGATTCGGCGGTGGCGGTCCACACGAACGGCTTCGGGTCGTCGTTGTGCACGCG